>JBEQCK010000166.1:0-8085 GCA_041639335.1 Novosphingobium sp.
GCTTCTGGCCGATGTGCCGCAGGCGCTGATCCTTTCCTTGCACAGTTTTACGCCGCAACTGGCGTCAAGCGACGAGCTGCGGCCATGGCATGTCGGCGTGCTCTACAACGAGGACGATCGCGCCGCGCGGATTGCCATTCCGCTGCTGGAAGCCGAGGGACTGTGCGTCGGGGATCAGCTGCCCTATTCCGGCAAGCTGCTGAACGCGACGATGAACCGCCATGCCGAGGCGGACGGAAGGCCTTACCTGGGCATCGAAGTGCGGCAGGATCTGATCGGTCACGTGCAAGGCCAAGCGGAATGGGCCGAGCGGCTGGCACGCATCGCCAATCAGGTTGCGGTTGCAATCAGCTAGAGCGAAATCCGTTCCGATTGCATCGGACGGATCGCTCCAGATTCTTGTTTTGCCGCGTTTTCCGAGTCACCAGATGATTCCATCTGGTTCGAAAACGCTCCAGGTTTTCTGCGGCTTCTGGCCTGACATAGTTGTAATTAATACCTTCGACAGCGCCCGATTCCGTCGGCTAGGGAACGCTCCCAAGTCGCACAGAAAAAACTGATTCCCTGTCCGGAGTTCGCACAATGCCCGCCTATCGTTCACGCACCACCACCCATGGCCGCAACATGGCGGGCGCGCGCGGATTGTGGCGCGCAACGGGGATGAAGGACGAGGATTTCGGCAAGCCGATCATCGCGGTGGTGAACTCGTTCACCCAGTTCGTGCCGGGCCACGTCCACCTCAAGGATCTGGGTCAGATGGTCGCGCGCGAGATCGAGGCTGCGGGCGGGGTTGCCAAGGAATTCAATACCATCGCGGTTGATGACGGCATCGCCATGGGCCATGACGGCATGCTCTATTCGCTGCCGAGCCGTGACCTGATCGCCGACAGCGTGGAATACATGGTCAACGCGCACTGCGCCGATGCGATGGTCTGCATCTCGAACTGCGACAAGATCACGCCCGGCATGCTGATGGCGGCCATGCGGATCAACATCCCGGTGGTGTTCGTCTCGGGCGGGCCGATGGAAGCGGGCAAGGTGATCCTCAAGGGCAAGGAGCATGCGCTCGATCTGGTCGATGCGATGGTTGCCGCCGCTGACGACACGATGACCGACGAGGAAGTGGCGGCGGTCGAGCGGTCAGCCTGCCCGACCTGCGGTTCATGCTCGGGCATGTTCACGGCAAACTCGATGAACTGCCTGACCGAAGCGCTGGGCCTGTCGCTGCCGGGCAATGGTTCGACGCTGGCGACGCATGCGGATCGCAAGCGCCTGTTCCTCGAAGCGGGCCGCCTCGTGGTGGACCTTTGCAAGCGGTACTACGAAGAAGACGACGCCAGCGTGCTGCCGCGGTCGATCGCCAGCTTCGATGCGTTCGAGAACGCGGTGTGCCTCGATATCGCGATGGGCGGATCGACCAACACGGTGCTGCACCTGCTGGCAGCGGCGCACGAGGCAGGCGTGAACTTCACCATGTCGGACATCGACCGGTTGAGCCGGCGCGTGCCGTGCCTGTCGAAGGTGGCTCCGGCCAAGAACGACGTGCACATGGAAGACGTTCACCGCGCCGGTGGCATCTACGCCATCCTGGGCGAACTCGACCGTGCAGGCCTGATCCATACGCACCTGCCGACCGTGCACAGCCGCACGCTGGCCGAGGCGCTGGATCGCTGGGACATCAAGCGCACCAATTCGCCGAGCGTGCAGGAGTTCTTCCGCGCGGCTCCCGGTGGCGTGCCGACGCAAGTGGCGTTCTCGCAGGACCGGCGCTGGGCAGAACTGGACCTCGATCGCGAGGGCGGCGTGATCCGTTCGGCGGACCATGCCTTCAGCAAGGACGGCGGCCTTGCCGTGCTCTATGGCAATATCGCGCGCGATGGCTGCATCGTGAAGACGGCGGGCGTGGACGAGAAAATCCACAAGTTCGCCGGGCCTGCCAAGGTCTTCGAGAGCCAGGATGCGGCGGTGACGGCGATCCTGACCGGGCAGGTCGTGGCTGGCGACGTGGTGGTGATCCGCTACGAAGGGCCGAAGGGCGGGCCGGGCATGCAGGAAATGCTCTATCCCACCAGCTACCTCAAGTCGAAGGGCCTGGGCGCGGCTTGCGCGCTGCTGACCGACGGGCGCTTTTCGGGCGGCACTTCGGGCCTTTCCATCGGCCATGCCTCGCCCGAAGCGGCGGAAGGTGGCGAGATCGGTCTGGTCGAGAACGGCGACATGATCGAGATCGACATCCCGAACCGCACGATCCATCTGGCAGTGAGCGACGAGGAACTTTCGCACCGTCGCGCAGCGCAGGACGCCAAGGGCTGGAAGCCGGCGCAGGAGCGGCCGCGCCAGATCTCGACGGCGCTCAAGGCCTATGCGGCGATGACCACGAGCGCGGCGCGCGGTGCGGTGCGCGATCTCAAGCAACTGGGCATCGATTGATGCGCCAGACGCTGCCAGCGCTGTTGATTTGCGCGGCGCTGGCGGCTTGCTCCAAGGCCGAGGAGACGCCCAAGGGCCGCGTGATCGATTGCGCGGTGGGCGGCGCGGCGAAGTTTCTGCCGGAATGCTTCGTCGAGGATTCGCGGGTTGGCGAGAAGCGCTTCCTGACGGTTCGGCACAAGGCCGGGGGCTTTCGCCGGTTCGAGATGGTGGACGATGGGCGCGGCGTGGTATCGGCCGATGGCGCCGATGAAGCGACTGCGCAGTGGTCGTCCGAAGGCGTGCTCGAAGTTTCCGTGGCGGGGGACCGCTACCGCTTTCCGGCAAGGATGAAGGATGATGCCCCGCAGCCGTGATGCCGTGCTCTCGCAGGTCCTGACCGTGGCGCAGATGCGCGCCGCCGAGGAGGACCTGATCACGGCGGGCTCGAGCGTCGATGCGCTGATGCAGGTGGCGGGGCGCGGTGCGGGCGAATGGGTGCGACGGATCGCGGGCGGCGGGTCTGTGACCGTGCTGTGCGGACCGGGCAACAACGGCGGCGATGGCTGGGTAATCGCCGAATATCTTCGCGAACATGGCAACGCAGTGCAGGTGGTGCAGGCGCGCGAGCCGGCGACGGATGCAGCGCGCAATGCCAGGGCGCTGTATCAGGGCGCGGTTGTTGCGGCGGACAGCGTGATGGCGGGGGATGTGTTCGTCGACTGCCTGTTCGGTAGCGGGCTGACGCGGGCATTGCCGGATGATCTTCTGGCGCTGCTGGCAGGGCTGGCGGCATTGCATCGCCATCGCATTGCCATTGATCTGCCGAGCGGGATCGAGAGCGATAGCGGCGCGGCGCTGAATGCGGGTCTGCCGGAGTGGACGCTGACGGTGGCCCTGGGGGCGTGGAAGCATGCGCATTATGCCATGCCCGCGTTTGCGTCGATGGGGGCAACCAGGCTTGTCGACATTGGCGTAGCGAAGGTGCCCGGCGCAGCGCGGGTGCTGGAGCGGCTGCGGCTGACGTCGCCTGCGCCCGATGCGCACAAGTACAGGCGCGGGATGCTCGGGATCGTCGGCGGAGAGATGCCGGGGGCAGCCTTGCTGGCGGCGACGGCTGCACTGCGCGCTGGCGCAGGCTACGTGAAGCTTGCGGCGCAGTCGGCGCCAGCGGAAGTGCCGCCCGAACTGGTGGTGACCGGGGACAGTCCGGCCCTGCTGGCTGACGTGCGGACTTCGGCGCTTTTGGTGGGGCCGGGTCTTGGACGGTCTGATCAAGCGTCGCGCTTGCTGTCGGCTGCGCTTCATGCGGGGCGGCCAACGGTCGTGGACGCCGATGCGCTGGTGCTGTTGCGACCGGCGATGCTGTCGGGTGCGCCGTGCGTGCTGACCCCGCACGAGGGCGAGATGGCGGCGCTGGAGCGGGCGTTCGGGCTTTCGGGAGCAGGGCTGCGGCGGGATCGGGCACTGGCTCTGGCCGAGGTTTCGGGCGCGGTTGTGGTGCTGAAGGGACCGGATACACTGATTGCGGCGCCCGGTGGTGAGGCGGTGGTGGCCCCACGCGCTTCGTCATGGCTCTCGGTCGCGGGAACGGGCGACGTTCTGGCGGGGACCATCGCCAGCCGACTTGCCACGAATGGGCAAGCCTTGCGCGCGGCGGAGGAAGGCCTATGGCTCCACGGCGAAGCGGCGCGGCTGTGCGGGCCGGCGTTCACGGCCGGGGATCTGGCCCATGCCGTGCAGGCGGCTTTGAAGGAATGTCTTGAATGAGTGAAGCTGGGCTGATCGTGCGTGTTGCCGCGAAGGGGGAAGGCGCAACGGCAGACGGCAGATACGCGGCGCTGGCGGCTCCCGGGGATGTGCTGCAGGCCGATGGCTCGCTGGTGCGCGGCCCGAACCACGTCGATCCGCCGTGTCGGCATTTTCCCGCTTGTGGTGGTTGCCAGTTGCAGCACCTGTCCGAGAATGCGCTGGCTGAATACGTGCATGATCGCGTCGTCGGCGCGGCGAAGGGGCAGGGGATAGAGGATGTTGTGGCCACGGCGGCGCACATTTCGCCGCCATGTTCGCGCCGCCGCGCGACCTTGCATGCGCAGGCCATCGGCAAGCGAGTGGTGATCGGGTTTCGCGAGCAGGGTTCGCACAAGATCGTCGACATGCGCGAGTGCCATGTGCTGGCGCCCGAACTGTTCGCGCTGGTTGCGCCCCTGCGCGCGCTGCTGGAGCAATGGAACGACCGCAAGCTGGCGGTCGATATCGAACTGGCGCTGGCCGATCAGGGCGTGTCGGCAGGGCTGAAGGGCCTGAGCGCCGAGGGTCTGGCGAAGACCGAGGCACTGCTCGACTTTGCGCGGGACAACAGCCTTGCGCGGCTGACGATGGATTCGGGCTATGGCGCGGAAGGCGTGTGGGAGCCGGAGCCGGTGACGGTCACGCTGGGCGGTACGCCGGTGTCCCTGCCGCCTGGCGCGTTCCTGCAGGCGACTGGCGATGGCGAGGCGGCGCTTGCCGGAGCGGCGCGCGAGTGGCTGGCTGGGGCGTCGACGGTGGCCGATCTGTTTTCAGGGCTGGGCACCTTCGCCTTTGCTCTCGCGGGTCCGAAGACCAAGCTGCTGGCAGCCGAAGCGGCGCGCGATGCGCATCTTGCCTGCCAGTCGGCGGCGCGCGCGAACGGCCGGCCGGTCCACCCGTTGCACCGTGACCTGTTCCGCAATCCCTTGCGGGTCGAAGAGCTGGATCGCTTTGCGGCGGTGGTGCTCGATCCCCCGCGCGCGGGCGCGCAGGAGCAGGTGGAGCAGATCGCCCTGAGCAAGGTCGCTCGGGTGGTCTATATCAGCTGCAACCCGGCAAGCTGGGCGCGTGATGCGGTCAAGCTGATCGCGGGCGGTTACAGGCTGGCGGAACTGCGGCCGGTGGGCCAGTTCCGCTGGTCGACTCACGTCGAGCTCGCCAGCCTGTTCGTCCGCGACTGAGTCAGGCGGCGAAAACGATCTTCGCGGCGTGGTAGATCAGCGCCATGAGTGCAATGCTCGACAGCGAGAACAGGATGAAGCGGACCATGACCTTGTTCACTGTCGCCTGCACCAGTGAGTGGACGACGCGAAAGGCCACATAGGCCCATGCGACGGTGGCACTGGTGCCATTGCCTGCCCCCGCAACCGCAATGACCAAGCAGACCGCATAGAACAGCGTCGGCGCTTCGTGCAGGTGGTTGTAGTTGTGAGCCTTCCACTGGACGCTGGCGGGAAGCAGATCGTCGAGCGTCTTGGTGGGGTCCTTGGCAAGGTTGTCGGGATCGAGCTTGGCGGCGTTCATGGCCGGGATGCGCGTGACGTACATCCACAGCCACATGACCATGGTCCAAGCCATCAAGGCGACAGCCGGTTGCAGGATATGGGCAATCTTCATTGGCATTCTCCCCCTCTTTTGATGTCTTTATCCGTGGCCCATGGTCGCTCCCAGGGCGCGCAATGCCAGGCCGATCAGGCATAGCGTTGACAGCAGGAACAGGCTGAAGCGCACAGGCACGCGATTGACCGTGGCCTGCCAGATCGAGTGTACGATGCGTAAGGCAACGTAGCCCCATGCCAGCATGACATCGAACGAGGCCGCCCCCATGATCGCAAGGATCATCACGGTCGCGTAGAACAGCGTCGGCTGTTCCATCAGGTGGCTGTAGTTGTGCGCCTTCCAGTTGATCTCGTCGGGCAGGACGCCTTCGAGGTCCTGTCCGCGCCCGCCGGGCTTGGCTTTGCCGAGGCCGCCCTTTTGCTTGAGGGCTGGCAGCCGGGTTCCGGCCATCCAGAACAGCATGACAATCGACCACAGCACAAGAACCGCGGCGGGCGTGAGGATTTGCGCCTGCATTTTCAGATCTCCCCCGAGACTTGCCGGCAGAGTGCGAGGTGCGAGTTAGATTGTCAAATGCAACTTATCCGTCGTGCGCAATCACTTGGGCAAAGGCGGCAGGGTCGACGTTGCCGCCCGAGAGGAGGACAGCGGTGCGGCCATCTGCCGCCACCTTGCCAGCCAGCAACGCAGCGAGGCCTGCCGCTCCGCCTGGCTCGACCACCAGCCTCAGCTTGCTGAAGGCATAGCGCTGTGCGGCGCGCACTTCGGCTTCGGTTACGCTCAATCCCCTGAGGCCCCGCGCGGACATGACAGCGAAGTTGATGGGGAAGGTGGCAGGCGTCTGCAGCGCGTCGCAGGCGGTGGGAGGCGCTTCGCGAGGGACGCGCTGGATGACGCCGCTGGCGAGGCTGCGGGCGACGTCGTCCCAACCTTCGGGTTCCACGGGCACGATCTCGGCATCGGGCAGGGCAAGGGCAAGACCAGCTGCAAGGCCGCCGCCGCCGCAGGGCGTGACGACGCGTGTCGGCCCACCATCGGCGAAACACTCCATCTGCGCGGCCAGTTCGATTCCCGCGCTGCCCTGGCCCTCGATCACCCAGGGATCGCCATAGGCGTGGACCAGCGTCGCGCCGCTCTGTGCCACGAGACTGGCGGCAACGGCATCGCGATCCTCGCCGCCGGGGCGATCATAGAGCACGACGTCTGCACCGAGTTCGCGGGTAGCGGCGAGTTTCACCTGCGGCGCGTCGTTTGGCATGACGATCCGGGCTGCGATGCCAAGCCTGCGGGCGGCCCATGCGACCCCTTGCGCGTGGTTGCCACTGGATACAGCGATGACGCCGCGGCTGCGTTCCTCATCGGTCAGGTCAGACAGCCGGTGCCAGGCGCCGCGGATCTTGAACGCGCCGACCGGCTGGAGGCTTTCGGCCTTGCACCAAACGGTGCCGCCGTCTGGCAGTTCGAGCGGAAGTAGCGGGGTTTGCGGCAATAGCTGCGCCATCTTCTCGGCGGCGCGGAGGACGCCCTCGTGCGTTGGTTGGCGGGTTTCGACAGAAGGACTTGGGTTTGTCATGGCACTACTCTAAAGGGCCTGCCCATGAATGTCGCGCCCGGGCTTCGGTGCGCGCGAAGGCATTGGAGTTACCATGGCAAAAGTTCTCGTCATCGGCGCAGGCGGCGTCGGCTCGGTCGCGGTCCACAAGATGGCGATGAATTCGGATATCTTTACCGGCATCGCGCTGGCGAGCCGCACCAAGTCCAAGTGCGATGCCATCGCCGCTTCGGTGAAGGAGCGCACCGGCGTTACCATCGACACCTACCAGATCGATGCCGATGACGTCGCCGCGACCACCGCGCTGATCAACGAGGTGAAGCCGGTTCTGGTGGTGAACCTTGCGCTGCCGTACCAGGACCTCAACATCATGGATGCCTGCCTTGCCGCGGGCGTCAACTACATGGACACCGCGAACTACGAGCCGATCGACGAGGCCAAGTTCGAGTATTCGTGGCAGTGGGCCTATCAGGACAAGTTCAAGGAAGCCGGTCTGATGGCGCTGCTGGGCTCGGGCTTCGATCCGGGCGTGACCAGCGTGTTCGCCACCTGGCTGAAGAAGCACAAGCTCGACACGATCCGCACTCTCGACATCCTCGATTGCAACGGCGGCGATCATGGCCAGCACTTTGCCACCAACTTCAACCCGGAAATCAACATTCGTGAGGTGACCGCGCCTGCGCGTCACTACCTCAACGGTGAGTGGGTCGAGACGCCGGCGCTGACCATCCGCCAGCAGTTCGACTTCGAGGAAGTCGGCCCCAAGAACATGT
>JBEQCK010000167.1:0-8076 GCA_041639335.1 Novosphingobium sp.
ACCGCTCGAACCTCGTCGGCATGGGCGTGCTGCCGCTGCAGTTCAAGGAAGGCCAGAACCGCCACTCGCTGGCGCTCTCGGGCGACGACACCTTCACGATCAAGGGCGTTGCCAACCTGCAGCCGCGCCAGGACGTGGAAGTCGAAGTCACGCGCAAGGACGGCACCAAGCTGACGTTCACCGCGCTGTGCCGCATCGATACCGCCAACGAAGTCGAGTACTTCATGAACGGTGGCATCCTGCACTACGTGCTGCGCAAGCTCGCTTCCTAAGAGGCGGCTTCAGGCCAGACAGAAAGGGCGCGGCGGACTTCGGTCCCCGCGCCCTTTTCTTTGCGAAGTCAATTTTGACGCATGCCCTCCCCCGACCCCTCCCGCTCATCCTGAGCCTGTCGAAGGGGGGAGGGGAGTGACAGAACAGTGCCTTGCCCTCCCGAAGGCGGGAGGGCCGATCACGGCGCCCTCAGGGCCGAGAACCACACCCCCCACATTCAGGGTCAGGTGCGATGCGCATCGTGCGCAGGGAAGGCTTCAGGCCGTCCAGAACGTGCAACTGCCCCCATTGCGGATCGCCCAGCGCCGAGACGCCGTCCAGCAGCACCCGCATCGCTGCCATCGCGCCAAAGGCACCGACCATCCCGACCATCGCGCCCAGCACGCCAAGATCGGCGCACGTATCGCAATCCTCGGCGTCGAAAGCATCGCCCACGAAGCAGCGGTAGCAGGCTTGCTCGTCCCGGTGCCCGGCAAAGTTCGCCACTTGCCCCTGGAACCGCCCCAGCGCCGCGCTGGTCAGCGGCACGCCGGCCTTCACGCATGCATCCGAGACGGCAAGCCGCGTGGCAAAGTTGTCGCAGCCATCAAGCACGACATCCGCCCCGGCGATCAGGCTTGCAGCGTTGTCGCGGTTGATGCGCAGGACGTGCGCCGAAACTTCCAGCACAGGATCGAAAGCGCGCACCCACGCTGCGGCAGCCTCGGCCTTGGCCTTGCCGATGCCGGCCTGGGTATAGACGGTCTGCCGCTGCAGGTTGCTCGCCTCGACCACGTCGTCATCGACCAGAGTGAGCCGCCCCACTCCAGCACCTGCGAGATACTGCAAGGCAGGCGAACCGATGCCGCCCATGCCGATCAGCACGACGTGGCTCTGCGCCAGTTTCGCCTGCCCCATCGCGCCGACTTCGGGCAGGACGATATGGCGAGCGAAGCGATCGAGGCGGTCTGGCGTCATGCGACGCAGTTAGGGGCTGTGACGGGAAAGAGAAAGGGGTTCACGCAGAGACGCAGAGGAGAAGGGAGACGCGGAGGGAGATTGTGCTTGCGGCAAAGCCGCGAAGAAATCTTTGCTCTGGCTCTGCACTTCAGCGTTGATGGACAAAGGGGCCTGTCGGCCCGGATCAAATCCTCCGCGTCTCTACTTCTTCTCTGCGCCTCTGCGTGAACCCCTTTGAACCCAATCAGTCCTCCAGCTGCCGCAGCAGCGTGCGAACGTCGCCATCCATGTCGGCATCGCGGGTGCGCAGTTCCTCGATCAGGCGCACGGCATGGATCACGGTCGAGTGATCGCGTCCGCCGAACTTGCGGCCGATCTCCGGGTAGGAGCGCGGCGTCAGCACCTTGGCGAGGTACATCGCGACTTGACGCGGACGCACCACGGCGCGGGCGCGGCGCTTGGAGGCCATTTCCGTGCGGTCGACGCGGTAGAACTGGCAGACCGTGCGCTGGATCTCGTCGATGGTGATGCGGCGGCGATTGGCCGAGAGGATATCGGTCAGCTGCTCCTCAGCGAGTTGCAGCGACACCGGCTGGCCGGTCAGCTGGGCATAGGCGATCAGCTTGTTGAGACCGCCGACAAGCTCGCGCACGTTGCGGTTGATCGTGCGGGCAAGGAACTCGATCACGTCGGCCGGCACTTGCGTGTTGCCGAAGCGGCCGAGGCGATGCTCGAGAATCTTGCGGCGCAGCTCGATGTCGGCCGGTTGGATGTCGGCGACAAGGCCCATCGACAGGCGCGAGAGCAGGCGCTGCTCGACGCCGTCCAGCGCTTGCGGAGCGCGGTCGGCGGCAACGACGAGGCGCTTGCCCGCGCTCATCAGCGCGTCGATCGTGTGGAGGAATTCCTCCTGCGTGCTGGCCTTGCCGATGATGAACTGAATGTCGTCGACCAGCAGCATGTCAAAGCCGCGCAGGCGGGCCTTGAACTCGATCATCTCGTTCGAGCGCATCGCCTGCACGAACTCGATCATGAACCGCTCGGCCGAGCAGTAGAAAATACGCGCGCCAGGCTTGTTGGCAGCAAAGGCGTGGCCGATGGCGTGGAGCAGGTGCGTCTTGCCCTGTCCGGTCGAGCCCTTGAGATAGAGCGGCGAGAACTGCGGGGTTTCCACCGCGGCCATGCGCTGCGCGGCGTTGACTGCCAGCACGTTGGCCGAACCCGAAACGAACTCGGCGAAGGTCAGCGAAGGGTCGAGGCCGGACAGCGCCGAATCGAGCATCGCCGGTGCGGTGTGAACCGGAGCGCGTGGCGCGATCGGCGCTTCACCACCGACGCGCAGCTCGGGCATCGAGCGGCGGCGCGGGTGGACGGTGATGCGCACCTGGCGCACTTCCGAACGCGCGATCTTCCAGGCAAGGCTGAGGCGATCGGCGAACCGATCGGCCACCCAGTTCGCCGAGAATTCGGTCGGCAGGAACAGGTCGAGCGTGCCGGTCTCCTTGCAGAACGAGCCGAGCTGGATCGGCTTGATCCACTGCGCGTGGAGTTGCGGTCCAAGGTCCTTCTTCAGACCCTGGCTGATGTCGGCCCAGTCTGCTGCCAGATCCAGCGCTTCCTGGTCCTCGATCATTGTGCTGTCACGTCCCTTTTTGCCCGTCATGCTACGCTCGCCTTCGCCCTTGGCAGTGGTCGCCATGGCGCTGACCGCGCTTCCCCCTGCGAAATCGTCTACTTTCACGCTTCGCTGCCTCGACTGAATTGGCCCGCGCGCTTCCCCGGCACGCAGGCACAAAATGCCCCTGCTCTGCCGCACAAGGCGCAGCAGACCCTGTTCGATAAAATTTCAAGTGACACCAAGTGGCAGTGATTCCCGCCCCCGGTCCGCATTGTCTATTGGGGTTCGCCCCCTTCGCGCAAGCGGGCACAGAGCAAAAAAACTGAAATAAATGCCCTTGACTCGCCCTAACCCGCAGAGATGCATCAAATGCCTGAAAACTAAGGCTTTTTACTTATGCAGTCGCCCGTGGTCATGCGAATCGCGTAGATTCCGTGACTTGTTGCGACTGCACAATGTAACAATGCGGAAGACTGCGGATCAGTAGGCAACACAAATGAAAATGGCCGGCGAAATCATCGCCGACCATGTTCTTTATTTGTGCCGTTCTGGAAGGATGTTCGCCGCTTCGAGCAGCGAATCATCCTGCCAAAGTCAGAGCGCGGCGACGCGCTTCGACAGGCGCGACATCTTGCGTGCAACGGTGTTTTTGTGGAGCACGCCACGGGCAACGCCACGAGCCAGCTCGGGCTGGGCTTCCTTCAGCGCCGCAGCAGCAGCCGTCTTGTCGCCACCGGCCAGTGCGGTCTCGACCTTCTTCACGAAGGTACGGATGCGCGAAAGGCGGTTGCCGTTGATTTCGGCGCGACGTTCATTGCGACGGATACGCTTGCGGGCTTGCGGCGTGTTGGCCATGGTCTTCCTGTTTCTCGTGCCTTGGCGGGCGCCAGGAGCGACCGCGTGAATCTCATCCAGTGGCGGGAAGTCCCGCCGGAAAGCGCGCCCCTTAACTGTGGACGCCCGAATCGTCAACAGATTCGGCGCAACTCCACCCTCAAGCCATCACGCGGCTTCGGGATCGGCCAGGCCTGCCATTGCGGCTCGGCACCGGCGGCCATCCGCACCTCGAATCGGGTGAGGATGTGATTGGCCAGAAGCTTGACCTGCATATAGGCGAAATGCAGCCCAAGGCACATGTGCGCGCCGCCGCCGAACGGCACCCAGGCATACTTGTGCCGCGCTGCCACCTTGTCCGGGGTGAAGCGCATCGGATCGAAGATCTCGGGCTGCTCCCAATGCGCCGGATCGGCATGCACCGCCGCCGGACTGATCCCGATCGGCGTGCCGGCCGGAATGTCATAGCCACCGAAGCGGAAGTCCCGCAGCGCCCGGCGCGGCATGTTCGGCACCGGCGGCATGAAGCGCAGCGCTTCCTTGAATGCCATCTCGGTAAGCTCCATCCGCCCGAGGTCTTCATAGGCAAGCGGCAAGCCGTCCCCGCCTGTCACCGCACGCGCCTCGGCCCGCAGGCGGTCCTGCCAGCCGGGGTTCTTGGCGAGCTGCCAGAACAGCACCGTTGCCGAAGAGGTAATCGTGTCGTGCGCGGCCATCATCAGGAAGATCATGTGATCGACCACCACGTCCTCGGGCAGCAACGAGCCATCGTCGCGAGTCGCGAGCGCGAACTGGCTGAACATGTCCTGCCCCGGATTGGCCCGCCGCTCTCGCACCAGACGCCCGAAGTATTCGACCATCAGCCGCCGTCCGGCCACGCCCTTGCCCATCTTGGTGAACGGCAGCGGCTTGCGCACCACGCCGACCGAGGCCTGCACCATGTCGACAAAGGCCTTGTTCAGCCGGTCCGCCTCAGGCCCCAGCGGCAGGCCCAGAAAGCTTGACGCTGCCGTATCCAGCGTCAACGCCTTGATCGCGTCGTAGAAGCGCATCGAACCGCCCCAATGCTCCAACGCAGAGGCAATCCCGGTGTTCAGCACCCCGCAATAGGCCCGCATCGGCTCGGGTTTGAACGCGATCGACAGGGCCCGCCGGTCAACCCGGTGCGCCTCGAAGTCCATCAGCATCAGCCCGCGCGGGAACAGCAGGTTCAGCACCGGCCCCCAGCCCTGCTCGTTCGAGAACAACTTGTCGCGATCGAACAGCACCAGTTCGTTGGCATCCGCGCCGATCAGGTTGACCCCGCGCCGCCCGAAGCTGCGCGTGCGGAACACCGGGCCGTAAGTATCGACCATGCGCTTCTGGAAGCCCAGCGGATCAGCCAGCTGCATCAGCGTGGTGCCCAAGACCGGCCAGCCGTCTTCGCCGGGAATATGGTCAAGCTTGTGATCGCCGCCCAGCCGCACCCAGTGCGGATTGGCGCGTTCGGTATGCAGGTTAGAAGCAGCCTCGGGCGCGATGCTGGCCATGGTGTCTCCCGGCGTTCTGGTTTAACCGGTCAATTAACATGCCTGTCAGCAGCGGCCAAGAGCCTTATTCGATCCAGCCCGCCAGTTCGCGCCGAGTCATGGTCTCCAGCAGGTCCATCCCCGCTTGCCCGGCATTGAGGCATTCGAGCGCGGCAAAGTGCGTGCCGCCCGCCGCCTCGAAATCCTCCTTGCCACGGATTGCCAGCTCCTCGAGCGTCTCGAGGCAGTCCGCCGAAAAGCCCGGCGCTGCGATCACCACGCGCCTGGTGCCCTTCTCGGCCTCCACCGCCAGTACCGCATCGGTTGCAGGCTCCAGCCACTTGGCCCGGCCGAAGCGCGATTGGAACGTCGTCACCAACCGCAGGCCGGGATGGCTCTGGGCAAAGCGCTCGGCCAGCAGGCGCGAGGTCTTCTGGCAGTGGCAGTGGTAAGGATCGCCAAGGTAGAGCGTCCGCTCCGGCATGCCGTGATAACTCAGCAGCAGCAGTTCAGGTGCAAAGGCCAGCGCGGCCATCTGCCGCGTCATGTCGGCGTGAAGCGCGCCGATATAGGCCGGATCATCGTGATAGGGCGGCAGCGTGCGCAGCGCGGGCAGGCGGCGGCGCGCCTTGATCCAGTCCGCCACCGCATCGAGCGCCGAAGCCGTCGTCGCGCCCGAATAGTGCGGATAGAGTGGCGCCACCAGAATGCGCTCGCACCCCGCTGCTACCAGCGCATCAAGCTCCTTGGCCATCGAGGGCGACTGGTAGCGCATGGCATGGCGCACGATCGCCGCATCGCCCAGCCGCTCCTGCAAGGCGCGGGCCTGCGCCTTGGTGATCGCCGCCAGCGGCGATCCATCCTCGCTCCACACCTGACTGTAGGCATGGGCAGACTTCTTCGGACGCGTGTTCAGGATGATGCCGCGCAGGATCGGCTGCCAGATCAGCCTGGGTATTTCCACCACGCGCGGATCGGACAGGAACTCCTTGAGGTAGCGCTTGACCGAATCGACATCGGGTGCATCGGGCGTGCCGAGGTTGACGACAAGCACGCCGACCTTGCCGGTAAGCACATTGGGGTGATCGGCAGGACGTTCCATTGCAATCCTTGGGAAGAGGCTCAGAGGCCTTCGGAAATCAGAGGCAGGCGGCGGAAGCGCACGCCCGTGGCGGAAAACAGGGCATTGGCGATGGCAGGGGCCACCGCGACCATGCCCAGCTCGCCGGGGTCGAACGGGTCTTCGTTGCTGTCGGCAAAGGCAATATCAACCTTGGGGCAATCAGCAAGCAGGGGTAGCCCCAATTGCGAGAGTCTGCCTGCCAAAGGCCGCCCCTTGGCATAGCCGCTCGTCCCGCCCACCGCGTGTGCCAGGCCGAACATCAGCCCCCCCTCGATCTGCTGGCGGGCTAGGCTCACGTTGATGATGCGCCCGATATCGACATAGGCGCTCAGGCGGTCCACCCGCACCACGCCCGCTTCGCTGCGCGCTGTGGCGACGACCGCGATCAGGCCCTTGGCGATCGCGCCTCCGCCGGTCGGCAGTTCCATCTGATGGCAGGCAATTCCCTGCCCCGAAGCCTCGATCCCGCCCCCCCATTGCGCGAGGCGTCCGGCGCCCTGCAGGCAAGCCACCAGCCGTGGCTCGCCCTCGAGCATGCCGACCCGGAACGACAGCGGCTCCTTGCCCGCCGCATGGGCCAGCTCGTCAACAAAGCTCTCGGTGAAGAACGCGGTATAGCCATGCGCCTGCCCGCGGAAACGTGCCGTCGGCTGGCGCAGCGCGAGCGGCACCTGCTCCACCGCCTTTTCCGGAATGCGATAGAGCGGCATCGCCCCTTCGCACGCCATCGGATCAATCTGCTCCTGCAGGTCGAGCGCCTGCTTCACCCCCCAGCCGTCGAGCAGGCGCGCGCCGGATTCAAACCCGGTCGCCGGCACCGCCAGCCGCGCCCGCCAGCCCAGCACCCGCGTCTTGTCCGGGCTCAACGCGCCATCGAGCTGCGCCGAAACCGGCGTGCGGGGAATGCCCGCGAGCGCTTCCTGCCAGCGGGACCACGTCAGTTGCACCGGCTTGCCGATGACCTTGCAGATCGCCGCCACTTCGGCAGCAATGCGCACGTCGAGCCGCGCATCGAAACTGCCGCCAGCGTGCATCGGGTAGACGATCACGTCCCGGCGCGAGAGCCCCGCCGCCCGCGCCGCCGCCCGCCGCGCCCGTTCCGGGGCCTGCGTCGCGATCCACAGCTCAAGCAACCCGTGCCGCATCCGCGCCGTGGCGCTGGCGGTTTCCAGCGGCGCGTGGAACGCCGGTTCGACATCGTAGCGCGCGGTCAGTGAAGGCTTGGCCAGCAACGCGTCCGGATCACCTTCTGCAATGAGCCGCTGCGGCTCCCCCTTGGTCAGCGCCTTGTCGAGCGCGACCAGCACCTTTTCGGCATCGGCAATCGGGCCGTCGGCCTTGAAGCGCGGCTCCATTGCCCGCACCGCCTTGTCGGCGCTGAACCAGTCGGTCGCAACCGCCGCCAGCCAGCGCTTGGCGTGGACCACGCCCACCAGGCCCCGCACCGTTGCCGCCGCCTGCTTGTCATAGCTCGACAGCACGCTCGCCCCTTGCGGTCCATGCGCGATGGCGGCGTAGACCATGCCGGGCAGGCGCACGTCGCTGGCAAAGGTGAAGCTGCCATCGACCTTGGCGGGCAGATCGAGCCGGGGATGACTGGGCGGCGATCCTTCCGGAAACTGCCCGGGCTTCTCGCGCGGCGGCTCTGCCCGCAGCACCGCAACGGCAGGCGGATCGTAGTCCACCGCTGCATCGAGCAGTTCGGCAAACGACAGGCGCTGCTTGTCGTGGGTGACGAAGCTGTCCTTCGTCTCGCACTCCTCCCAGCCCACGCCCCACTG
>JBEQCK010000168.1:0-8023 GCA_041639335.1 Novosphingobium sp.
CGTTAATCAGTACAGTGGCGAGATCGAGGCCTTCGAAGCCCGTCAGCGCCAGAGCCAGCCATGGCTCTACACCAGGGAGTTTGCCGCGTGAGCACCGAAGAAGACCTGCTGGCCAACTACAAGAAGGCCTATGACAACCGGGTTGGTTTCGGGACCAGGCCGGCACTGCTGCTGATCGATTTCTGTCAGGCCTATTTCGAAAAGGGCAACGCCCTCTATGCCGAGGTCGATGAGGCGCTGGCGTCCGCACTGCGCATCCGCTCTGCCGCGCATGCAGCCGGGGTGCCGGTCATCCTGACCAATGTTGTCTACCACCCAAGCGGGTTCGACGGCGGTCGCTTCTTCGAAAAGGCCATGCCGCTGCGCAATTTCACACAAGGCAATCCCATGGCCGCCTGGGGACCGGGCCTTGAACCGCTGGAAACCGAATTGGTCGTTTCCAAGCAGTATCCGAGCGCATTCTTCGGTACCTCGCTCGCCTCGACGCTCACGGCTGCCGGCATTGACAGCGTGATCCTGACCGGCCTGACGACATCGGGCTGTGTCCGCGCGAGCTGTGTCGACGCGATGAGCCATGGGTTCAAGACGGCCGTCGTTGCAGAGGCCTGCGGCGATCGTCACGCAGGGCCGCATGAAGCGAACCTGTTCGACATGAACGCAAAGTATGCCGATGTGGTCAGCGAAGCGGAGACGATCGCGTTTCTCGAGACCCTGCGGCCTTCAGTCTAACCGAAGACCTTCGAGCCGGGCTCCCCATGGCGTAACCGCCGCGACGAGCTCGGCGCTGCCATAGGGCGCCCACTCGACGCGGCCGGATTCAACGATCTCGCACCCACCGGCGACCATTGCTTTGGCAAAGCCGTCGATATCGGAAACCGGAAACCGCAGGGCTGCCCATCCCCGCATCGGCGGGCGGCCTTGCGAGAAGTCGTGCCCGGTGCAGCCAAAGCTCACGATCTCGACCGAGCCTTCCATGCGGCCCTGCGCCTGGTAGATCCCGATCCGCATCGGGATCTGTTCTGCAAGGGATAACGGAAGCCCCATGCAATTGATCCCGCCTTCGTTGCCGGCAAAGCCTTCGGTTTCCTGCACCGGCACCCAGCCCAGATGGTCAACGAAAAGCGCGCGCGCCTGCGCGAAATCAGTGACCACCTGCGTGGAATTGAATACCCACGAGGCATTGCCACCAACGCCCTCGTACCCCTGCAGAGGCGGACTAACCCGTTGCATCAGGGCAATGCAAAGACCATCGGCGTCATTTTCCACGACTTCGCGGACAGCCAATGCGCCAAACTGCCAGTTGGTTATCGGCGCAAATGCGCGATGTCCGGCACGGCCCAAGGCATGATGCAAAGTCTCGATATCATCCAAGGCGCGGATATTGATGTCGAATATGCCGCCCGTATCCCATGGCTGCGCGCCGTCGCGCATCAGGGCGCGCGGCTCGTCGCCAAAGGACAACAAGCGGATGGCGCCCCGCGCCTTGTCGGGATGGACGAGCAGAACCTCGCGAGCACGAGCGGGCGGACCCGCACTCCACGCAGCGCCGAGCGGGGCGGCAAGGTCGCCAGCGTACAAGGCTTCATAGCCCAGCGCGGGAGCCAGGCGTCGGCCTGCGTCGTCCGCGTCGGCAACTATGCCGACGACTTCCTGAAAACCGTTATCCAGTGCGATCATGCAGGCAGCGGTAACATGCCCATCCCACGGCAGAGATTGCGTGTGGCAAAAAGCCACAGGGCGGACAGACTCCTGCTCTGCCTCCGGTGTGGATTACTGCTGCTGCAGCCTCCCGCACTCGCATCTGCGATACCGCACTTCCATCCGACAGACGGACACGCGACAGATTCGCGACGTTGCGGCAAGGCAACTTTGCCATTGTTCAATGGGTTCAGGGCATAGAGCAAGCGCTCGGTCCATGATCTCGATCAATATTGGCCTGCCGGATATCGGCTTTCGGACAGGTGAATCAAAAAAAGCCGTATCGCAGGATCCGGGATAGCTGAACGCCTTGCAGAATAGCTGGTGCGTAATGAAGCCATCTTCCCAGGGAACGTAGTAATCCCGCCATTCGGCTGAACAAAGTGAGGGGTTTATAAGATGAATACGACCCGAGTTCTTAAACTGTTTCCGATCTCTACGATCGCCATCGCCTGTTCACTTGTGCAGGCAGCTCCGGCATTCGCCCAGGAAGCAGCCCAGGCCGAAGAGGCCGCCCCCACTGGCGATATCGTCGTGACTGCGCGCAAGCGCGAAGAAACCCTTCTCACCACCCCGATCGCGATTGCTGCGATGCCGTCGGAGGAAATCGGCCAGCGCGGAATTATCTCGCTGACCGACCTGATCGACGCGACGCCGGGCATCAACGTCACTGGCAACAACTCGGGCCGCAACGACCGTTCGTTCCAGCAGATCTCGCTGCGCGGCTTCACGCCGTCGACCACGGACTCGACCCTGACCGCGACCTTCATCGATGGCGTGCCGGTTTCGTCGGCTTCGGCGATGAACTCGATCACCGACCCGGCGCGCGTGGAAATCCTGAAGGGCCCGCAGAACGCCTACTTCGGCCGCAACGCATTTGCGGGCGCCGTCAACGTCGTCAACAAGACGCCGAAGAGCGATTTCGGCGGCAGCATGAACGCCTCGGTTTTCAGCCGTGACGGTTACGACGTGCAAGGTTCGCTTGAAGGCCCGATCGTTCGTGACCTGCTGAGCTTCCGCATTTCGGGCCGTGCGCTCGAGCGTGGTGGTTCCTATCGCAACCGCGCCAACCCCAACGAACGTCTTGGCGACCAGCGCACCCGCACCATCACCGGCATGCTGCTGTTCACGCCTTCGAGCCAGCTGACCGTGAAGCTTTTCGGCCTCTACAGCCGCGACGATGACGGCGCTTCGGCACAGGGCATGCTCTCGGCCTACGAAGTGCGCTCGAACAACGGCATCCCCAACATTCCGGCACTCAGCGGGAATACCAATGGCAAGATCATTGTCCCGGGCCTGTCGAACTGCGTGCTTGCCGGGACGAACCCGTTCATCTGCGGCCAGGCTCCCTCGCTGCCGAGCGCCTTCTCGCCTGCGCAGAACACCTACATCGACGCCAAGACTGCCGCTGTCCTCGCCGACGGTCGCTTCCGCCCGGTTTCGCCTGAAGATGGCGTTCAGGGCTATGGCCTGAAGCGCAAGTACATCCATGCCCACGCCAACATCGACTATGAAGTCGGTGACACCGGCATCACCCTGTCGTCGCTGACCGGCATCAACGACGAAAAGTGGTCGCAGATGGCCGAGCTCGACAACTACGACAGCTCGTCGCTCATCAACACGGCGGCAACGCCGACCAACGGGCTGCTGCCGTATTACAACTTCCCCTTCGGGATCGAACGCCACAACAAGGACTTCTCGCAGGAACTGCGCGCCTCCTACGACAGCGGCAGCATGATCTCCGGCATGATAGGCCTCAATTACATGGACACGAAGGTCAAGCGTGACCTTCTCAACGTCTTTGCCGAAGCCGTTCTGGGCCTGCCGCGTAGCGCCGGTACTGCATCGGCCCCGCAGCGGGTGGAAACCAAGGGCGTGTTCGGCAGCCTCAACATCAAGCCTGCCGATGCTCTCGAAATCAACCTCGAAGGCCGTTACCAGCAGGACAAGGTGTTCGGTTACACCGGCGGTCTCGGCGCCACGATCACGGCTGCTTCTGCTGCCGAATACGGCGTCCCGGCTGGCACCTACGCGCCGCTGACGCAGTTCTTCTCGAAGAAGTACAACAACTTCATGCCGCGCGTGATCGTGAACTACAAGATCACGCCCGACATCATGGCCTACGCCTCGTGGGCAAAGGCTGCCAACGTCAGCATCGCATCGTTCAACGCCCGCCTGTTCTCAGGCTCGGCCGGTGAAATCGCCGCATCCCAGTCGCTGGGCCTGCGCGGCATCACCAAGCCGGAAAAGGTGACGAACTACGAGATCGGCCTGAAGGGCAAGGCGTTCGACAACAAGCTGATCTTCGCGCTTGCTGCCTACTATGCCGAATGGAAGGACCAGTATAACTCGCGCAGCGTGTTCTTCACCGACACCACGCTCAACCCGCCGCTGACCTCAACGGTTACCGGCATCGCGAACTCGGGTCAGACCAACCTCAAGGGCATCGAGCTCGACACGACGGTCATCCCGACCGAAGGTATCTCGCTGACGTTCTCGGGCGCGTACAACGATACCAACATCCGTTCGTTCACCGACCCGTCGATCACCCGCATCACCGGCATCACCGGCGATGGCTTCAAGGGCAACAGCCTTCCGCTGACCTCGAAGTACTCGTTTGCGATCACGCCCGAGTTCTCGGGCGATATCCCGGGTCGTGACAATGCCACCTGGTTCATCCGCAGCGACGTGAACTACAAGTCGCGCCAGTTCCTCGATGCAGGCAATCTCACCTGGATCGGCTCGCGCACCGTGGTCAACGGCCGCGTCGGCGTGAAGCTGGACAACATCGGCATCGAAGTGTTCGCACTCAACCTGTTGAACAACAAGCAGTACACCTCGATCCAGCAGAACACGGTGCAGACGCCGGCTTCGCCGAACGGCACGCTGGCAACCCGCGCCTTCAACTACCTGATCGTCGGTCTGCCCGAACTGCGGACCTTCGGGATCAAGGGTTCGGTCTCCTTCTGAAGGTGACCCAAGTCTGAAATGGCAAAGGCCGGGCAATCGCCCGGCCTTTCGCTTTTGTGCAGTACTCTCGTGGGCGGACCGGCCGATCCGCCCGTAACGGCGGCATCGGTCAGAGCGGCGGGTCGATAGAATCCGCAGCCGAATTGGCCCGTGCCGAGGCGCGCACCCGATCGATCAGCGCAATCAGCCGTGCCGCATCATGACCGGTCGGCATGCGGTGCGGCCGCCCACGCACTGCCTTGGCAAACTCTTCGATCTGGCTTTCGAAGTAATGGGAAAGGCTTCGTCCGCCCAGCTTGCGCGGGTCACCCAGCACGCCTGTCGGCGGCATCACGATCACCTCGTCATTCCAGCGCAGGATTTCGCCGTGCTCGATCTCGAGGATGCCGGTCTCGAAATACAGCGTCTTGCGATCCTGCACGGTGGGCTGGTTGTAGGATATGTGGACGCTCGCCATGCGGCGGCCGGGATAGGCCATGACGATCATCGCCTCGTCCTCTCCCTGCCAGCCCGATTGCAGGCGCGCAGCTTCGGCGTAGACGCGGATCGGATCGTCTGCCCCCATGACAAGCTGCACGAAATCGAGAGCATGCGGGGCAAACAGCGACAGGATCAGACCGTCCTGTGCCTTGCGCTCGGCCCACCACGGCGCCTGCGGTCCATCCCAGCGCACGCACATCGAAACTTGCAGCGACAGCAGGCGGCCCAGCAAGGGCATCCGTGCCTCGACCTGGCGGACGGCTTCATTATGCCGGAAGGTGTGCCCCACGGCCAGAACCAGCCCGCGCGCCTCGGCTTCGCGGGCCAGCGCCAAGGCATCCTCGCCAGTCTCGGCAGCCGGCTTTTCGACCAGCACGTGCTTGCCCGCCTTCAGTGCGGCCATGGCCTGACCAGCATGCAGGTGGTTCGGCGTGGCGAGCAGCACTGCATCGACCTCGGCCAGATCGAGCATGTCCTCAAGCGTCGCGTAAGCCGACGCGCCAAAGCGCTCGCCCGTTTGCCGCGCCAGATCCAGATCCCGGTCGGCCACGGCCACCAATCGCGCATCCTGCGGCCGCGCCGCGATGGCGTCGAGGTGAGACAGCGAGATACGGCCACAGCCGACCATCGCGATATTGAGGGGACGCGATGCAATATCATTCATGTTGGGGATCAGCCTCGAAGTTATGGCAGGCGCGGTTCGCGCACGAATTTCCAGATCATCCCGGCAGCGACAACCTTGGCGACGCCCGGCAGGAACGAATAGCAGAAAAGGATACCGAACATCGCGGAATCGGATTGCGGCAGCCCTGCCTTTGCTGCGCCGGCATCAAAGCCGAACCCCGAAAGCAGCACGCCGACGATCAAGGTGCCGCCAAGGGCGATCCCGGCCTTCTCGATGGCAGACCAGATTGCCGAGTAAGAACCCGCTCGGTTCTCGCCGAATTCATCGCGCGCCTGGGCGATGCAGTCCGAAAGCAGTGACAGGACGATCGTACCCCAGCCGGCGTTGCACACCGCCAGCAGGGCCGAAAGCAGATAGGCGACTTCGACTGGCGCGCGCGGCACCAGCCCCCACACGAATACGACCAGGCCATGTCCCGCAGCGGCCAGGACATAGGCCGGAACCTTGCCGATGCGGCCTGCCACCATCACCCACAGCGGCGATCCGAAAATGACCGCGACGCCCATGATCGCAGCCATGATGCCAAGGTCGTGCAACGGTTCGGCCCGTGCCATCGAGTATTTGACGAAGAACGGAAAGCTGGCGTAGCCGATGCCTGCCGAAATGGTCATGACCACTGCCGAAAGGCTGAGGATGACGAAGCGCCTATCGCCAAAGGCGCGGGCCAGACCGCCGAGCGCCGAACGGCCCGCTGCGCGATCGCCAGCAACCTTCGCCACCGGCACGATCCGCCCTGCCACTCTCCATGCGATCAGCATGAAGACCAGGCACGAGATGCCGACAGCGCCCATCACGATCAGGTGCGCACGCTGGTCGGTCCCCAGCGCACTTACCGCCATCGGCGCGACCGACGAGCTGAGCAGCAATCCGATCCCGCCGAAGCTGTGCTTCCATCCCATCAATTCGGTCCGCTCGCGCGGGTTCGATGTCATCTCGGCCAGCATGGCGAGGTACGGCACCGAAAAGCTCGAATAGACAGCCATGTAGAAGCTGAAAGTCACCATCACCCAGGCGACCTGGAAGCCGACCGATGCATGCGGCACGGCAAATATGCCGAGCATCGCGACAGGCGAGGCAAGGGCTGCGACGACAAACCAGTTACGGCGGGGAAAGCGACCGGCGATCTTGTCGGACATCGCGCCGATGCCCAGGTCGAACAGTGCTCCCAGCACCACCTTGGGAATGAAGATCGCCGTTCCGGCAAGCGCGGGCGAAATGCCCATCACGTTGGTCAGGAAGAACAGCAGCAGCAGCGAAGGCGTATCGCGGAACAGCTGTCCCGCGATCTGGCCTATGCCGTATCCGGCCTTGATCGAAGTGGCGATCCTTGCAGGCGGAGCCGCCTCGGCTGTGGTCATGCGATTTCCCCGTCGGCATCCCGCTGTCCGGAGATTGCCTGTCATTTACAGCAAGGTGGCGCAACCATCGCGGGGAAGGAATCCCTGAACAAACCTATCCGCCAGCCGGTCAGCGCTTCGCGCTTTTGCCCAGCATCCGCAGGAGCACGTCATCCCTATCGATCAAATGGTGCTTCAGCGCGCCGCCAATGTGCAGCAACAGCAGCGCTCCACCGGCCCAGACCATGTAGACGTGCGATTTGGCAAAGAGGCTGTAGCCGATCAGCCCCGGCGCGTTCCACGGACGTGGGGTCACGATATGCGGGATCAGTCCTCCGGGGCCGAACCCGTCGTGCGTGAAGAACCACATCTGCGGCGCGGGGTATCCGGCCCCTGCCCCAAGCGCAGAGAGCGCCGCCCAGCCAGTCAAGGGCAGCAGCAACAGCAAGGCATAGAGCAAGGCCTGAACCGATCGGGCGGCGAAGCGGGCACCCGCGCCAGTGCTCGCAGGCAGCTCAGGCGCGCGATTACGCCAGCGCCAGAACAGCCTGACGAATACGGCGAGGAGGAGGATCATGCCCAGAGTGTGGTGAACCTGGCTGGCGCGCAGATGCAGCCACGCCAGCGGCCCGCCGCGTGATCCATCCAGATATGTCCACGCCATCGCAAAGCCAGCAGGAACCTCGACCAGGATCGCAAGGGCCGTGCCCCAGTGCAACCAGCGGGTCGGGCGCGTCCAACCCTGCGAAGCGGTGGCGAAGTTCTGCTGCGTCATGCCAGGCCGTAAACTCATAAAGGACACCATCGAGGCGCCAGAATGGCGAACATATCGGGCCGAAAGGCTCGCCGCAGG
>JBEQCK010000169.1:0-7947 GCA_041639335.1 Novosphingobium sp.
CAGCAGGTGGGGCCGTCGCACCCCGTACTTCCTGATCGGCGCGGTGCTCTGTTGCCTTGGCCTGTTCTTCATGCCGCTGTCGAGTTCGATCCTCATGGCGATGTCGCTGCTATGGATCCTCGATGCTGGCAACAACATCACGATGGAGCCCTATCGCGCTTACGTATCGGACCGTCTGAATCCGGATCAGCGCCAGGCCGGCTTCCTGTCGCAAAGCGCGTTCACCGGGCTCGCCCAGATGCTTGCCTTTCTCACGCCTTCGCTGCTCGTCGGCTTCGGCATGAACCAGGACTGGGTCGACAGCCACGGCATTCCCTATACCGTGCGCATCGTCTTCATGATCGGCGCTGTGCTATCACTGACCACCATCCTCTGGTCGGTTCTCCGTGTCCCCGAACTGCCCCTTACTGCCGAGGAAGTCGCCCATATCAAGGCGCAACCCAAGGGCGTCTGGGCCACCCTGCGCGAAATTGGCGAGGCGATTGCCGACATGCCGGTCGCCATGCGCAAGCTCGGGCTGATGAGCCTGTTTCAGTGGGTCGGCATGTCCGGCTACTGGACATACGCCGTCTATTCGATCAGCCGCACGGTCTACGGCACCGCCGATGTCCACAGCAGCGCGTTTCATACGGCAGTCCTGACCAACGGTGAAGTTGCGGCGTTCTACAACGCGATCTCGTTCGTCACCGCTTTTGCCATGGTGCCGCTGGTCAAGCGGATCGGGCCGGGGCCGCTTCATGCGCTCTGTCTGTTTGCTGGCGGCGTGGGCATGTTCCTCCTGCCCAACGTTACGGACAAGGCGCTGTTGTTCCTGCCAGCAATCGGCATCGGGCTGGCGTGGGGCAGCATCATGGGCAACCCATATGCGATCCTCACCAACTCGATCCCGCCGCAGCGCACCGGCGTCTACATGGGGATATTCAACATGATGATCGTCATCCCGATGCTGCTTTTCGCAGTGGTGATGAGCCGGCTCGATCTCGGCTTCGTGTCCATCGGTTTCGATGCCTACAAGCTCGCGCTCGGCGGCGATCCGCGCAACATGCTGATGTTCTGCGGTGTGTCGCTGGCGCTGGCGGGACTCTCGGTGCTGTGGGTCCGCGAAGGCCGGGTCAGCGCGATGCCGCAGGCGGCGGTCGCAGCCTGATGTCGCAACCGATTGTCCTGAATGCGGGCGATGGCTCGCTCGTCTGGGACACGCCAGATGGCGGGTCTCCGGCGTGGCGGCACTTCGGCCCCGCGGTAGCGGTCGATGGCCTGCCGCCGCTGGCGGCAACCCGCGGCCCTGCATCCTACACACTCGACGAAGACGTCGCGCTGAGCGTAGCACCAGTCTCTGGCTTGGGGTGGTTTGGGCCAGAACTGCTGCGGATCAGTCGCAACGGCTGCTGCCAGCCCGTGGCGTTTACGTCCTGCGAAACGAAGGAAAGCCAGGGGACGGTCGCTCTGCTGCACCGCGATGATATTGCCGGTGTCGAACTGAGGCAGGTTTTCGAGGTCTCCGGCACAGCATACGTATGCCGCAACAGCGTACACAACATCGGCGCTGAACCTTTCACCGTGGACTGGCTCGCCAGCGCGCTTCTTCCACTGCCTGCCACTGCCCGTGAGATCGTGTCCTGGCGCGGCCGCCACAATGCGGAATTGGTCGAGTGCCGCGAAGCCATGCCGCAGCAGACTTGGGTACGCGAGGTCCGTCGTGGCATCTCCGGGCATGGCGGTCCGGGCGGCGTCTATGTTCTGGACGAGGGCGCCACTATCCACGCCGGCACCGTCCGCGCGCTGCAACTGGCATGGTCCGGCGACAATCGCATCGCCATAGAGCGCGACGACGAGGGCTTCTGGACTCTGAGCGCCGGCGCCCTGCTCCAGCTGGGGGAAGTTACCTTGGCACCGGGCGAGAACTGGACGGCGCCCGATGCCATTTTCGCAGTTTCCAACACCGGGCGAAACGGTGCGGCATCGGCATTCCACGATGCGCTACGCGCGCGGCTGCAGTGGCCGGACGGCGTGATGCGGCCGCGTCCTGTCCATCTCAATTCCTGGGAAGCCTGCTACTTCGATCATGACGAAGAGCGCATCGTCGCTCTGGCCGAAGCGGCTGCAACGGTCGGCGTCGAACGCTTCATCCTCGACGATGGCTGGTTCCGCAATCGCGATGATGACACCGCCGGACTGGGCGACTGGACGCCCGATCCGCGCAAGTACCCGAACGGCCTCAAGCCGCTGGCCGACCGGGTAAACGCGCTGGGCATGGAATTCGGGCTCTGGGTCGAGCCGGAGATGATCAACCCGAACAGCGACCTCTACCGCGCTCATCCCGACTGGGCATTGTCGCTGCCGGGAAGGACAAGCCCAACGGCGCGCAACCAACTGGTGTTGGATCTGCGGCGCGAGGACGTTCGCGACTATCTTTTCGGATGCCTCGATACGCTGCTCACCGAGCTTCCGATCACCTACCTCAAGTGGGACCACAACCGCGATCTTGCGCCTGCCGGTGGTGCCGCTCAGCTTCGTGGAGTCTATGCTCTGCTCGCGAGAGTTCGCTCTTCGCACCCGAGAGTTGAGGTAGAGTCCTGCGCCGGTGGTGGTGGCCGCAATGATGCCGGAATGGCCGACTTTTGCCACCGCTACTGGACCAGCGATAACATCGATGCCGTCAGCCGGATCGGCATACAGCGCGGATTTCTTTCGTTTTTACCGCCCGAAGTGATGGGCTCGCACATCGCCGCGAGCCCGGCGCATGCCACCGGTCGTCGCCATTCGCTTGCCTTTCGTGCCGCCATGGCAATGACCGGCCACCTCGGCGTCGAAATGGACCCGCGCACCCTGTCCGACACCGAACGCGCCGAGCTGGCAGACTGGATTTCCTTTCACAAACAATGGCGTGACCTGCTCCACCAAGGCCGCGTCTGGCAGGGCGAGGGCGCTGACGGAGTCCTCTGGCAGGCGCAAGGCCGGGACGACGAACTCCTCCTCTTCGTCATCCGCTCCGAACCTCCGGCTGATCGCCGTCCGCAGCCGGTCACCCTGCCTTTCTGCGGAAAATCAGGGGCTTGGGATGTCCAGCTGCTGTGTATTGCTGGTGGCGAGGGCGGCCATGCTGCCCACAGCGCACCGTTCTTCGAAGCCATGAAGCCAACGCATCAGAGCTTGCCGGCCAGCTGGCTCAGCAACGCCGGCCTGCCCTTGCCCCCCGCAAAGGCAGAGACCGTGACCATTTTTCACATGCGCAAACGCGCCTGAAGTTCTTTTCGAGAAAGCCTGTAATGTCCCAAATTTCCGTTCCGGTTCAGACTGATGCTGCCTTTGGTGCGAGCCGCTGGGCGCCGTCTGGCTACGGCAATCCACCCCGGATTCCGCTGATCGGCAAAGCCGATGTCGTCCGCCTGTTCGATCATCTCGACCTTTGGGACTGCTGGCCGCTCGCACATGAGGACGGTCGAACCGTTGAGCACAACGGGCGGAACTGGTGGTTTTTCCTGTCGTCTCCGGTCTTTGCCGACCCAGTGCAGCGCCACGGCCACGCGCGTATCCGCCTGATTTCGTTCGGTAATGAAGGCTGGATGGACCACGGCAATGCCTTTCCGGAGGGCTTTACCCCGGGAAGCCGCGAGTGGGCAGGCTCAGCCGTCTTGATGGACGACGGGCAGACCATACGGCACTTCTTTACCGCCGCAGGTCGCCGCGGAGAACCACAGGAAACTTTCGAACAGCGCCTGTTCGTCAGCGAAGGCGCGCTCAACGCCGATGGGCCCGGATCGTGGCGCGAACCGCGCGAGATCATCGTGGCCGACGGCGTCCGCTATGTGCTCGACCGGCAGGACAAGGGAGCACCCGGCCAGATCAAGGGCTTCCGCGATCCTGCCTGGCTGCGCGACCCGGCCACGGGCAAGGCGCATATCCTGTTCACGGGCAGCGCGGCGTGGTCGGATCATCCCTTCAACGGCAACATCGGCATCGCGACACTGCAGGACGGCGACTGGATCCTCGGCGATCCGTTGATCGATGCAGTTGGCGTGAACAACGAACTCGAAAGACCGCATGTGATCGCGCGCGACGGGCGATATTATCTCTTCTGGTCGACCCAGACGCATACTTTCGCGCCCGAGGCAGTGGCGGGGCCGAACGGCCTTTATGGAATGGTTGCCGACAGCATGGCTGGGCCGTGGCGGCCGATCAACGGCACCAGCCTGGTTGCTGCCAATCCCGACGCTGAGGCAAAGCAGTCCTACAGTTGGTGGGTGACCGGCGAAGGCGTGGTGTGGAGCTTCGTGGATTACTGGGGCATGGAAGGCCGCACGACCGCCACGAACCCCGAGTTGCTGCGCAGCAATTTCGGCGGTACGCCGGCTCCCCGTTTCCAGCTGCGGTTCGATGGCGACAGCGTAACCGTCGCCTGAAACGTCAGGCGCTTTCGCGCTGGATCAGTTCAGGCTGCATGATGGTGGAGGGCGCGTCTTCCCCGGCGATGCGTCGGCGCAGGGCGTCGACCATGGCGCGAGCGCCTGCGGCAATGTCCTGTCGCACGGTCGTCAATTGCGGCACCATGCGCGTGGCGATGGGCAGATCATCGAAGCCGGTGACGGCAACTTGATCGGGCACGGAAATCCCGTGCTCATGCAGGATGCGGATCGTCGTCATCGCGATGATGTCGGACGCACACACGATCCCGTCCACAGCACCATCGAGGTCGGCAAGGTGGCTTGCTATCTGCGCTGCCATTTCCTCGCTGGCGAGATGGGTGGGGAAGCACACAAGGGATGCGTCGAGCGCCTTGGCGACTTCCTGTTCGACGCCGCGCTGCCGTTCTGCGATCTCGGGGCCGTTGGGATCGCCGAAGAACGCGAGGCGCTTGGCTCCGCGCGCAAGCAATCTCCGTGCGGCAAGCGCGCCGCCAGCCGCGTTATCGACTCCCACGGTGCATTGCGCCTGTCCCTGACGATGGCTGCCCCACACCACGAGAGGGCGGTAATGTTCCGCGACGCGCTCGATCACGTCGAATTGGTTGGACTGCCCAATTACCAGCGCGCCGTCGAGCATGCCGGAGTCGACAATCCGATCGAGCCATTCGTCGTCGCCTGGAATGACGCGCGAAAGCATCAGGTCATGGCCGCTTTCGGTAAGTTCATCGGCCAGATAGCCAAACAGGGTCATGAAGAATGGGTCGGAAATGTGCTGCCGCCGCTCGTGACCGAGTGGAATGACCACGCCGATCACTCCGGTCTGCTGCGTTCGCAGACGCCGGGCCATCTGGTTTGGACGAAACCCGTGTTCGCGCGCCAGTGCCTGAATACGCTCACGCGTCTCCTTGTTGACGAGTGACTTGTCGGCCAAGGCGCGGGAAACGGTTCCGGCAGAGACGCCTGCGATCCGCGCAAGCTCTGCAATGTTCCTGATCTTGCCGGGTTTTTTCACATCGTCCATGTAGTTTGCATGTCCTGCACAAGCGCTTCTGCGCGCGGTCATGCGCAACGCCCCTCGCGTGATTGATGCGATGTTATCGGCGCGCGTGTCAATGATTTAGGTGGTTTGGAAATCGGTGAGGAGGGGCATTGTGTGGCGTAATGAACACAAGTTTCCGCAAGTCTGCAATCGATTGCTATTTCGTGTTGCAAACGATTGTAGTCAGGCTTAGTGAAGATGGTGACTGATTCCTGCAGACGCTGCGGGAGCATCTTGGTGGGAGGAAATATGAAGCTTACGCCCCTCTATGGCTGTGCCTCGCTTGTAGCGCTCTGCAGCGCGATGACGGCCATGCCCGCACTCGCACAGGACGCTGCACAGGCTGACAGCGCCGAAGCCGCTCCGGAGACAACTGGTCTCGACGCAATCGTCGTGACCGCTTCGGGTCGCGACAAGACCCAGCTCAACAGCGCAGTGTCGGTCAGTTCGATTTCGTCGGAGACCATTCAGGCGATCCGTCCGACTTCGGAAGCCGAGGTGTTCCGCGCCATCCCGGGTATCCAGGTCGCCGGTACCGCCGGCCCGGGCGGTAACTCGAACATCGCCGTGCGTGGCCTTCCGGTCGCCACTGGCGGTTCGCCATTCGTGCAGATCCAGGAAGACGGCCTGCCGACCGTGCTGTTCGGCGACATCCAGTTCGGCAATAACGACTACTGGACCCGCTTCGACGGATCGGTGCAGAATATCGAAGGCGTCCGTGGCGGTTCCGCCGGCACCTTTGCTTCGCAGGCTCCTGGCGCGGTCATCAACTACATCAGCCACACCGGCAAGCAGGAAGGCGGCTTCGTTTCGATCAATCGCGGCCTCGGTTACGACGAAACCCGCGCCGACTTCCGCTATGGCGGTCCGATCAACGACACGATGTACTTCCACATCGGCGGTTACGTGAAGAACGGCCGTGGTCCGCTGAAGGCTGACTATACCGTGTCGGATTCGTTCCAGATCAAGGGCAACCTGACGAAGGAATTCAACGAGGGCCGCGGCTATTTCCGCCTCAACTTCAAGGTGGCCGATACGCAGGAGCCGAACTACACCGGCGCACCCGCACTTGCCACGATCACCGGCAAGAAGGTGACCAATATCCGCCCCTATCCGGGCTTCGATGGTCGCGACTCCTCGAACTACTCGATCTACAATCAGGACTTCCTGATCTACAACCGCGAGGGCAACCTCGAGCGCGTGAAGATGGACGGGATCACCACCAAGGCGCAGTCCTTCGGTGGCCAGTTCCACTATGATTTCGACGGCGGCATCACTGTCGACAACAATATGCGCTACACCAACATGAGCGGCGCGTTTGCCTCGCCGTTCCTCAACACTGCGCTCACCTCGTCGGTGCTCGGCTCGACCGTCAATGGCCGGACCGTTGCTGCAATCCGCTACGCCAGCGGCCCCAAGGCCGGGCAGCTGTTTACCGACCGCTATCTCGACAACAACGTCAATGTCCGGACCAACATCCGCGACATCGGCAGCTTTGCCAATGACCTGACCCTGGCCGGCAAGTTCGACGTCGCGTCGGGCAAGCTGACCACCCGCGCCGGTCTGTTCTACATGAACCAGAAGATCGCGATGGACTGGCACGTCAACAAGTCGCTGCGCGAACTTAACGGCGACAACCCCTCGCAGCTCGATCTGTTCGACAGCGCAGGCAACAAGCTGACCCAGGCCGGTACTTCGGGCTACAACAACAATTGGGGCGAATGCTGCGCTCGTGACTACGACCTGTCGTACGCGAACACGGCGCCGTACCTTTCGCTCGATTTCGACCACGATCAGTTCGGGCTCGACGGCTCGGTTCGCTTCGAGCGCATCAAGTCGACCGGCTATGCCATCGGCGGCGGGGCCGAGTTCCCGATCAACAGCAACGGCGTGACCATCCCTGCGATCACCTCCAATGGCGTTCGCGAGAACCTGAACTACACCCGCAGCTACACCTCGTGGACCGTAGGCGGCCTGTTCAAGGTCACGCCCAACGTGACGATCTTCGCCCGCACTTCGCGCGGTGGCCGCTTCAACAGCGACCGCCAGACGCTGGGTGGCAAGATCCGCAACGACGGTGCCCTGTGCCGTGCGAGCGACATCGGCAAGAATGGCTGTTCGGCAGATGGCGTGACGCCTTCAGTTGACTTCGTGACGCAGCACGAACTGGGCATCAAGAGCCGTGGCGATCTGCTCGGCGGGCAGTTCACGATGGAAATGACGCTGCTCAAGGGCAACTTCAAGCAGTCGACCTACGAGCTTTCGGCCACGCGCTGCCCCGGCGGTTCGGGCGGTTGCGTCATCGACGCCAAGTTCAAGTCCACCGGTGCGGAATTCTTTGCAACCTATCGCAATGGTGGCTTCAGCTTCGTCGGCAACGCCACCTACTCGAAGGCCAAGCGGCAGTCGGCAGGCACAACCTCGTACACGCGTTCGCCCAACCTGCCTGACCTGATCTACACGGCATCGGCCAACTACGACATCGGCGAGATCGCCACTGTC
>JBEQCK010000170.1:0-7890 GCA_041639335.1 Novosphingobium sp.
CGAGCGAGGTATTCCTTGGACAGCGGCGGACGCTCGTAGGGGATTTCCGGCTCGCGGCCGATCACCAGGATGCGGCCTTCAAAGCCGTTCTGGCGCAGCGCAATCGCGGCCTGTGCACCGCCGTGCCCTGCACCCACGATGATGACGTCTGCCTGCTCCATCTCGAATCCTCCCGACTGTTGCGAGGGCGTTTGGCCAAAACCGCGCGTTCGTCAACCGACTGACTTGGAAAAGGCCATTGCGGACAGGCCACAATGGATGTCAGACTTCCACGATCGTCCCGGCAAGGCGTTCGACTTCGGCGCGGTCGTGGCTGACGTAGAGGATCGGCAGACGCACCTCGTCGCGCAGGCGCTCGATCGTGCACATGATCTCTTCACGGCGGGCGCGGTCAAGCGAGGCGAGCGGTTCGTCCATCAGCAGGAAGCGGGGGTTGGAGACAAGCGCGCGGCCAATGGCGACACGCTGGGCCTCGCCGCCCGAGAGGGTTCGTGGCCAGCGATCGAGCAGGTGGGCCAGCCCGAGGAAGTCGACGACATCGGCTTGCGACATCGGACCGCCTTCGCGGGCGCCGTAGGCAAGATTGGCGCGTACGCGCAGGTGCGGGAACAGGCGGGCGTCCTGAAAGACGTACCCTGCACGGCGATGCTGGACCGGCACGTCTGTACCGGCGGCGCTGTCGAACAGGACTTCGCCACCCACGACGATGCGGCCATGATCAGGCCGCAACAGCCCGGACACCATGTTGAGCACCGAGCTCTTGCCCGCGCCAGACGGACCGAACAGCGCGGTCAATCCGTTCGATGCAAGAAAATTGCAGGCGATCATCGTGTGGCCCAGCCTGCGCGATACCTTCACTTCAAAGGACATGGGAACTTCTCCCCATGCGCCGGGCAAGCATCTCGGACACGACCAGCGCGGCAAGCGACAGCAGCACCGAGATCATCGCGAGGCGCGTCACCGCGCTTTCGCCGCCGGGGATCTGCAGGGCGCTGTAGATAGCAAGCGGCAGGGTCTGGGTTTCGCCGGGAATGTTGCTGACGAAGGTGATCGTCGCGCCGAACTCGCCAAGCGAGCGGGCAAAGCCGAGCACGGTTCCGGCAATCACCCCGGGGAGCGCGAGCGGGACAGTGATGGTGCGGAACACGCGCCAGCGCGAAGCCCCCAATGTCATTGCCGCAGCTTCGAGGCGCTGGTCGACCGCTTCGATCGACAGGCGCATGGCGCGGACCATCAGCGGCAGGGCCATGATGGCAGCGGCCAGCGCGGCCCCGGTCCAGCGGAACATGAAGGTGAGGCCGAGCGCCTGCTCCGCCCACGCGCCGACCGGGCCTTGCGGCCCGAAAGCAAGCAGGAGCAGCCAGCCGGTGACGACCGGCGGCAGGACCAGCGGCAGGTGAATCAGCGCATCGAGCAGGACCTTGCCGGGAAAACGCCCCCGCGCCAGAGCCCATGCCAGCGCGAAAGCGACAGGCAGGCAGGCGGCGACCGCGACGGCGCCGACCTTGAGCGAAAGCCGGACGATCTCCCACTCCTCAGGGTTCATCAGCGCCGGCCAAACCCGCGCTTGAGGAAGATGGCGTGCCCTTCGCGCGAGATCAGGAAGCGGCGGAAGGCTTCGGCATCACGATGGCGCGAAGTCGCCAGCCGGGCGACGGGGTAGGTGATCGGCTGGTGGCTTGCCGCGGGGAAAGTCCCGACCACGCGCACGCGGCGCGAGGCCATGGCATCGGTGGCGTAGACGATGCCGAAGGGAGCAGCGCCACGTTCGACCAGCGCGAGCGCAGCGCGCACGTTTTCGGCGGCGGCGACCTTGCCTGCAACGCTGGTCCACACACCCAGCTTGGTGAGCGCCTCGCGACCGTAGCGCCCGGCGGGGACGGCGGCGGGATCGGCCATGGCAAGGCGGCCCGATCCAAGGGACTTGGCCAGCGGGAAGTTGCGGGTGATCTGCAGGTTCACGCGGCTTTGCGCCGGGGTGACGAGGACGAGGCGGTTCTCGGTCAGCCGCGCGCGGGTGCCGGGCTTGAGCAGGGACTTGCCCTGAAGGTAGTCCATCCACTGTTCGTCGGCAGAGGCGAAGAGATCGGCCCGCGCGCCTGCTTCGGCCTGACGCGCCAAGGCCGAGGACGCGGCGAAGGACAGGACCGGGCGCGGGTGACCCTTCCTGGCCCAGGCGGCGGCCGCATCGGCCATCGCTTCCTGCAGGCTGGCGGCAGCGAGGACCAGCGGCCCCTTCTCCTGCGCGACGGCCGGAGTGGCACCCGCAAGCGCGATCAGCAGGGCAAAGAAGGCGCGCAGCAGAATCGGCGGCATCATAGTTCCGGAACAAGCTATGTTCGGCTGTATATACCATGATGCCGCCGCGGCAATGGCTGGCTTGGGCAGCTTACCTGCCGAGCAAGGTCCTTGCCTGGCTCGCCACTTGCGCCAGCATCGCCGGGGACACCACCGGGGCGGCCTGGGCGCGGGCGACGAGGCTGCGGAACTGCCGCACCGCCGCAGCATTGGCCGACAGCCAGTCGCTGACGAAGGCATCGGGCGAGCCGCCCTTCGAGCGCGCAAGGAAATCGAGGCGCATCTGCTGGAAATCGCGGGCAAGGCCGGCGACGAGCAGGCGCTCCCACGGGTCAGATGGGTTCATCCGCCGCGCCGCCTGCTGCGCCCAGTCGATCCCGAGCGCCGCGCCGAGATCGGCAAAGGCGCCGGTCAGTGCCGCGGCATCGACATTGAGCTCGCCGGCGAGGTGGGCGAGACCGATCGCGCCGTCCATGTCGTAGAGGTGGACGAGGCGTGCGGCGATCTCTGCCGGAACGCCGCTGGTGGCGAGATCATCGGCCATGCGGCGCGCCTGCGCCTGCGCGGCACCGCGTAGCAGCTCTGCGGTGGTGTGCGAAAGCAGGGCGACGCCGCCAAACAGGTCTTCGATCAGTTCGTCGGGCGATTGCGTGCCACGGCCGGAGCGCAGGACGTCGGCGACGTGGCCGCGCAAGCCTTGGGCGACGCGGTCGAACAGATCGAGCCGCAGGGTTTCGGGCATCTCAGCCGAATCGAGCAGGTCCCAGGTCTTGCGCAAATCCAGCAGGCGCTCTGCCGCGACGAAGGCCGCGGAGACTTGCGCGAGCGAGACGCCTTCCTCTTCGCACAGTTCAAACGGAATCACCGGACCCATGCGGTTGACGATGCGGTTGGCGAGCTTGGTGGCGATGATCTCGCGGCGCAGGCGGTGGTGGACGATCTCGCTTTCGAAGTCTTCCTGCATCTGCGGCGGGAAGGCTGCGACAAGTTCCTCTTCCAGCACCGGATCATCGACCACTCTGCTTTCCTCGAGCGCGCGCTGCAGCACGAGCTTGCTGCTGGAGAGCAGGACGGCGAGTTCCGGGCGGGTGAGGCCCTGCCCGGCAGCGGCGCGGCGGGCGAGGTCTTCGGCACCAGCGAGGCCCTCGGTCTTGCGATCGAGATCGCCGCCTTCCTCGAGCACGTCGATCAGGCGCGACCATGCCGGCATGGCGGCAGCGCCGCCGCGTTCGGCGATCGACAGCGCGAGCGCCTGCAGGCGGTTATCCTCAAGCACAAGGTGCGCGACCTCGTCGGTCATCGCCGACAGGAGTTCGACGCGGGCATCCTCGGTCAGCTTGCCCGAGCGCTTGGCGGCGGCAAGGGCGATCTTGATGTTGACCTCGTTGTCCGAGCAATCGACGCCGGCGGAGTTGTCGATGAAGTCGGTGTTGATGCGGCCACCATGCAGCGAGAACTCGATGCGCGCGGCCTGGGTGGTGCCGAGGTTGGCGCCTTCGCCGATGACCTTCGCGCGGACCTCGTTGGCCGAGACGCGGACGGAGTCGTTCGACGGATCGCCGACGTCGACGTTGTTCTGGGTGCTGGCCTTTACGTAAGTGCCGATGCCGCCAAACCACAGCAGATCGACCGGGCTCTGCAGGATCAGCGCGATCAGCGAATCCGGGTCGATCTCCGGCAGTTCCACGCCGAGCATCGCCTGGACTTCGGGCGAGAGCGGGATCGACTTCATCGAGCGCGGGAAGACGCCGCCTCCTGCCGAGATCAGGCTCTTGTCGTAGTCGTCCCAGCTGGAGCGGGGCAGCGCGAACATGCGGTTGCGCTCTTCCCAGCTGCGCGCCGGATCGGGATCGGGATCGAGGAAGATGTGGCGGTGGTCGAATGCGGCGACGACCTTGAGCGCCTTCGACAGCAGCATGCCATTGCCGAACACATCCCCCGACATGTCGCCGCAACCGGCCACGCGGATCGGCTGGGTCTGGACGTCGACGCCCATCTCGAGGAAGTGGCGGCGAACCGAGAGCCAGGCACCGCGCGCGGTGATGCCCATGGCCTTGTGGTCATAGCCCTTCGAGCCGCCGCTGGCGAAAGCATCGTCGAGCCAGAAGTCCTTCGATTCGGCGATGGCGTTGGCAACGTCGGAGAATGAGGCGGTGCCCTTGTCGGCGGCGACGACGAAGTACGGGTCTTCGCCATCGCGGATCACGACATGGGCGGGGTGGACGACCTTGCCCTCGACGATGTTGTCGGTGATCGAAAGCAGGGTGCGGATGAACACCTGGTAGCTGGCCTTGCCTTCGGCCAGCCAGCCTTCGCGGTCCTTGGCGGGATCAGGGAGCTGCTTGGGATAGAAGCCGCCCTTGGCGCCGGTCGGCACGATGACGGCGTTCTTGACGCGCTGCGCCTTCATCAGGCCGAGGATCTCGGTGCGGAAATCGTCACGGCGATCGGACCAGCGCAGGCCGCCACGGGCGACCGGGCCGGCGCGCAAGTGGATGCCTTCGACGCGCGGGCTATAGACGAAGATCTCGCGCCACGGCAGCGGCTTGGGCAGGCCGGGGACAAGTGCGGAATCGATCTTGAAGGCCATTGCCTCTGCCGCAGCAGGCGCGAAGGCATTGGTGCGCAAGATGGCACCGACGAGCGCGCGGAAGCTGCGCAGGAGGCGGTCGTCGTTGATTGCGGCGACGCCGGCGAGGCCGGTCCTGATGCGCTCTTCAGCTTCGGCAAAGGCAGCATCGCGGTTGCCGGTGAAGGCAGGATCGTGGCGGGCGACGAATGCCGCGACGAGGCCGCGCGTGACCGCAGGGGCGTTCTTGAGCGCTTCGACCACGGTCGGGATGCCGAAGGTCATGCCGGCCTGGCGCAAGTAGCGGTAGAAGGCGCGGAGCCAGTTCGCCTCGATGGCGGTCAGGCCGGTGGCAACGATCAGGCGGTTGAAAGCATCGTCCTCGGCCGCGCCGTTGATCACGGCCGCGAGCGAGCTTTCGATCGAAGCGGCGCGGGCGAGCAGATCATCGACCGAGCTGTCAGCCGGGTGGGCGACGAGGAAATCGTGGATATAGCCGAGGCGGCCGCCGTCGAGCGGGGTGGGCACTTCCTCGAGCACGCGGAAACCGAAGTTTTCGAGCACCGGCACGGCATCGGACAGCACGATCGCGCCTTCGCGCTGATAGAGCTTGAGGCGCAGCACGGCCTCGCCGGGATTGCGATGCAGGCGAACGGCGCGGCGCGGGGCCTTGCTGCCCGCCAGCGTGCGCAGGACGCGGATATCGCGCGCTGCCTCGGCCGCGCCTGAAGCGTTGCGGTAAGACAGCGGGAAGGCGTCGGCATAGCGGGCGGCAATGGCCGCGGCGCGCGAGGGCTCCTCACTGGCGGCCAGCTCGCTTTCGACAGCGCCTGCCCAGCCCCGGACCATGCCCTGCAATTGCAGGTCAAGCGCGGCTTCATCGACTTGCCCGTCCTGATCGCGCACGTCGAGCACGAAGCGCAACATGGCAAGCGTGCTGCCTTCGACCTGCAGCGACCAATCAATCACCTGCGCACCGGCGGCGGCTTCGAGCATGTCGCGAATCGCGAGGCGAACCTCGGTCGACAGCACATCGCGCGGGAGCCAGACGAAAGCGAAAAGGTGCCGGGCGAGCGGAGCCTCGACCAGCGCGAGGCGGGGGCGCGGGCGGTCGACCAGGCTCATCATCGCTGTCGAGACGCGCTCGAGATCGGCATCGTCGAAGCTGACGAGGAGATCGTGCGGCAGCGCAGTGAGCGCATGGACCAGCGCCTTGCCGGCGTGGCCATTGGCGGCAAAGCCGAACTTGTCCATCAGCTCGGCCAGCTGGGTGCGCAGACGAGGTATGCGATCGGGCGCAGCGGCAAGCGCGGCGCTGGTCCAGACCCCGGCATGGACCGAAAGCGCGACGACCTTGCCGCCTTCGATGCGCGGCACCATGAACAGGTCGAGCGGCACGCGGCGGTGGACGTTGGCGATGCGGTTCGCCTTGACGATGAGGGGGGCGCGGCCCTGCCCGCCCTTGCCGCCGGATTCGAACCAGCGGAAAGCGCGATCGAACGAACTGGCCGCCAGCAAGCTGCGGTCGCTGGCACGGCAGATGCCGAGAGGCTTTTCCTCGCTACCGTCACGCAGGCGCGTCACGCTGCCGAGTTGGGTAAGCATGCCATCAGCCAGCCAGCGCAGCAGGGCCGCGCCTTCGGGATCGGCGAGACCTGCGGCATCCTCGCGCATGGCTGCCTGCATCAGCGGCCAGTCGGTGACGGCGGCGCGGACGTCAGCCAAGGTCTCTTCCAGCGCGGCGACAAGGCCCCGGCGCTGGCGCGCATCGGCGCGTTCGGTTTCGAGATAGACGACGGATTCGCGGCGCTCGCCCGAGGCATCGCCTGCCGGGAATTCGGTGAGGTTCCCATCGGCATCGCGACGAACGGCGACGACGGGGTGGACGAGGCGGTCGATCGCCAGACCCTGTGCAGTGATGGCCGAGGTGATCGAATCGACAAGAAACGGCATGTCATCGTTGATCACGGCGATGCGCAGATGCCGACCGTCGCTGTCAGAGCCGCTGACGCTTTCGATGGCGATGGCGGGATCGCTGCCCTTACGAAGTGCGGCGGCGGCAGCGGCAAATCGAGCCGCTTCGGCGAGGCGCGCAGCATCGAAATCGAGCGCTTCGTCAGGGAGGAGCGCGCCGGCAAATCGCTCGGCCAAGGCCAATGACAGCTGATCAGAGGGAGCCTGCGAAGACGAAGTGGCAGGGGCTTGCGAACGGCTTGCGGACGTTGACGCCATGGGGTTTTCCCGACTCTCCTTGCGAGAGGATATTTCACTCTCGCGTAATTATTGAATACGTAAGCGTATCATTGTTCCAAAGGGTAATCCAGCCGTGGCGAGACCTCAAGTCCGGTTCATCGACGTGGGCGGCTTAACCCGCTGTTGTGAACCCTTTGCGCACCTTTTCGTGCCGAAGGATTGCGGGCCGGTTACGTCAGGCGACGACAAGCTCGCGTGCGGCCTCTGCAGTAAGGCGCAATGATCGCAAGCGCGCCTGCTGGTCGTAGATCGAGGCAGCGACGATGATCTCGTCGGCGCCGGTGCGCTCGGCAAATGCGGCCAGTCCATTGCGCACCGTTGCCACCGATCCGCAGGCGCTGACCTGCCGAACATGCTCGAGCATGGCGAGCGCGGGCGGTGGCAGCGTGTCGCGGTAGCCGGGCACAGGCGGCTTGAGCTTGCCGGGCGTGCCGGTGCGCAAGGCAACGAAGGCCTGATCCATCGAGGAGGCAAGCAACTGGCCCTCCTCGTCGCTTTCGGCAGCGACGACATTGATGGCGGCGGCGCAATAAGGTGCGTCGAGGGTTTCCGACGGCTGGAAGCGCTCGCGATAGATCTTCAGCGCCGCATCGAGGTGATCGGGCGCGAAATGCGAGGCGAAGGCATAAGGCAGGCCGAGCATAGCGGCGAGCTGCGCGCCGAACAGGCTGGAGCCGAGAATCCACAGCTGCGGCTTCGCGCCCTTGGCGGGCCAGGCCTGCAGCGGCACGCGCGGATCGCCCGCGAACTGGAGCTGAAGTTCGACCACG
>JBEQCK010000171.1:0-7842 GCA_041639335.1 Novosphingobium sp.
GAATATAAGGGCCATGAAGACGGTCGCCAAGCTCAAGGCCAGGTTGCAGAAACTCCATGAGCGGACGGCCGAAACGCCGCTGTTCAACCCGGTCTTCCAGCTCAGCCACGATCTCTCGCGTTCGCTTGAGGGTGGCGAGATTTCCTTGTCCGATCTGGACGCACTGGTTGCCGAGCTTGAGTGCGAGGCGCTGAAAAGCCGCGCCGTGCGCCTCAAGCGCCTTGTCGCGCCCACCTCTGCTGCCGAAAACCTCGCCCAGATCGAAGCTTTGAATCCGGAAGAGGCGGGCTTCTCCGAGTTCCGCCTGCGCTGGGAAAAGCCGCTGCTCCACGCAGTGTTCACCGCGCACCCCACTTTCCTGCTAAGTCCCGCGCAGTCCGACGCCGTTGCCTCGGCAGCCCTGTCTGATGATCCGCAGGCCTCGACGGTCTGCACCGTCCCGCATGAGGGACCGAAGATCACGCTCGAGTTCGAGCATCTCGAGGTATGCAACGCCATCCAGCGCGCTTCCAAGGCGCGCGATGCGATCAACGCCACGCTGCTCGGCCACGCGCGCCAGCGCTGGCCCGGTCGCTGGCTCGATTTCCGGCCGCTGCCGTTCCGCTTTGCCACTTGGGTCGGCTATGACATGGACGGCCGCACCGATATCGGGTGGACCACGTCGATCGCCTTCCGCCTGCGCGAAAAGGCGCTGCGGCTTGGCAGTTACGCCGCGTCGCTTCGCGCAATTGACGAGTCTCACCCACTGCTCGCCAGGCTCGATGCGGCGCATGCGCATTCCGCCGAGATGGGGGAGCTGTTCTCCTCGTCGCTCGACAGCCCCGAAGCGCTTGCCGCTGCCGCCAACCGTCTGAGCGCGGACCATGAGGGCAAGCTGCTCAGCCTTGCTCCGCTGATCGAGTCGCTGGAAAGCGAAGCGAAGAAGGCGGACGACGCCAAGGCCATCCCGCTCGCCACGCTTGCCGCCGCGATGCGCGCTGATGGCCTCGGCATCGGCTGGATCCACTTCCGCGTGAACTCGTCGCAACTGCTCAACGCGCTGCGCCGCCGGATCGACCCTGAAGGCACGCTTGATCTCGGCAGCAAGAGCGCGCTGTCGCGCTTGCGCGAACTGCTGGCTGACGTGAAGCCGCTGCGCGTCAACTTCGGCGCGCTCGCCATCGAGACCAGCACCGCCATGCGCCAGTTCCTGGTCATGGCGAAGATGCTTCAGCACATCGACGCCGACGCGCCGATCCGCATGCTGATCGCCGAATGCGAACAGCCGCAGACGGTGCTCGCCGCGCTCTATTTCGCCAAGCTGTTCGGCATCGAAGGCAAGGTCGACGTCTCGCCCTTGTTCGAGACCGAGACTGCGCTGGAACACGGCGGCCGTTTCCTGGAAGCCCTGCTCTCGGAAGAGTCCTACCGCAATTACGCCAGGCTGCGCGGTCGCGTCTCAATCCAGACTGGCTTTTCCGACGCTGGCCGCTTCATGGGCCAGATCCCGGCGGCGCTTGCCATTGAACGCCTGCAGGGCCGCCTGGCCGAAGCGATGAAGGCCAACGGCCTGACGGACGTTGCCGCGCTGATCTTCAACACCCACGGCGAATCCATGGGGCGCGGCGCACATCCCTCGGGCTTCGCCGACCGTCTCACCTGGCCGCTTTCGGGCTGGGCGCGCCGCCGCTTTGCCAAGGCGGGCGTCACGATCGAGCCGGAAGCCAGCTTTCAGGGTGGCGACGGCTACCTGTTCTTCCGCAACGACGAACTCGCTCTCGCCACGCTCACCCGCATTGCCGAACACGAAGCGCGCGATCAGGACCTGTCGGCCAAGGACCCGTTCTACGACCGCACCGATCTCAGCCTCGATTTCTACCGCTCGATCCGCCGCGTTCAGCGCGAACACCTTGAAAGCGCGACCTATTCGCGGGCGTTGACGGCGTTCGGTCTGGGCCTCCTCAAAGGCACCGGCAGCCGCGTCTCGCGCCGCCAGTCCGATATCGGCGCCGACCGCACGATGAGCCTGCGCCAGATCCGCGCGATCCCGCACAACGCGATCCTCCAGCAGATCGGCTACCCCGTGAACGTCATCGCCGGAGCAGGCACGGCTGCGGGCGAGGAGATGGAGTCGGTCGCCGAACTGCTCGGGCGCTCCGAACGCGGCAACCAGCTGGTCCGCCTGCTGCGCGCCGCCAACGGGCTCGCCTCGATCAAGACCGTGGCCGCACATGGTGAGCTGTTCAACTCGGCCTACTGGGCCAGCCGCCCCTATCGCGGTACTGAAACCGCGCTGGAAGGCGCATGTCTCGCGCTTGCCGAATACCTGACCAAGGATGACAGGTCGGGGGTCTTCCGCCGCCTGACCTCGCGCCTGCGGGTGGACTGGATGAAGGTCCACCGCCTGCTCTCGCTCGTGCCTGGGCAAAAGGCCGGACGCGATGCCGCGCAGGACGCCGATCGCCGCAACATCGGCCTGCTGCAATCGGTGCGCCTCGCCCTGCTGATGCACATGTTCATCCGCGCCGTGCAGGTCCCGCCGTTCGCACGCTCGAACGACGTGAGCCGCGAGGACGTGCTGGAAATGGTCCTGTCGCTCCGCGTGGACGATGCGCTCGCCCAGCTGCGCCGCGCCTATCCGGTGATCGAGCCCGAAATCACCGATTTCCCGGTGGACGAGCCGACCGATTATCCCGACCATCGCGGCGAGGACTACGGCGCCATCCGCGCCCGCTTCATCGACCCGATCGACCGCGCCCACGCGCTGAACATCCGCGTCGCCGTCGCCATCGCCAACTACTTCGGCGCCCACGGGTAAGCGTAGCGGGGTAGGCCTTCAGCCTACCCCACAAACGAGCGCCCATGCCGCACCGGTGCCTTCACCGCGCTGAAAACCGCCCCGGCTGACAGCCTGCTGCCGCGCACGACGAGCATGACCTTGTCGCCCTGTTCCAGCGTCACGTCCTCGCCGGGATGCTGGATCGACTGGCCGCTCGCCCGATCGATCTGCACCACGAAGAACGCCCCGTTGCCGCGGCGCTCGGCCTCGCCAACGGTCTCGCCGGTGAGGGCACTGTCCGCCCCCATCTCGACCATCTCGATGTCGAGGCCGAAGTCGTGCAAATTGCGCCGCACTGCGCCGATGTCGTCCAGTTGCCCGGTGGCGGGGTAGAGGATCATCTCGACAATGCGCTCTGCCCCGATATGCGTCGGCATCACCACCTTGTCGGCACCGGCGTGGAACAGCTTGTTCTCGGTCGTCGGCGCCTCCCCGCGGGCGATGATCTCGATGCCCGGATTGAGATTGCGCGCCGATAGCGTGATGAACACGTTCGCCGCATCATCTGGCAGGACCGATGCCAGCACCTTCGCCCGCGCGATCCCTGCGGCCTTGAGCGTTTCTTCGTGCGTGGCCTCGCCGACCATGCACAGGAAGCCCTGCGCCTTGGCATCCTCGGCCTTGGCATGGTCGCGCTCCAGTATCAGGAAAGGCTTCTTCGCCTCGGTCATCGCCTTGGCCAGTTGCACGCCGATGCGGCCATAGCCGCAAATGATCACGTGGCCGGTCAGCTTCTCGATTTCGGTCATCATCTTGTCCAGACCCAGCAGGCGGCGGAATTGGAAGAGGGTGAACACCTGCACCAGCGCGCCGGTCAGCACGATCATCCCGGTGCAGCCCAGCATGATCGTCGCGCTCGTCCACCAGCGCAGGAACAGGGTGTCGACCGGGCGGATCTCGCCATAGCCCACCGAGAACACCGTCAGCAGCACCATGTAGGCGGCATCGCCGAACGGCCAGCCAGCATAGACAAAGCCGCACGTCGATACGACATAGACGGCGAGCACAAAGATCAGAGTCCCCGTCAGCAGGCGCAGCGGCGATCCCAGCACCGAATTTGCCCCCTGCGTCAGGGCAGAGCTGTCATCATCGCGTATCATTCACAGCCCCCTCGGCCTCCTGATAGGGTGCCGTGGCCCCACATGTCCATATCAGGAAAGGCCCAGTCTCTCGGTCAGCCAGACAAGGGCGGCGATACCGGTCAGCACCGCCAGCACCAGCCTTGCGCGCTGTCCATGTCGCCAGCGGGCAAGCATCAGCAGGACTGGCAGGGCAAGCGCTACAACGCCAAGCTGCACCGCCTCGATGCCAAGATTGAAGCCAAGGATGGCGACGACGCGCGTGGTCGTGCCAAGGCCGAAGTTGCTGACCAGCGTGGCGAAGGCAAGCCCGTGGACCAGGCCGAACAGCCCCGCCACCACCGGCTCTTTCCCCGGAAACAGCGGCCGTGCCGCGTGAATGGCAGAGACCAGGACCGAGAACGCGATGCCGGCTTCCACCGGCTGCGCGGGCAGGCGCACGCCGAAGAACGCGGCAAGGATCAGCGTTGTCGAATGGCCGATGGTAAAGGCGGTGACGATCCACGCCAGCTTGGCAAACGTCTTACGCGCAGGTCGCGGTGCCCCCCAGCGCCCCCGTGCGGCCAGAAGCGGCGCAGGCAGCAACAGCGCCAGCAGGAACAGCAGGTGGTCGTACCCTTCGGCAATATGATGCGCGCCAAGCCCGAAGGCGTTGGCAAGCAGGCTGCCAAGGCTGGCATGGCCACGGTTGACCAGTAGTTCGCTGCGCCCCGCCGTCAGCGCACCGACCAGTTCGCGATCACCCGCCAAGCCGCCTGCCAGATCGCCATCCACCACCAGCAGCGCAAAGTGGCTCGGTGCCTCGCGCGTGACCACATGCCAGCGCCACAGCAGTGCCCGGTCCGAAGCTCCGGGCGGCGGCGATAGCGATAGTTCCAGATGCAGGTCGGGCGGTCCGGCTATCTGCTCGAAGGCAATGCGATCCACGGCAATGCGCCACGGCCGCCCGTGCACATCCAGCACCGCCATGCCCGCCAGCACCCGCGCCCGCGCCTTGGCAAGACTGTCCGGGCTGTTGTCGGTCGCCAGCCCGGTCGCATATCCGAACTCGGCCTGCGGCACGACGATGTCGGCCTTGACCAGCCCCGGCGCAAAGTCGAGCCGGATTTCCGAATTCGGCGTCAAGTGGGCGGCCACGGGGCTGGTGAGGCAAAGCCAGACCAGCGCCGCCAGCAGCGCCCTAATCGTGACCGAACCAGATGTAGCGCGCTGCGGGATCCATGGCCTTGGGATTGAGATCAAGCGCGTCCTCCCGCGCATCTTCGGCGGCATCGGTATCTCCAAGCGCGGTGTGGACGTCGGCCATGGCAAGGTAAAGCCCTGCGGTCTGCCACCCGGTCTTTGCGGCGCGCTCCAGCGTCGCGAGAGCGCCCTTAGCATCTCCGGTCAGCAGTTGTGCACGCGCCAGCAGGATCAGGCTGGCCCCATGCGGCCGCGCCTGCGCGTCGGCCTTGGCAACGGCCAGGGCCTTGGCCGGATCACCCAGCGCCAACTCATGTTCCACCAGATGCGCAGCCGCAGCTTCGGGCATCAGGCGATAGCGTTCCGCCCACAACGCACCAGCCTTGTCCGCCCAGGCCCGGCTTTCCGCCCCGCGCCCCTGCAAGCGCAGCGTGAATGCGAGGGCGTCCATGATTTCGGGCAGGGGAGCCTTGGCCAGCACAGCCTCATATTGCTTCACTGCGCCAGCCACGTCGCCTTCCAGCGCTTTCTGCTGTGCCACATGCGCCATGGCCAGCGGATTGCCGGGGAAGAATCCATCGGCAAATCTGGCCCATGTGCCAGCCGCCTTCCAGTCTCCCGTAGCATAGGCGATCGTCACTCGCTGCAAGCTGACCTGTGATTTGACGTAGCGGCTCAGTTTCGGCGCGCGCAGCACCGCGTTGATACGGCGGCGGGCAAGGTCGGGATCGCCTGTCCGCAAGGCCAGCATCGATTGCCTTAACGCAACGGCGGCGTTGTTGTCGTATTCCTCGGCCCGGCTGAACGCCAGGCGCGCCGCCTTCATGTCGCCGCGCTGGAAGGCGATGTCGCCCTTCAGGCTCCATGCACCGGCAGACTCGCCATCGTCCGGCTCTCCCACTTGCGCAAAGAACCGCTCAAGCCCCTTGTCGGCCGCATCAAGCCGGTGGGCCAGCACCGAAACCTCGGCGCGAGACAGGCTCGGCCCGGCAGGGAAAGGTGCGCCCGCCATGCCCTTGTCCAGCAATCCGTCCGCCTCGGCGAGGTCCGCATGGGAGCCCGTCGCACGGAAACGCCTGACCAGAGCGCGCGCCAGAACCTCCTGCCGCAGCCACTCGTCCGAACTCGTCGCCAATCGCGCGCGTGCGCCATCAACAGCAACCTGCGCTGCCTGTTCCAGCTCCAACTGGTTGCGTGGTCCGAACCATGGCTTGACTTCCGAAGGCAGAGGATCCGGCGGGCCTTGCCTGGCCTTGTACTTGTCAAAGGCAATGCTGGCGGCGGTTATCAGGAAAACCGCCGCCAGCAGGATCCACGGCCACTTCGGGCCGGGCTTGTCGCTCATGCCTGTCAGGACTTCGTCGCGCAGATCTTGAGTTGCAGCTTCTCGACATCGTCGCCGATCAGGCCGAACAGCTTGTTCAGTTCGCTGATATACTCGGCGTAATACTTGTCGCCAGCAACGTCGCCGGTTGGAGTATCATCGTTGAATGTCAACTTCATCGACGATCCCACAAGCGCGGTCGCGATGGCGGGATTGCCCATGCGATCCACACTGACATAGGCCGAATCCGGATCGGTCCGGAAATCGAAGTTGGTGCCTGTACCAGTTGCGACCTGCGGCGTTCCGTTCGGCGTTGGCAGGAACGGGAAGGTCAGCAGGAAGAACTTGTCGTTGCTGGGCGGGTTGAGCGGGACGGTGGCAAGGGTATTCGGACCCTGGCCGGTTACGCTCATGTCCAGAAGCAGCGTCGCCAGCAGAATGTCGACAACCGGGTCTGCCGGATGGCGCCCATTGGGGAAGCGCGTCGAACGGGTCAGATCCAGCTTCACCGTGTCGGGAATGATGAACGACTTGAGGTTTGCCCCGTTCTGGCCCTGGATCGGCTGCAGGAAGCAATTGGTCGAGTCATAGGCAACCGCTGTTGCCGTGGCGGTAGGTGTGGCGGTCGATGTCGTGCTCGGCAGCGGGGCCGGGACGACGACCTGGCTACCGGCGCCATCATCGCCGCACCCGACCAGCGTCAGGGCCAAGGCGAACGGCGTTGCGATCCGGATGATCTTGCGCAGGCTCATCAGATGTTCCCCCCAAAGCGGGCGGTCTGTCCCCAGACGCCAAGGTTGGTTACCCCTGCGCCGAGGTTTGCGTCAGGGATCTCCAGCACGATCGCGGTATCGTTCTGGGTGTCGAAGAAATTGCGGTCGTTGCGGATGCGCAAGGTGCCGGTTGAACGGGTCTCGCGAAATCCGATCAGGTCGAAGAAGAACGGCTCGTCGAACAGGCCCACGCGAACCTTGACGCCATCCTTCTCGAGGTTTTGCTCCACAGGTCCTTCGACCACGCCCGATACGCCCGGTATGCCTTCGATCCGCACACCCCATTCGCCGGGGTTCTGCCCCCTGCCGAAGCGATACTTGATCGTGAATTCCGGCGTGTTGGCCGGGGCTGCCGTCGAGATGTTGATCTTGTAGAGCACATCGCGATCGTAATAGAGCGGCGTGGTTCCCGATGCCGATACTGGCCCGGCGAAGGTCATCGCGATCTTGGTCGTGCCGTTCGAATGCCAGGCGAAGACGTCGGCGATGTCAGCGGGAATGTCCGGGTTGGGATCTACGCCGCCGTCGGTGCGGCTCGGCGGATCTAGGTGGTCGGCACTTTCCGCCACGCCGGTCGGCACCAGCAGAAGCGCGGCGAGGCTTGCCGCCCCGGCGCTGCCCGCCAGCAGTGTAGTCAAAATGCGGCGCATGGCGAATCTCCCACTC
>JBEQCK010000172.1:0-7792 GCA_041639335.1 Novosphingobium sp.
CTTGGCCATCGCGGTTGCCGCCTTGGCATCACTTTCCCGGAAATCTACGAGATGCAGGCGCGCGCCATCTTCGAGGCGGCCTGCGACGTTGCCGACAAGAGCGGCGATGCGCCAATCCCCGAAGTGATGATCCCGCTTGTGGCGACGCGCAAGGAGCTCGAAATCCTGCGCGCGCTGGTGGACCGGGTCGCGCTCGAGGTCTTCGCCGAGAAGGACCGGACGCTGGAGTACATGGTCGGCACGATGATCGAACTGCCGCGTGCTGCGCTGATGGCGGGTGAGATTGCCGAAGAAGCGAAGTTCTTCTCGTTTGGCACCAACGACCTGACCCAGACAACGCTGGGCGTGAGCCGCGACGATGCCGCGCGCTTCCTCAACCCTTACGTCGATCAGGGCATCTATCCGCGTGACCCGTTCGTCAGCCTCGACATCGAAGGTGTCGGCCAGTTTATTGAACTTGCATCCGAACGGGGTCGCAAGACGCGTCCGGACATCAAGTTGGGCATCTGCGGGGAGCATGGCGGGGATCCGGCTTCGATCGCCTTCTGCGAGAAGGCTGGCCTCGATTACGTCTCGGCCAGCCCTTATCGCGTGCCGATTGCCCGGCTCGCCGCGGCCAGAGCAGCGCTCGGATAAACGCCTATGGGTTGATTTCATACGGCAAGTGTTGCCCGACCCTTCAGCCTATCGCGCCCCATTACGATGGGCCTGGTACAAGGAGTTGCGGGCGAAGATGAGCCTTGGGTGCCTGGGCGCACGATTTGTAAAAGAACAGTTTGACAGCATTTGTGTGCTCAGGATGGCTGCCGAACCCGATCCAATAAATTGCAGTAGCGTTCGCCAACTGGTGAGCTGGACCCCTAGCGATCCAACTAGCTGTTAGAGCTCGCACAATAGTCGGCAAAGCGGTAATTGCTGAGCGGCACATGATGGTGCCGTCGGGCTGTTTTGCGGGTTGAAAGCCCGATTGCCTTCTTGTCACAAACCAATCGGACCTCAACTCGCACCGTGATCCTCAACGTCCGTTGAGCGGCACATAGTCCCGCTCGGTCGGGCCGGAGTAGAGCTGGCGCGGCTCCCGGCTTCTCTCGAGAAACCGGGACAAAAAACGCGGCCGCGCCATCCCTACCTATCAGCGGTCGCTCAGCGGAACGTAATCGCGCTCGGTCGGGCCGGTGTAGAGCTGGCGCGGACGGCCGATCTTCTGGCCGGGATCGCTGATCATTTCGTTCCACTGCGCCACCCAGCCCACGGTGCGGGCAAGGGCGAAGAGCACGGTGAACATCGTCGTCGGGAAGCCGATCGCCGAAAGGATGATGCCCGAGTAGAAGTCGACGTTCGGGAACAGCTTCTTCTCTGCGAAGTACGGATCGCTCAGCGCGATTTCCTCGAGGCGAAGGGCGGTCTCGAACAGCGGATCGTTGACCTTCAGCGCGTCGAACACTTCGCGCACGGTCTGCTGCATCACCGTCGCCCGCGGGTCGTAGTTCTTGTAGACGCGGTGACCGAAGCCCATCAGACGGAACGGATCGTTCTTGTCCTTGGCGCGATCAATGTAGTGCTGGATGCGATCGGGGGTGCCGATCTCCTTCAGCATGTTGAGCGCTGCTTCGTTTGCACCGCCGTGCGCCGGACCCCACAGGCAGGCGATGCCCGCCGCAATGCACGCGAACGGATTTGCGCCCGAGGAACCGGCCAGACGGACGGTCGAGGTCGAGGCGTTCTGCTCGTGATCGGCGTGGAGGATGAAGATGCGGTCCATCGCCTTTTCGACGGCGGGGATGACTTCGTACTCTTCAGCCGGGACGCCGAAGGTCATCTTCAGGAAGTTGCCGGTGTAGGACAGCTTGTTGTCCGGGTAGACGAAGGGCTGGCCGACGGAATACTTGTAGGCCATCGCCGCGATCGTCGGCATCTTGGCGATCAGGCGGTGCGAGCTGATCTTGCGATGCGTCGGGTCGGCAATGTCGGTGCTGTCATGGTAGAACGCCGAAAGCGCACCGACGACGCCGCACATGATCGCCATCGGGTGCGCATCGCGACGGAAGCCGCGATAGAACGTGGCGAGCTGCTCGTGCAGCATGGTGTGGCGCGTGATCGTGCGGCTGAAGTCCGCAAGTTCCTGCTGGCTCGGCAGTTCGCCGTTGAGCAGCAGGTAGCTCACTTCCATGAACGACGAGTGCTCGGCCAGCTGGCCGATCGGATAACCGCGGTGCAGCAAAACGCCTTCATCGCCGTCGATGTAGGTGATCGCGCTGTCGCAGCTCGCGGTCGAAGTGAAGCCCGGGTCATAGGTGAACATGCCCGTCTGGCCATAGAGCTTGCGGATGTCGATGACGTCCGGCCCGATGGTGCCGCTCTTGATCGGCATGTCCACGCTGTTGCCGCCCGCGGTCAAAGAAGCCTGGTTTTCGCTCACGCCTAAGCCCTCCTGTTTCTTCTGTCTTTACGTTCTACGCCCGGAGTCAAGCCAACTGATCGCGGATACGCGCCAGCGACTCGTCCTTGCCGAGCAGTGCCAATACGTCGAATATTCCCGGCGAGGTAGTCTGTCCCGTCAGGCTCGCGCGCAACGGTTGGGCAATTTTGCCCAAGCCTATCCCAAGCTCCTCGGCCATTTGTTTCAAAGTGGCCTCCAGCCCCTCGATTGTCCAGCCGTTTTCAGCGTCGAGCGCAGCCACCACTTTGGCCAGTATCGCGCGCGAATCGTCGGTCAGCAGTGCCGCCGCCTTTTCCGCCATGGGCAGGGGACGCTTCGCGAACAGGAACACCGACGAAGCTGCCAGCTCATTGAGGTCGGCAGCGCGCACCTTGAGCACCGGCATCGCGCGGGTCAGCAGGTCCATGCCCTCTGCGGCATCGAAGCCCGGCTCCAGCACAGCCAGTCGCGGTGCGACCAGCCCGGCGAGCCGTGCGTCGTCAGCCTCACGGATGTAGTGGCCGTTGAGGTTCAGCAACTTCTTGAGATCGAAGCGCGATGCGCCCTTGTTGACGTTGGCGATGTCGAACCATTCCACCGCCTGATCACGGCTGATGATCTCCTCGTCGCCATGCCCCCAACCCAGACGCAGCAGGTAGTTGAACACCGCTTCGGGCAGCAAGCCCATCTCGTCGCGATAGGCATCGACGCCCAGCGCGCCATGGCGCTTCGACAGCTTCGCGCCATCGGCCCCGTGGATCAGCGGGATATGCGCGTAGATCGGATCGGGCCAACCGCCCTCGATCTCGTTCATCGCACGGACGATCACCAACTGGCGGAAGGCGTTGTTGATGTGATCGTCGCCTCGGATCACATGCGTGACGCCCATGTCATGATCGTCGACCACCACCGCGAGCATGTACGTCGGCGTGCCGTCCGAGCGCAGCACGATGAAATCGTCGAGCTCGCTGTTCTGGACGGTGATCGAGCCTTGAACGCGGTCAGGGATGGTCGTCTCGCCCTCACGCGGGGCCTTCATGCGCACCACGTACGACTGGTCGGCCGGCCACTGATCGGGCGTCGCATCGCGCCACTCGCTGTCGATGCGGAAAGGGCGGCGCTCGGCCTGTGCCTTCTCGCGACGTGCAGCGAGCTCTTCCTGCGTCAGGTAACAACGGTAAGCGTGGCCTGCCTCCAGCATCCGGTGCGCGACCTGAGCGTGCCGTTCCGAGCGTGCAAACTGGAACACAGGTTCCTCGTCTCCGCCAAGGCCCAGCCAGTTCAGCCCGTCGAAGATGGCCTCGATCGCTGCATCGGTCGACCGGGCACGGTCGGTGTCCTCGATCCGCAGCAGATACTTGCCGCCGTTGTGGCGAGCATAGAGCCAGTTGAACAACGCCGTACGCGCGCCGCCAATGTGCAGGAAGCCGGTGGGCGAAGGGGCGAAACGGGTGACGACCGGGGCGTCGCCGGGCGATCCTGCAGAAACGGTGTCAGTGGCGCTTGCCATCGGCCGCGCTTTCCTTTGCTTTGAATGTCATGGCGTCTCCGGCTGCAGATCGGCCAGCGGCAGACTATCCCGCCGCCGAACCGGTCCCTGAACCGGGTGAACGCGCGCGGCATTGGGACATCCGAGCGCGATTGTCCAGCATGCTTGATGGTCGGATCGACGCTGCTGAGCGCTTCCTCGATGCACACCCGTTCGAGCGCGGACTTTGGCTGGTCGTCGCCTTTGCCGCGGGGATCCTCCTGTGGGTGGCGCTTCCCTCCCGTCCGGACTGGATCGCCGCACTGCTGGCGCTTGGCGCAATCGCCATCCTCGGCTTGCTGGCGATCAATGCCGAGACGCGGCCCCACCTGCGCCTTGCCGTGGCAGGCCTGGCGATCATGGTGGCTGCGGGCGAGGTCACGATATGGACTTGCTCCACACTTGTCGGCCAGCGAGGCATAGTGAGGCCGCAGGTTTCGGTTCTTTCAGGAGAAGTGCTGGAACGAAGGGAAGAGCCGGCCAAGGCGCGCGCCCGCCTTGTCCTGCGCGTGACGCTGGATGGCTTGCCCGATCCTGTCCGGGTGCGGGTCAACCTGCCTTACGACAAGGATCCGGGCGAGGTGACGGAAGGTGCCCGGATCGCCCTACGCGCCCGGCTCATGCCACCGGCCGCTCCAATACTTCCGGGCGCATATGACTTCGCTCGCAAGGCTTGGTTCGATGGCTTGGCGGCGACGGGAACGGTGCTGGGCGACGTGCAGGTGGTCGCAAAGTCGGATCGTGATACGACGCTGCGCAGCTTGCAGAGGTCGCTGGCCGAACATGTCCGCTCCCGGTTGGGCGGATCTGCGGGCACAATCGCCGCCGCATTTGCCAGCGGGGATCGCGGGGCGATCGCCACCGCTGATGAAGACGCCATGCGCGATGCGGGCCTGACACACCTCCTGTCGATCAGCGGCCTGCACGTCAGCGCGCTGGTCGGCGCCGTCTATTGGCTGGTCGCGCGCTTGCTCGCGCTTGTCCCCTGGGTGGCACTCAGGATCCGCGTGCCGCTTGCAGCTGCCCTCGCAGGCGCCCTGGCAGGACTTGGCTATACCTTGCTGACCGGGGCGGAAGTGCCCACCATCCGGTCGTGCATCGGGGCACTGCTTGTCCTTGGCGCGCTGGCCCTGGGACGCGATCCACTGTCGATGCGCATGGTTGCGGTCGGCGGCTTTGTCGTCATACTGTTCTGGCCCGACGCTGTCCTCGGCCCCAGCTTCCAGATGAGCTTTGCCGCCGTGATCGCGATCATCGCGTTCCATTCGGCAGGGCCCGTTCGTTCCTTCCTTGCCGGTGAACACCACGGACCGGTCGTCCGCGCCGCTCGTAGCCTGATGATGTTGCTGGCCACCGGCATGGTCATCGAACTCGCGCTCATGCCGATTGGCCTCTTCCATTTCGATCGCGCTGGCGTTTACGGCTCGCTCGCCAACGTTATCGCCATTCCGCTGACCACTTTCGTGACGATGCCGCTGATAGGCATGGCCTTGGTGCTTGATCTGGCGGGGCTTGGCGGACCGGTGTGGTGGCTTGTCGGCAAGTCGCTCGATCTGCTCCTGACGCTGGCACACTTCGTGGCCTCGCAACCCGGAGCCGTCACGGCAATGCCCCCTTTCGATGCGTGGAGCTACGTTCTGTTTGTAGGCGGCATGCTGTGGCTTGCGCTCTGGGCCGGCAGGGTGCGCCTGCTTGGCGTCGTGCCGGCCGGTCTCGCGGTGACGGCCATGGTGCTGACCCCCACGCCCGATCTGCTTATCACGGGCGATGGCCACCATGTCGGGATCGCAAACGAAGGTCCGGACCTGATCGTCCTGCGCATGGGGCGCGGCGATTACATGCGGGACAACCTGCTCGAACTTGCCGGTATGGAAGGCAGCCTCCGTCGCCTCGATGAATGGCCTGGCGCACGCTGCAATGACGATTTCTGCGCTGCAGCGGTGCCGCGAGGCGATCGGCGCTTTGTGCTCCTGATGGCCCGTAGCCGCAATTACATTGACGACATGGCACTTGCCGCAGCCTGCGAGCGGGCCGACATCGTCATCGCCGATCGACGCCTTCCTGCATCGTGCCGCCCCCGCATGCTCAAGGCAGACCGGTCCTACCTTGCCCAAACCGGCGGCATATCCGTTGATCTCGTCTCAGGCCGGGTTCGTACCGTCGCTGAAACGCAAGGCCAGCATGGTTGGTATCGCTGGCCCGAGCCCGAGCCGGTATCCAGCCACCCGCAACGAAGCCATGCCAAAAGCGCAACGCGAGGGTCGCATGATGAGGCCGGACAGGCAACGGCGCGACCGGCTCCATGAGGGAAGGCAGGTCCAACGCGGGCCATGAATACTTCAAACCTGGCGTTGCGGCGTCCGAGTTGTGGCGATCCTGTGAGCAAGGCAGGCGGCAATCCAGCCTTCCGTGCGGGTTTACGCTATGCGGCAATGGCGCGCGCAGAATGACGGGCATCGACAGGGCCGGGCGAGACTGGTCCTCGCCCGGCCAAATTTATCAGGGAAGGACCCAGCGTACCGAACCGGAATAGCTTCCCACCGTCGGCATGCCGTCGCTGCCAAGGGCCGGGACGAATCTCGCTCGCGCGCTGACTTTCATGCATGTGGCGGCATCAAGGTCTGGCGATCCGCTCGATCCTGTTATCTCGCACCCCGTCACGCGGCCATCCACACCGATCGAAAGACGAAAGCGGGTCAATCCTTCCCGTTCTTCCCTGATCGCGGCGGACGGATAGTCGCGGTCCGAGACCCATGTACCTGGCGATCCCTTTGGCGATGCCGTGCGCACGGCGAAGCTGGGCGAGGGAGAAGGGCGAGGTTCGGGCAGGATGTCGGGAACAGGTTCGACCGGTGTGATCGGCGTGAGTTCGATATCGCGGACCGTGCTTGAAGGATCGGCAGGCGTGATGGCAATGTCGGGGCGGGGGGCAACCAGCGAGCGGCTGTCCGGCTTGGGTGAGGGCTTCACGTCAGGGGGTGGCACAACCGGAGTTACCTTGACCTCTTCATCCTCCCATTGCTTGGCGGGAAGGCGGTCGGTCAGGATCGTGACCATGCTGTTGGCGAAACCTGAGGCGATCGCCCAGATCGCCACGCCGTGAAGCAGTCCGACCGCGATGAAGGTCTGTGTCTGCCTGCGTCTCGTATTCTCGATTGCATAAGCCATTGGCAACACCTCTTCCGTTGCCGACGCCCCATGTTCTGGCGGGCCGTCCCGGAAAGGGGCGCCCCATGGCGGGGCATTCGGTAACAGCGGATACTATACCTGTCGGGGGATCAGCTCCAGAAAAATCTCAACCAAATCGATTGATATTTGCTATAACATGCGTTGACGGAAAAGGCCGCCGCGCAATTTTCGCGCGGCGGCCTTTGCAAGTCCAACGCAGGCCACCGATCGGGCGGCGCGCTGTTTCAATAGACGTCAGTGATAGCGCCGCAGCAAACCTGCCAGCTTGCCCTGTACCGCAACCTCTTCGGGGCGATAGAACTGAGGATCGTACGCCGCGTTGGCGGGATCAAGGCGGATCATGCCCTTCTCACGATGCAGGTACTTGAGGGTCGCCTCCTCACCCCGCACCAGCGCGACGACAATCTCGCCATCACGGGCCACATCGGTCTTGCGAACCAGTGCGTAGTCTCCATCGAAGATGCCAGCTTCAACCATCGAGTCGCCAGAGACTTCAAGCGCATAGTGCTCACCAGCGCCGAGCAGGGCGGCCGGGACAGGCAAAGTCGCTGCTGTTTCCATTGCCTCGATCGGCACACCAGCCGCGATCTTGCCGTGCAGCGGCAGTTCGATCACGTCGTTGGCAGGCGCCGGCGACGCCGCCTTGGCTGCAGTGC
>JBEQCK010000173.1:0-7751 GCA_041639335.1 Novosphingobium sp.
TGAAGGAAGACATCATCGACTGCTGCCAGAAGACGGTGCGCCTCGAAGACGCCTTCATCGATCTCGCCTTCGAACAGGGCCCGGTTCCGGGCATGAGCGCCAAGGAAATCAAGCGCTACATCCGCTACATCGCCGACTGGCGCCTCGGCCAGCTCGGCCTGCCGGCGATCTACATGATCGAAGACCACCCGCTGCCCTGGCTCGCCCCGCTGCTCAACGGCGTCGAACACGCCAACTTCTTCGAAACCCGCGCCACGGAATACTCCAAGGCCGCCACCCGTGGCGACTGGAACACCGTATGGTCAAGCTTCGACAAGCGCCGCAGCGCGAAGTCGGCGGCGAATGTCGAGCTGCCGGTCGAGGTGGATGTGGACATGTTCGGCGCTGCGGGGATTGCGGCGGAGTGATCGACGTCGTGGAGAGGTGAGAAGCGGTGCCAAAAGTCTTTGACTGGAACGGTTACCGCTTCCATTTCTTCTCAAACGAAGGTGACCCGCGCGAGCCTGCGCATATCCACGTCACCAAGGGTCGCGACACGGCGAAATTCTGGCTTAGCCCTGAAGTCAGCCTAGCCTATGATCGCGGCTTCCCGCCCCGCGTGCTTTCGCAACTGGTTCGTGTTATCGAAGAGCGGCGCGAAGAACTCGAAAGGGCATGGAATGACTATTTCGCCTGAGCCCCTGTCCGTCCGTTTCGACGATCATTGCCTGTGGGTCGAACTCGACGACGGTCGCACCATCGGCGCGCCAATCGCGTGGTTCCCACGCCTGCTTCATGCGTCCGAAGCTGACAGATCGGCGTTCTTCCTCAGCCGGGACGGCATCCACTGGGACGGGCTGGACGAGGACATTTCGATTGCGGGTTTGCTTGCGGGGCGTGGAGATCGGACGGGAACCCACAAGGCGGCGGCCTAAAAGCGAAAGCTCCACTCACCCTATAGACCAGTAAACTCTCTTGTTGACGCGGGCTTTCCAGTTGGCACCTTGTGATTAGTTAATCAAAGGGGGACAGTATGGATGCGCCAGATGGCGGGCAGCCGTTTTATGACATTCTATTGGAAGCCACGCCCGCTGGTGATCGCCTTGCGCGCTCAGTAGTGCTGCCGGTAGGCAAATATGCCCTTTCACTCCCCGACGCCGAACATGGTGCTTGGACGACGTGGAAAGACATTTCTCCACCGAAAACAGGCTGGACCACCCGCTTCTTGATAGGTCAACGCGAACTGCAGGGCAACGAAGAGCAGGATGTTGTGCGGTTTTTCAGGTTTGGAAGCGCCAACCGTCGTGGGACGCGCCAGATGGCCTGGGAAGACTTCCAAAATATGCGCACTCAGACCATCACGGTGGTACAGCCTCCTGGTACCGGTGGGGGCGGCGTGCTCCTTGTTGCGCTTGAGAGTTCGACTTTGACTCACGCCCGGGGAACTCTGAAAATTCGCCTGACTTTGGTGGAATGAAGCAGGTCATACAGCGCGACTAACCAGGAAGCTGGGCCGTCTTGGCCAAGTCTCATTACATGACCTGTTTAAGGCACCAGCTTTCGGGGCACTCTTGCCCCCGGCCTGCTAATGGTGGCACATGATCCTATCATGCCTCTCGATTTCTCCCCACTCGCAAACGCCGTCGCTCGTCTCGATGAAGGGCTGACTCGTTTCCGCGCCGACGAAAGCGATGCGCAGATCCGCGATGGGCTGATCCAGCGGTTCGAGTTTACCTATGACCTTGCCCACAAGATGCTGCGACGCGCGCTGGAGGAGGGGGCGGCCAATCCGGAAGAGATTGATCGGCTGACCTTTCCTGACCTCATCCGCACCGGGGTTGAGCAGGGTCTCGTCGCCGGGCAGTGGGCCGAATGGCGCACGTTCCGCGAAATGCGCAACATTACCTCGCACACCTATGACGAGGCCAAGGCGGTGCAGGTTGTCGCCGCGATCCCGGCGTTTCTGGCCGAGGCGCGCGCTCTGCTGGAGCGTTTGCAGGCGCGGGCGTGACTATCGCCCTGCATCTATCCGACCAAGAACTGACCGAGGTCTGCGCAATCCTGCGGCACTGGCTGCCTGATGGCGCGTCAGTGCGTGTTTTCGGCAGCAGGGCAGGAGGCCAGCCGAAGTCATGGTCCGATCTCGATTTGGCGCTTCTTGCGGCGGACGAACTTCCACTCTCACTGATGGCCGCATTGCGCGAAGCATTCGATGAATCGGCGCTGCCGTGGAAGGTCGATCTCGTCGATTGCCGCACGGTCTCGCCCGAATTTGCGGCGATCATCGACCGTGACGGCGTGGCCGTTCTCTGACATAGCGCCGCTCATGCAACTCGATGACCAGCTCCGCCGCTATTTCGGCACCGATGATCTGACCGCCGTCACCCCCGATGCGTTCGACGCGGGGATCGAGAAGATGCTGGTGGATTTCGGGCTGGAGAAGGACCGCGCCCGCCGGTTCGGGCTGTGGTCGCTGCTCCACATGCTTGGGTCTGCGCCCGATCTCGACGTGGCGTTCAAGGACGCTGACGACCGCGAGGCAGCGCGCAATTTCATGGACATGGTAGCCAGAGCCTCGGACGGAAGCGGTGCCGGAAACGCTGGCTGAACTGCCGCTGCTGAAGATCGCGCTGGCCTGGCTGGTGCTGGCCGACCTGCACACCTTCACCGCCTTCTGGTTTGACAAGCGTGCGGCGATGCGCGGGGCTTGGCGCACCTCCGAAGCAACCTTGCTGATGGGCGCGCTGCTTGGTGGTACGCCCGGCGCGTTCCTGGCGCGGCGGGTATTCCGGCACAAGACGCGCAAGCAGCCTTTCGTCGGCCGGCTCCGGACCATTGCGTTCCTGCAGATCGTGGCCCTTGGCGCCGCGGCGGGATGGTATGCGGGCGGCATGGTTCAGGTTTGAGGCAATCGCCGTTTGACGGCGCTGCGCGAAGCGCGCACTCTCTGCCCGGACGGAGGGTTGAGCCATGCCGGCACTGTTCTGGGGATTTGTCGCAATCGTGGTCCTGGTTCTGGGGCTGGCGCTCATTGCTCTCAAGCCGCAGGCCGATGTGTCCGAACGGCGCCGGGAATCGGGCGGCGGGGCGGGCGGCATGTGGTGGGCGACCGATGTCGGCAGCGGTGATTGCGGCAGCGGCGATTGCGGCGACGGTGGCTGCGATTAGAGCACGCGAATAGCGCACAGGAAAAAGGGCGGCTTCCCCCCGGACGCCGCCCTTCCCGTAACCCGCAAGGCGGGCTGGATCGTTCGTTGGTTCGCTCAGGCCTTCTTCGGCTTGCCGTAACGACGGCGGGCAACAAGGCCGGCGGCTGCTGCGCCGAACAGGATCACCATCGAAGGTTCGGGCACTTCGGTGCCGCTGCTGGTCGACGAGGTGGTCGTGGTGCCGCCGTTCGAACTGGACGAAGATGTCGAGGACGAGGTTGACGACGATGTCGAGGAAGACGTCGACGAAGACGTGGAGCTTGAGGTCGAACTGGACGTGGACGACGAGGTCGACGAACTCGATGTGACGTTGCCCGAGGAGGTCGAGGTCGATGAGCTGGTGCTCACGTTGCCGGACGATGTGCTGACGTTCCCGCTCGAGGTCGAGACGTTGCCGCTGCTGGTGCTGACGTTGCCCGAACTGGTGCTGACCGATCCGCTCGAAGTGCTGACATTGCCGGAGGACGTCGAGGTCGAGGTGGAAACGCCGCCGGTCGAGGTCGAGACGCCGCCGGTGGTTGTTGAACTGGTGATGCCGCCCGAGCTGGTCGAGGTCGATCCGCCTGAGGTCGACGATGACGTGGAACCGCCCGAGGTGGAGGTGGAGCCGGTGCTGGTGGACGAGACGACCACGCTGCCACCGCCGCCGCCGCTGCTGCCGCCAAAGAAGCCGCCGAAGAAGCCGCCGCCGAAGCCGCCGATGCCGCCCCCGCCGATCACCACCGGCACGCCGCCGCCGGTGGACCCGGTCGGCTGCGGCGGCATCGGGGGCATGTAGGGCACCGGCACCATTGCCATCTGCGGCGCGGGCTCGCAGGTCCTGGTGGTCGTCGTCGTGACGATGCGGCGGGCGCGGTGGATCTCGCGCTTGGCCGGGCGCTTCGCGATGCGCTTGGCGGGCTTGGTCGTCTTGACCTTCACCGGCTTGACGTGGTGGATCTCGCCCTTCGAAGGCGCTTCAGAAACGTGCACGGCGCCGCCGCCGAGCATCGCCCCGCCTGCTGCAGCCGCCGCCAGTTTTGCCAATGCCATCCGAACCGACATGATCGTTGCTTCCGTTCTCGTTCTCGGCGGAAGGGGCTACCAGAAGCGGGTTAATGCTCTGCTGACCCTTCCTTACCGATCGAAGAACGCAGATGGGGCGCGCGGGGGCAATGCCGTTAACCCTGTTCTCGCCTGTAAATCTGACCGAAAACGGGACCGGAACGGGTGGACGGTTAACTCTGTGCCAGAATGGGACCGAACGGCCTGCGAGGATGAAGGTTCAAATCCAACTCCATGGCAACTCCCCCACAACTCCCCCCTGACTCTCCCGCAACTCTCGTCAGCGGATGGCAGAGTCGGGCGCTAGTCTGCCTGGTCGAAGAGTGACGGTGTCGAGCCGGTCGGCGGAGTGAGGCCAAGGTGCTGCCACCCTCGATCGTTGAGGCACCGTCCACGTGCCGTACGCGCGATCATGCCGAGCTGGATCAGGTAGGGTTCGATCACTTCCTCGATCGTGTCGCGCGGTTCGGAAAGCCCGGCGGCGAGCGTTTCGACGCCGACCGGGCCGCCCTTGTAGATGTCGGCGATCATCGTCAGGTAGCGGCGGTCCTGCAGGTCGAGCCCGATCTTGTCGACCTCGAGCCGGGTGAGCGCGTTGTCGGCGATGGATTGCGTGATCTTCTCCGCGCCTGCCACTTGCGCAAAGTCGCGCACGCGGCGCAGGAGGCGCCCGGCGACGCGGGGGGTGCCGCGCGATCGGCGGGCGATTTCGGTGGCGCCGCCCTTGTCGATGCCGATGCCCATCAGCGAAGCCCCGCGCGCGACGACGCGCTCCAGTTCCTCGACCGAGTAGAACTGCAGCCGCACCGGGATGCCGAAGCGATCGCGCAAGGGGGTTTGCAGCAGGCCCTGCCGCGTCGTCGCGCCGATCAGGGTGAAGGGCGGCAGGTCGATCCGCACCGAGCGGGCCGAGGGGCCTTCGCCGATCATCAGGTCGAGCGCGCGGTCTTCCATCGCCGGGTAGAGTACTTCCTCGACCACGGGGTTGAGGCGGTGAATCTCGTCAATGAACAGGACGTCGCCGTGTTCGAGATTGGTCAGCAGCGCGGCGAGGTCGCCCGCCTTGGCGATGACCGGGCCGGACGTGGCGCGGAAATTGACGCCCAGTTCGCGCGCGATGATCTGGGCGAGCGTGGTCTTGCCAAGGCCCGGCGGGCCGAAGAACAGCACATGATCCATCGCCTCGCGCCGCATCTTGGCGCTTTCGATGAAGACCTGCAGGTTGTCCTTGGCCGCCGCCTGCCCGACAAACTCGGCCAGCGTCTTGGGCCGCAACGCAGCGTCCTGGTCCTCGATCTGCGAGGCGGCGGAGAGGAGGGGGTTATCGGTCATTTGTTAGCCCGCAGCCCTTTTCAGCGCCACGCGGACCAGATCGTTCAAACCAGCATCCTCGCCCAGTTCCTTGACCGCCGCGGCCACGGCGCTGCTCGCCACCGCAGGTTTGAAGCCGAGGTTTTGCAGGGCCGAGACCGCGTCTGCGCTGGCGTTGCCGGGGGGCGGGGTGAACGCTTCGCCGCTGCCCATGCCTACGGGCGAGGTGTAGCCGGCGAGGCCGCCGGCCTTGTCCTTCAGCTCGTTGACGATGCGGCTGGCGAGTTTGGGGCCGACGCCGTTGGCGCGGGCGACCATGGCGGCGTCGCCTTGGGCGCAGGCGCGTTGGAGTTCCTCGACCGCGAGTGCCGAGAGTATGGCGAGCGCGACCTTGCTGCCGACGCCCTGAACCGCCGTCAGCAGGCGGAACCACGCGCGTTCTCCGGCGCTGGTGAAGCCGATCAGGCGCTGGTCGGTCTCGCTCACCTGCATTTCGGTGTGGATGACGACCTTGTCGCCCCGGATGCCGAGATGGGTGAGCGTCTTGGCGGAACAATGGACGAGATAGCCGACGCCGTTCACGTCGATCACCGCCCAGTCGGGCCCGGTGTCATCAAGAATGCCGGTGAGCTTGGCGATCATGGTTTGTTCCTATGGCAGGAACTTTTTGCCGTGGCCAGAGGCTAAGCGCTCCAAATGCGTGGAGTGATGTCGGTTGTTGGCGGCTGCCTGGCGTCCGCATGCAGGTGTTGCATGCCCACCCCCGGCCCCTCCCGCCTGCGGGAAGGGGGGAAGAAGGGGACCTGAGGGAGCGTTAGTCGTTGGCTTGCTGATCCTCGGGCACATCGTCCCAAGGGCGATAATAGAGCGTGGCGCAATCGTGCGCGAGGACTCCACCGCTTAGCGTGAGATCGTCCTTGTACGCGTCTGCCACGAAATCGAGTGTCGAGAGGTGGCGGTCTTCGAAGTACATCTCGTGGACGTCGTCGCGGCCCGCGCCATAGACGATGCGCGATATGCCTGCCCAGATCGAGGCCATCGTGCACATGCCGCAGGGCTGGAGTGTGGAATAGAGCGTGGCGCCGGGAAAGCGCATTTCGCCGGAGGACTTGCCGGCAGCGCGGATGGCCATGACTTCGGCGTGGGCGGTGGCGTCGCAGTGTTCGGCGGTGCGGTTTACGCCGTGCGAGAGCAGTTGCCCGTCCCGCACGATGATCGCGGCGATGGGCGTATTGGCGGGATCGGTGCCTTTGCGCGAGACGGCAAGATCCCTTGCGCGGGCCATCCAGTCTTCGTCGCTCAATCTGTCATTCAGTGCGTCCATCCGATGCATACGCCGGATACGGGCGGACGTTCCGGACTAGCGGTGGCTGCCCAGCATGTTGGCGTGAGTGATTGCCACGGCCAGTGCGTCCGAGGCGTCCTCGCCGGCGAGCTGCACGCCGGGCAGGAGGATCTTGAGCATGTGCTGGATTTGCTGCTTTTCCGCGCCGCCGGTGCCGACCAGTGCCTTCTTGATGACCTTGGTGGGGTATTCGGCCACCGGGATTCCCGCCCGCGCGACCGCGACCATGGCGACGCCGCGCGCCTGCCCCAGCTTGAGCGTGGACTGCGGATTGACGTTGACGAAGACTTCTTCGACCGCGCCACTGTCGGGCTTGTAGATGTCGATCACGGCGGCGAGCGCGGAATCGAGCTCGACCAGACGCGAGGCCATCGTTGCCTTGTTGTCGGTGCGGATCTGGCCGTTGGCGACGTGGCTCAACCGGCTGCCCGACTTGGCGACAACGCCCCAGCCGGTGACGGTGAGGCCGGGGTCGATCCCGAGAATGATCATGTCAGAGCTTCAGTCCGAAACGCGGGCCAGCCTGCATCATGGCAAGATAGAGCAGGACGGTCAGCACGCAGCCCGCAGCCAGCGCGACCCAGAACGGCATGCCGTGGCGCAGCAGCGCCGGGATCACGAGGAACATCGGCAGCGATGGCAGGACGTACCAGAAGGTGGCCTCGGCGTGGATTGCCATGTTCTCCGCATCCGGCCGCGCGTTCCACAGGAACACCATGCCGAGCACCGAGACGAGCGGGAGCGAGGCGACGAGCGCGCCCAGAGCGGGCAGGCGCTTGCCGATTTCGGCAATGGCCGCGATCAGCACGCCCGAGAGCAGCGCCTTCGCGGCCAGTTGCCACATGGCGATCAGCCCAGCGTTT
>JBEQCK010000174.1:0-7645 GCA_041639335.1 Novosphingobium sp.
CATCGCGCCCAATACGGCCATGTCGATATGACCGCCCCGGATCATCGCGAAGCTGTCGGCCGAAGAGAAGAAGCTCGACGTGGGCAGCGCGGTGATGGTCTGCTTGCCCGCGTTGATCAGGTCCGGATCGGCCTCGCCATCATAAGGGAAAGGGCCGATGCCGAGCATGCCGTTCTCGCTCTGCAGCGTAACCTTGATGCCTTCGGGCACGTGGTTAGCCACCAGCGTCGGTATGCCGATGCCAAGGTTGACGTAGTCGCCATCGCGCAATTCCTGCGCGGCGCGGTCGGCCATCTGGTCACGATTCCACGGCATCAGGCGCTCTCCCTTTCGCGTACGGTCAGCTTTTCGATGCGCTTTTCGTTGATCGTCGAAAGCACGATGCGGTCGACGTAGATGCCGGGCGTATGGATGCAGTCGGGGTCGAATGTACCTGCGGGCACGATCTCCTCGACTTCGACCACCGTTACTTTGGCCGCCGTTGCCATGTTCGGGTTGAAGTTGCGCGCAGTGCGCCGGTACATGAGGTTGCCCTCGGGGTCGGCACGCCACGCCTTGATGATGGCAAGATCGGCGCGCAGCCAGTTCTCGCGCACATATTCCTCGCCTTCGAACACCTCGACCGGCTTGCCCTCAGCGACGACCGTGCCCACGCCGGTGCGGGTGTAGAACGCCGGAATCCCCGCGCCCCCTGCCCGGATGCGCTCTGCCAGCGTCCCCTGCGGCGTCAGCTCGAGTTCGAGTTCGCCCGACAGGTACTGCTCCTCGAACAGCTTGTTCTCGCCCACATAGGACGAGATCATCTTCTTCACTTGGCGGCTCTGCAACAGCATCCACAGGCCGAAGCCATCGGCGCCAGCATTGTTGGAGATGACCGTCAGGTCCTTCACGCCCGCCGCGCGGAGTTCGGGGATCAGGCTTTCCGGATTGCCGGACAGGCCGAACCCGCCAGACATCACGGTCATCCCGTCGAACAGCACGCCGTCCAGCGCCGCCGCGGGACTTGAATAAATCTTGGACATTGGTTGGCCCTTGCGTTCAGCCCAGGTCACCGCCCGCAACGGGCAGGATGGTTCCGGTTATGTAGCTTGCCTCGTCCGAGGCCAGGAAAAGGATTGGTGCGATCTGTTCGTCCAAGGTGCCATAGCGCTTGAAGAACGTCGATTCCGTCACCTGTTCGACCGCCTGCGTCATCCACGCCTGTTCCTGCGCATTGTCGCCGGCGGCATTTCGCGGCACCCTGCGCGGCGGTGCGCTGGTTCCCCCCGGCGCAGTCGCCACGACGCGGATGCCTTGTTCGCCATATTCCATCGCCAAGCTCTGCGTCAGCGCGTTGATCCCGCCCTTGGCCGCCGAATAGGGACCGCGCCGGATGCCGCGCGTGGCATTGGACGATACGTTAACAATGGTGCCCGAACCTTGCGCCAGCATCGCGGGCAGCGCCGCATGGCAGCCATAAAGCGTCGGCATGAGCGAGCGGCGGATTTCCGCGTCGATCTGCTCAGGCGTGAACTCGGCAAAGGGCCGCATGCGGATAGCCCCGCCGACATTATTGATGAGAATGTCGATCCGGCCGAAATGGGCAACAGCCTCTGCCATGGCCGCTGCCGCGCCTTCATGCGTTTCGAGATCCGTCACGAATGCCCGCGCCGATAGCCCGATTTCGGCGGCCACGTCGGCAACGAATTCGGCCCGGTCTATCAACAGGACCTGCGCGCCCTCTGCCGCGGCCCTCAGCGCCACACCGCGTCCGATGCCCTGCGCAGCGCCGGTCACGACCATCACCCTGCCGGCAAACCGCCCCGCGAAATGCGCCACCGGATCAGACATGATAGACGTCGATCACCTGGTTGATGTAGTCGTTCTTGAGCACGATCTTCTTCGCCGAAATCTTCAGTTCGCCGCCGACCCGGCGCAACGTGCAGAAGGTCGCACCAAAGAACTGGCTGGTCATCTTGAAGCGATGGCTGAGCGTATGCCAGTTGTAGCGCACATCAAGCTCGTCGCCGCGATCGTCCATCAGTTCGATGTTGGCGATCATGTGCGTGGTGCGCGGTTCCGGCGTACTTGCGCTCGAACGCTCGGTCTCGAGCCGGTACACGCGATCTTCCAGACCTTGCCTGTTCGCGTAATAGATCAGCGAAATCTGGCTCTGCGGATCGGTGACGAGTTCGTCGTCGTCGGTCCAGGCCGGCATCCAGTAAGTGCAGTCAGGCGTGTAGCATTCGAGCCACGCGTCCCATTGCCGGTCGTCGAGCAGGCGCGCCTCGCGATTGAGGAAAGCGGTAACTTCAATGAGCACGCTCACGCCATTTCCTCCGCCCGCTGGTCACTCTGCGCAAGACCATCAAGCAGGGCCTTGGCCCAGTATTCGTGCTGACAGACGAACAGACCCTCGTCCTCGCTGCGCTCGCTGCTCAGCAGCGGATTCATGCCCATCTCGCGCGCATTCTCGTCGGGTCCGTTGATCCAGCGCTTGGCACCACGACTGAGGTCGTTCCACAATTCGCCCGCGCCCGCATAGGAGGCCTGGCACGTGCGGAACTCCTCCAGATCATCGGGTGTGCCCATGCCGGAGACGTTGAAGAAATCCTCGTACTGACGGATGCGAATTGCGCGCAGTTCAGCGCTCTCGCCTTTCGGCGCAAAACAGTAAATCGTCACATCTGTGTGATTAACATCGATCGGTCGCACGACGCGGATCTGCGTGGAGAATTGGTCCATCAGGAAAACGTTGGGATAGAGCGCCAGATTGCGGCTCTGCTCGACGATGAAACGCGTGCGCTCCTTGCCGAGCCGCTTCTCAAGTTCTTCTTTGTGCGACCAGACGGGACGCACCTCGGGATTGAGCACCTTGGTCCACAGCAGGATATGTCCGTTGTCGAAGCCGTAGACGCCGCTCACGGCCTTGGACCAGCCGTTGGCATCGACCGCCTTGGTGCCGCCTTCGGCGCGCCGCCCCATGGTCTTGGCGTAGTTGTAGTGCACCGAGCTGACGTGGTAGCCGTCGCAACCGTTCTCCATTTGCAACTTCCAGTTGCCCTCGAAGATGTAGGACGAGCTTCCCGCCAGAACCTCGATGCCATCCGGTGCCTGGTCGACGATCTGGTCGATGATCACGCGCGTTTCGCCGAGGTATTCCTCGAGCGGCGCAACATCGGGATTGACGCTACCGAACAGAAATCCGCGATAGCTCTCGAAGCGGGCCAGGCGGGCGAGGTCGTGCGAACCGTCCTGGTTGAATGACGCAGGATAAGCGCCCGTGCTCTCGTCCTTGGCCTTCAGCAGCTTGCCATCGTTGGTGAAGCTCCAGCCGTGGAACGGACAGACCATGACGCGCCCGTTGCCCCGCTTTCGCCGGCACAGCATCGCGCCGCGATGCGAGCAGGCGTTGATGAAGGCGTTGAGCGCGCCGTCCTTGGTCCGCGTGATGACCACGGGGGTCCGTCCAACTGTAACCGAGAACCAGTCGTTCGTCGAAGGGATCTGGCTCTCGTGCGCCAGATAGACCCAGTTCCCCTCGAAGATGTGCTTCATTTCGAGTTCATAAAGGTCAGGGTCGGTGAAGATGTCGCGGCGGCAGCGGAACTGCCCGGCATCCGCGTCATCGACAACGGCCGTTTCAATGCGGGTCCTGATGGCACCGGACATCTTCATTTCTCCCAGGTTCTTGCGTCAGGCTTCGAGGCGAGCGCGCGTCGAAAACTTTTCGTCTTCCTGATGCACGGCTCGCTGCATCTCGAAGTCGAACGTGATCGAGGCGCTGTCGCCCTGGCGCATGGGCACGGGGAGAAGGCCTGCGCGCGTGCCGAACGCAAAGTCGTCATGCGCGAACGGATCGTCGCCGAAGTTGATCTGCGTGGTCAGCTGGCGATAGCCCGGAGCTTCGATGAAGAAGTGGACGTGGGCCGGACGGTTTCCGTGACGGCCAACCGCCTGCATCAGAACGTCGGTCGCGCCACCGGGGGGCACGCTGTAGCCCTTGGGCATCTTCGAACGGAATGCATAGCGACCGTCGTCGCCCAGCTTTATGCGGCGGCGATTGTTGAATGGCGTCTGCTCCTTGGTCGGGTCGAAGTGGGAATACCACCCCTGCGAGTCCGCATGCCAAACGTGCATGATGGCGCCCGGGACCGGCTCGCCATCGGGGCCACGCACCTGACCCGTCATGTACAGGCTGGTGGTGTCATCGGGATCAACGGTGAGGTTGACGTCCGGCCCCTCGACCAAAGGCGCGCCTGCAACGTAAAGTGGGCCTTCGATGGTCCGCGGCGTACCGCCGGAAAGACCTGCCTCGGCATCCTTGGCGTCCATGTAGAGGTCCATGAAGTGCTCGAGGCCGATGCCCGGAACGATCAGACCGATCTCGCCGGCGCTGTCCTGCAAGTATTTGACCGCGCCCCAGAACTCGCTCTCGGTCACGTCGTGACGCACGATCACGCGCGCAGTCGCCTCCAGCAGATCGCGCATGATGGCTTTGAGGCGGGCATCGCCACCATCACCGTCAAGGCCTGCCGCACGGTCGAGCAGGTTTCGGATCGGAGCGGAATCAACGAATGATTCTTGCATGACGTCAATCTCCCAAAATACTGTTTCAATTACCTGATTATAAAATGTCCGGTTCAGCGGTCATCGTCGTGAAGCGATGAGGGATGCCGGCAGAGCGCAGTCACCTTCATCGTCATGAAAGGGTAGAGCGGCAGGCCGATAAGGATGTCGTGCAGTTGCGAATTGCTCTCGACATCGAAGATGCTGACGTTGGCGTACTGCCCCGCTACGCGCCAGATGTGTCGCCACGTGCCCGCTGCCTGCAGTTCCTGGAACCGCGCCTTCTCGGCGGCCTTCAGCTGTGCCGCCTCGTCCGCATCGAAGCCGAGCGGAATGTTGACCTGCATTTCAACCATGAACAACATGCGTGCGTCCTCTCAGGCGACGGCGTGAATGACGGGGGCCGCACTGTCGCGGCGGAAGCGGGCGATCTTTTCCTCGTCGAGCGTGACGCCGAGGCCCGGCGCATCGGGGACCGCCAGCTCGAAATCGGCATAGCGCAGCGGCGTTGCCAGAATTTCCTCGGTCAGCAGCAGGGGGCCGAACAGTTCGGTGCCCCACGCCAGTTCAGGGAACGTGGCAAACAGGTGCGCCGAGGCAACGGTGCCGACGCCGCCTTCAAGCATCGTGCCTCCGTAAAGGCCGATCCCCGCAGCCGTCGCGATGGCGGCAACCTCGCTTGCAGGATGCAGCCCGCCCGATTGCGCGATCTTCACCGCGAACACGCCGGCAGCCGCCGCAGAGGCGATGCGGAAGGCCGAACGCGGACCATTGAGCGCTTCGTCGGCCATCAGCGGCACCGCCTGGGTTCCGGACAGCCGCGCCATCGCATCTAGAGTATCGCGCGCCACCGGCTGCTCGACCAGTTCGACGCCGACATCGTGCAGCATTGCCATGCCACGCACGGCCTGCCCTTCGGACCAGTTCTGGTTTACGTCGACACGCACGCTCGCGCGTCCGGCCAGCGCCTTGCAGATTGCCCCCACATGCGCAACGTCGTCCGCGACTTCGCGCTTGCCGATCTTGAGCTTGAAGATGCGATGGCGGCGCTGCTCGAGCATGGCCTCGCCCTCCTCGATGTCGCGTGCGGTGTTTCCGCTGGCGAGCGTCCATGCGACGGGCAGCGAGGACCGTACGCGCCCTCCCCCGATCAGCTCGGAGACCGGCACGCCCAGCCGCTTGCCCGCCATGTCGAGAAGCGCCGTTTCCACCGCGCACTTGGCGAAATGGTTGCCGCGCACGCTGCGGCCGATCCGTGCCATCGTGTCGCGCACACGCGAAAGATCGCAGACCTGAAGGATCGGTGCAATATATGTATCGATTGCAGACTTGATGCTTTCAGGACTTTCCTCGCCATAGCTGAGGCCGCCTATGGTCGTGCCCTCCCCGATGCCTTCGACGCCGTCTCCGTCGGTCAAACGAACAATGACCATCGACTGCGCATGCATGGTCGCCATCGCGAGGACGTGTGGCCGGATTGTCGGCACATCGACAATGAAGGTATCGATCCGGTCTAAAGCCGCCATTATCACACCTCTCCAACTTCACACTGTTATCGGGAAAAGTAGCGTGTCACCGGAGGGCTTTCAAAGATCATTGCGGTCATGGCTCCATACCTGTAAGGTATAGCAATGGACCTGAGGCACCTCCGTCAATTCCTTGCGGTGGCAAGTGCGCGGAGTTTTTCACACGCGGCAGCCACTCTTAACATCGCACAGCCACCCCTAAGCCGCACGATACGTCAAATGGAGGAGGAAGTAGGAGGCCTGCTTTTCGACAGGACTGCCCGCCCGCTAAGTCTGACCCCTCTTGGTCAATTGCTTCACGAGCAAGCCAGGCAAATCCTTGATCGCATGGATGACATGCAGGCCATGATGAGGACCGCTGCCGCAACGGAACGGCGACGCTTCACGATCGGGTTTGTTGCCTCCACGATCTACGCGAGGCTTCCTGAACTGATCCGCGCCTTTCGCAAACGAGCTCCTGATGTCGAGCTATCCTTGGTGGAAAGCACGACACTTGAACAGATAGCCGCTCTCAAGGACGGGCGAATTGATGTCGGCTTCGGTCGCATTCGTTTTGAAGATCCAGACATCAAGCGGACCATTCTGCGCAACGAGAGACTGGCAGTAGCATTGCCGCGCGGACACACGCTCGCGCAGTCTGAACGCGCTTTGACACTTAAGCAGGTAGCTACACAGCCGCAGATCATCTACCCGCGTGCACCACGTCCTAGTTATGCAGACCAGGTGATATCGCTGTTTCGCGACCATGGACTCGAACCGAAAATCGCGCACGAAGCGAGAGAATTGCAGATCGCGATTGGCCTAGTCGCCGCTGAGGAAGGGCTCGCAATTGTTCCTGAATCGATCAGCCGCTCCAGAAGCCGCGATGTCGTTTATCGGGAACTGTCAGAGCAGGCGACATCGCCTATCATCATGAGCCAACGGATGAACGACATCTCACCCGAGCTGCAGCTGATGGCAGGTGTTATCGCAGATGAATATGCGGGATGGGGTTATCCTGTACCTGAAGCTTTGAGGACATCTGGTTAAGGTGTTCGAACAGTTTCGCCGCAATCAGCCAAAGATTAAGAAAATCCGGGGCAGGCGCAGACTCGCCTTGCCCACCCCGCGGAAGTTGCCTGAAGGAATTTGCCTGTCCGGTAACAGACATGGTCTTTTCAGGGAGGATCCGGTGCCCCAAACCTTTCTGGTGCGCTTGCGTAAACTTCACAATGCAGACCACGCCAGAAAGCATCTGAGCGCGCTTTCCCAAGACAAACGAACAACGCTTGGTTGAGAGCGGTTTTTATACGCTGCCATCTGCGAGACAGCACTGGCGGCCTTGGCATCTGCCGCCACAAAACCATCCTGCATTGTCTGAACATTAACGGGCGCTACTCCCGCAAAAATCCCCGTGCTGAGTGTTCATGCGAGCATTTCCTTGAGCGGCACGCTGGCGTCGGCCAGTTGCTCAGGGGTGATCTGGGCGCGGGCTTCGACAAGCTTTTTGCCCTGCACGTAGTCCTTGACCATGTTCACGCAATCGAGCGCGATGACCTTGCCGTTCTTGAGGTAGACCACCGAGAACGAGC
>JBEQCK010000175.1:0-7626 GCA_041639335.1 Novosphingobium sp.
CGGCATTCCCGGCGAACGGACAACCGTTGACCCGGACGCGGAAGTCCGAGGAGTGCTTGTAGGCGCGGCGGCGGGCGCGGTTGATCCCGCCGAGGGGTTGATGCGCCACCAGCGCATTCCATGGCGAGAAGTGCATGGCCTCGTCGATGCGCTGCACTTTTTCGGCGGACCAGCTGTCCTGCGGTTCGATGCGCAAGGTTGCCACCTGGACGAATGGCGCTTCTTCTTCCTTCCATTCGACGCTGGCGTCTTCGATCGGCTGCTGCTCGATATCCCGTGCGAGCTGGACCTCGAAGGCCCATTCGCCGGTGAGGCTGGCGGCATCCTTGCGGATGGTCTCACGCAGGCCATCGGGGCGGCCCGAAGTGTCGATGATGGTGTCGGTAAACGCCGTGAGTGCGGGGGAAAGCGGACGCAAACGGAACTTGGCAACGTGGTCGCCATAGCGGAAGGGCACGGTGCTGAAATAGGTTTCGCCCAAAGGGTGAACCTGCGGCGATCCGCCCATCCCGGCCAGTGCCCTTGATTCCAGACCGACCTTGCCGAGGGCCGAATTGATGAAACCGAGCACGGTGGAAAGGGCGACCTTTGCGCCCTCGGCACGGTCCGTCGTGGCGGCAAGGAGCTTCAGCTTGCCGGCAAACTTGTCCGGTGTGGGCACGGCGAAGACGGGCACATTGACCATCAGGAAGTCCTGGCCGTCGCCCTCTGCGCCGGGCAGCCGCTCTCCCGGAACATGCTCGACCTTCAGCGCAATCCCACGCGGAAGGACGACATTGTCGTCAAGAATGTCGCCGGGATTGGTCGAGATGCGCAATGCGGCGGGATAGGTGCCGGGATTGGCGAACAGGCCCTGGGCAAGTTCGGGCGGGAGATTGCCATCCACCTTGAACGTGCCTTCGAACAGGCCGTGCGCCTTGGCGTGAACCGCCCGAACCGCGTGGCCATAGTCTTCCGCCGTCGTCTCGAGAATGTGATCGAACGACTTTTCGAGGCTGGCGTCGGTTTGCGCCTCGTCGGGTTGCGGTTGTTCGAGATCGGGGCGGTAGCGAAGCGGGGGTGCAATCACGGGCTGCCTTTCAGGCGAGTGACACGAAGGGGTTGGGCAAGTGGGGGATGATCTTGTCGAGCGTGAGCGGGAAGCTGCGCACGCGCGCGCCGCAAGCGTTGTAGACCGCGTTGGCGACGGCACCGGCTGCCCCGCAGATGCCCAGTTCGCCAACGCCCTTGGCCTGAAGCGGGCTGGCGGCGGCATCGCGCTCTTCCAGCAGGATCACTTCGAGCGCCGGGACATCGGCATGGACCGGCACGTGGTATTCGGCGAGATCGTGATTGACGAGGTGGCCATCGCGCAGGTCGAAGACCAGTTCTTCCGTCAGCGCACTGCCGATGCCCCAGACCATGCCGCCAAGGCACTGCGAACGCGCGGTCTTGGCATTGAGCACGCGACCGAAGCCGAATGCCCCGGTCATGCGGCGTACGCGCACCTCACCGGTGAAGGCATGAACGCCGACCTCAGCGAAGAAGGCGCCGTAGCTGGCCTGTGCAAAATTCTTGTAGGTCTTGCCCGGCTTGATCGATCCGACCTCGGCGATGTCCTTGCCGCCGAGAAGATCGGCAAGCGGGCGCTGCGATCCCGCGTGGCTGGCGATACCATCCTTGATTTCCAGATCATCGACATCGCAGCCGAGCGTCTTGGCAATCTTTTCGCGGATCGCCTCGCAGGCGCGCATGACGGCAGAGCCAGTGGAAATCGCGCCGAAGCTGCCGCCCGATCCTGCACCGGGAGGCAACGCTGAATCGCCCAGAACCACTTGCACCTTGCTGATCGGCAGGCCGAGCATTTCGCCGGCGATTTGCCCCATGATGGCATAGGACCCTGTGCCGATGTCGGTCTGGTCGGTTTCGACCAATGCGGTGCCGTCTGCCTTCAGGGTGACGCTGGCTTCGGCGGGGATCATCACGTTGACGCGCGCGGCGCTGGCCACGCCCATCCCGATCCACCAATCGCCCTCACGCGTCTGGCAAGGTTGAGGTTTGCGCTGGTCCCAGCCAAAGCTGGCCGCACCCTGCTCCAGCGCTTCCACCAGCATTCTTGACGAATAGGGCGTGCCCTTGACCGGGACCTTGGCAGGCAGGTTGCGCTTCCTCAGTTCGATCGGATCGATGCCGACCGCTTCGGCAAGTTCATCCATCGCTGCTTCGAGGACCTGCATCCCCACGGCCTCGCCCGGAGCGCGGACCGATCCGGCGGTCATGCGGCAGATCCGCGCGACTTCCACCTTGAGCAGACGGTTCTCGCCACCATAGAGGAATTCGGTCGCCTGCGTGACGGGCTCGGCAAAATCCTCATCCGGCAGGTTGGAAACATGGGCTTCGTGCCCCAGGCCAACGATCTTGCCTGCTGCGTCTGCCGCCAGGCGTACGCGCTGGCGCGTTTCGGACCGGCGCATGACAGTCTGGAACACCTGCTGGCGCGTCATCACCACGCGGACCGGGCGGCCCAGTTCCTTGGCGGCAATGGCCGCAGCCACGGCTTCATGCGTGATGCCCAGCTTCGAACCGAAACCACCGCCGACATAGGGCGCGATGATCCGCACCTTCTTTGGCGAGATCGACAGGCAGTCGGCGATCTCCTTCACGTTGAAGGCCAGCATCTGATAGCTGCCGCGCAGGATCAGTTGGTCATCCTGCCACGCGGCAATCGTCGCGTGCGGTTCCATCGCGGCGCTGGCGTGGCCGGGCGTGTCGTACTCGACGTCGATGCTGAACGCGGCGTCGCGCATCGCCTGGTCGAGATCGCCGCCTTCAACGGGTTTGCTGTCAGAGGGTGTCTCGACCTCTGCATCCGGGCTTTCGGGGTCGAACGGCACTGGATCATCGGCGGCTTCGTATTCCACTTTCAGCGCCAGCGCGGCATCGCGCGCCTGCTCGAAGGTTTCGGCAACGACGAGTGCCACAGGCTGGGCGAAGTAATCGACGGTCTGGACATCCTGCGCCGGTGCCTTGCCCGCCGTCCCTTGCGTGGAACGGCGAACCATGGCCTCATCGGCAAGCACGGCCAGCACACCGGGCATTGTCATCACGCTGTCACTGTGAATAGCCTTGACCGTGCCTTGCGGAACGTCTGCCAGCACCAGCACGCCTTCTGCGCAGCCTTCGATCTTCCACTCGGCCGAGTAGGTGGCCGAGCCGCTGACCTTGAGGGGACCTTCCGGACGATCAAGCGGCTTGCCGATCACGCCCTGCTTCATGGTGTCGAGCAGGTTGCGCTTGTCTGGCGTGTTGTACATGTCGGCCAAAGTCATGCGCATGGATCAAGCCCTTCCTGTCTGGGTGGCTTCGTTGAGCGTCGCAGCCAGCGCGCGCGCGACGAGCGGAATCTTGAAGTCGTTTGCACCAAAGCCTTGCGCGTCCTTGAGCAGGACTTCGGCAGCCTTGGCATAGAGCGCCGGGCCGGGCTTTTCGCCGATCAGCACTTGCTCGACCGCCAGATCGCGCCACGGCACGGTCCCAAGGCTACCGAAGGCGAGCGCGCAGCGAGCGATGCGACCCTGATCCATCGTCAGATCCACGGCGACCGAGACCAGCGCGAATGCATAGGACGCGCGGTCGCGCACCTTGCGGTAAATCTGCACGCCGCCTGTCGGGGCGGGGAGGCGCACGGCCGTGATGAGGTCACTTGGCTCCAGCACGTTGTCGCGCGATGGGTCGTCACCGGGCATCCGGTGAAACGCCGCAATCGGGATCTCACGCGCGCCCGATGCGCCTTCGACGAGGACGACCGCGTCAAGCGCGAGCATGGCAACCGCCATGTCACCCGGATAAGTGGCGATGCAGGATTCGCTGGTGCCGAGGACGGCATGAATGCGGTTGAAGCCATTGCGCGCGGCACAGCCCGATCCGGGCTCGCGCTTGTTGCAGGCCTGCGTGGTGTCGTAGAAATAGCCGCAGCGGGTACGCTGGCAGAGGTTGCCGCCAGTGGTTGCACGGTTGCGCAATTGCGGGCTGGCACCGGCAAGGATCGCCTTGGCCAGAAGCGGCCAGTTTTCCCGCACGCGCATGTCGGCCGCGCAATCGGCATTGGTGACAAGAGCGCCGACCCTCAACCCCTCGCCGTCAGGGGCGATCTCGCCAAGTCCGGTGCGGCGGATCGAGATGACCCTGTCTGGCGCGGCAATCTGCAGTTTCATCAGATCGACCAGATTGGTGCCGCCAGCGATGGCGACAGCGCCGGATTGCAGTGAATGGACCGCGTCTTGCGCCGATGTCGCGTGGTAGAGAACAAAAGTCTTCATGCCGATGCTCCCGGCGAGCCTGCGTCCTGTTCGATGACCTCCTGAAGCGCTGCAATGATGTTCGAGTAGGCACCGCACCGACACAGATTGCCGCTCATCCGCTCGCGCAGCTCCTCGACGGTCGGTGCCGGGGCCTTGGTCAATTCATCGGTCGCTGCGCTGGCCCAGCCTTCGGCAAGCTCCTGCATCATCGCCTTGGCCGAACAGATTTGCCCCGGCGTGCAGTATCCGCACTGGAACCCGTCGTGTGTCACAAACGCAAGCTGCAGGGCCGAGAGGTTGTCAGCCGTGCCGACGGATTCGATCGTTTCGATCTCGTCGCCCTCGTGCAACTGGGCGAGCGACAGGCAGGAGTTTACGCGGCGTCCATCGACCAGCACCGTGCAGGCGCCGCACTGGCCATGATCGCAACCCTTCTTGGTGCCAGTCAGCCCAAGATCTTCGCGCAACCATTCGAGGAGAGTCCGTCGGGAATCCAACGGGAGTTGGTTGGGAACACCGTTTACGATGGCCACGCCGATGCTGGAACCCATGTGTGCTGAACACCTTGTCGCTTGAATTGCGACTTGGGAACGCACCGGCTGGCGCATTGATCCGACCATGCATGGCTTTATCGGTCCGAAGGGCAGGGCAGCATCCGCTTGTCACTGTAAACGCACAAGAATTCGCATGCCGATTTCAGAACTTGTAGGCTGCCTCGAGGCCCATCATGCGGGTTGGCAGCGCCCTGCCGGTCTGGCGCAGGAATTGTCCGGCGCTGAATACGGCCAGAGAAGCGGAGAAGGACAACTCTGCGCCTGCCTGCCAATCGAGGCCAAGTTCGAACAGGTTGCCGATGTGTCTTGCCCGAGACGTCCTGGCCGCCCGGATTATCTGGCCCGGCACATCATAGACGCCATCATGCCGTGAAGCGCGCCAGAACGCGCCTGCCGAAAGCTCCATGGTGATCTTCCTGCCAAGGTCGAGATCGAGGCTCGGCTGGACGTTCAGGATGTTGCGCGGGCCGATCGGGGTGAGTTCTCCGAAGTAACGACCCTTGGGGAAAAGTGCGTTGAAGGTGCCCAACGTGCCGTCATCGGGGGATCGATCACCGCTGGCATAATTGGCGCGCAGGCGGATGCGCGGACGGAACCGGGCTTCCGGAAAGCTGATCGAGGTTTCCGTGGCCTGGGACCAAGCCCGGATGCGCTGCCCAGCAAAATCGCCGCGCTGGATCATCGTTTCCCAGTTCCACGCGATCCTGCCGCGATGGCCGAACAGCCGCAGCCCGAACGTGTCGCGACGCTCCCTGCCGATCACGTCACCGAAGCGGGCTGCCTGATTGCGGTATCCGATCCAGTAGGCATCGACAGCCATGCCGTTGCCTGCAGACATGGTCGCATAGACTGCACGCAAGCGCCGCCGATCGGTTGCGTGGTCGTCCAGATCACCCGGCCCGATCTCCACGGCACGCAAGTCCATCAGATCGACCCGTAGTCCGCCGAATACGGCAAACGCGCGAATGCCATCGAATGGCTGCGGAATATTCGGGCCATAGCGCGTGCCGACAAGCCGTTCCGACCCCAGCGCGACGAGTTCGCGTCCTGCGCGCAAGGTCACGTTTCGGCCTTCGGGCAGCGGAACACGCAAATCGGCAAACCCCTGGGCAAGATCGACACCGGTCTGGTCGGCAGGGCCGCTGCCGCCGATGACGCCGCGGGCATAGCCGATGATCGGCTGGACAAAGACCCGTGCGGGTCCGGCATGCACGTCCACCAATGGCAGGGTGCGCAGCCACAGATATCCGTCATCGGGCGCATCGCCCCAGAGCGGGTTGGCATAACCTTCATACCGCGCACGGGCTTCCAGCCCCAGCGTCACTCGCACTGCGCCTGCACTGTCCAGACGCAGATTCTTCAGCCGATCCATGCCGCCATCAGGCGCGTCGAACCCCGCCCAATCCTCGTCATAGCGCAGGTTGGTCCGTTCCGGCGCGTCCTCGGCCTGCGCGCGTGCTGCCAGTGCGGACAACACGATGCCGAGGGCAAGGCGTCCGATCACTGCCGGTGCAATTCGGCCATTTGCGGATGCCGCACGAACACGCAGGTCCCCACCAGCACCACGCCGCCGGTGATCAACAAGGTCGGCCCAAGGCCCAGCCACCGGAATACCAGCGTTCCGGCCAGCGCGCCTGCGAAGATCGCCGCTACCGCTCCGACCCTTGCTGCAAGGTTGGGCCCCGTGCCTGATGCCAGACGGGAATCCGATGCAATACCGGTGATCGTCAGGGTCAGCACGGTCGTTGTCAGATCGGGCACTTTCAGCTGGCGCACCACCGCATTGCGGAACCCCATCGCACCTGCGGCAAGACCTACGACAGCCAGTGCCTGCCATAGCGCAGCCACAACCGGAGAGGTGTGGAGCGCAAGCGATCCGGCGAGGAACAGCAACGCGCTTTCAATCGCTGCTGCCCGGACCAGCATGTGGCTCAACCGTTCGGCCTTGTTGCTGCGCCACATCCGCCCGGCCAGGACCGCGCCGAGCATGAACGCGCCAAGGGCGACGACATAGTGCCAGGCATGGAACCCCTCCGCCCCCGCTGTGGCAAAGGCGAGGAACACCACGTTGCCGGTCATGTTCGCGGTGAACACCTTGTCCATGCCCAGAATGCTCGCCGCGTCGACCATCCCGGTGGTGGCGGACAGGACCAGCAACAAGCGGAACAGCGGTGTGGGAGTCTTGAGGGGTACGCTTTCGCTCATGTCTTCTCCTTGGCGCACCCACTGAAGTCCTGACGCGGCTCAGGGCCGCCCCTGTCGTCGCGCATGCTCGGCGACAAGCGCGGCCAGGATGAAGCCGCCCACCAGCCCGACATGTTCGAAAAAGGCATTGGTCGCGAAGAAACGTTCCTGCCCTTCCATCGTCCAGAAGGCATTGGCGAGGAATGCGGCCAGCAATGTGAACACGCCGAGCATGCCCGCGCCCAGCCAGACGAAGCGCCCCAGCAGGATCAGCAGCGGCCCGATGATTTCCACCGCTTTGGTGAGTGCCGCCCAGAGGGCAGGCGGGGCCATCCCGAAGTGGGCCTGTTCCGCCACTGCCCCCGGCCAGTCGGTCAGCTTGGCCAAGCCACCGACAAGGTAAGCCCCCACCAGCAGCAGCCGCGCCAGAAACCATGTCGGCGGCCAATCGAGGATCGCGTGGATCAAGCGGGGTTCGGGATCGCGCATCATCAGACCGCCCAGCAGCCGCAGCCGAGCGCGCCCCAGAAGCTCTGCACGTCTGCGGCCGGCACACTCGCGCCAAGGGCAGAGGCATGATCGTGCCCGTGGACGTCGCAAGCCGATGC
>JBEQCK010000176.1:0-7591 GCA_041639335.1 Novosphingobium sp.
AGGTCGTGTCGAAATTGACGAAGGGTTCGGCCCAGACGATGGCATTGAGGCCCTTGGCCACCGGCGTATCGAGCCGGACCTGCTGGCGCAGGCGCCAGCCCATACCGGAGCGGCCTTCGAGCCAGCGCTGTTCGAGACGGGTGCGCGACGTGATCGTGGTCTTGCCGGGGCCGCCGACCACGCGGACCAGCGCCTGCTGGAACATGCGATGTTCGTCGGTGGGCGTGGCGTTCAACGGTTCGGTGCGGACATAGGCGTAGCCGAGGAACAGGGTGTCGCTGGGCGTGATGCGATAGCCCACGGCGGGGCGCAGCAGGACCTGCCCCAACCGGTCCGCGCCATCGGTGAAGCGCAGTTGCACATCGGTGAAAAGCAGGACCTTCTGCCCGACCTCGATCGTCGAGAACTGGGCGAGCCAGATCTGTTCGTCTTCCTGCGCGGCCATGGCCGTGGCGGGGAAGCAGAGGCTGGCGGCGGCCAGCAGGAGACGCGTGCGCCGCATGGGAAGCTCCGGGCAAGTGGGGATGACCCTTGCGCGTTAATGTCGGTACATTGCCCGGAAGTTTCCCGATCACGTCAAAGCCCGCCGATCACCCTTCGTGCACAGCCTTGGTGACCATGCAGGCGAGCACGCCTTCGGGACCGTCTTCCGCGCCGTGACCGGACCACTTCACACCGCCGAAGGGGGAGTCCGCACCGCCGATCATCGTCGAGTTGAGGCCGATCATGCCGCTTTCGATCTCGCGGGCGAGGCGTTTCTGGCGCGCGGCGCTTTCGGTCCAGGCATAGGCGGCGAGGCCGTAGGGCAGGCGATTGGCTTCGGCGATCATCGCCTCTTCGCCGCCGAACGGGTTGATCAGCGCGACAGGGCCGAACGGTTCCTCGTTCATGATCGCGGCGTCGAGCGGGACTTCGGAGAGGACCGTGGGCGCGTAGAAGTAGCCTGCGTTGCCGATGCGCTCACCGCCGGTGTGGAGGCGTGCACCACGGGTGACCGCATCGCCGATCAGGCGGTCCATCGCCTCGGGGCGGCGGGCGTTGGCCATCGGGCCCATCTGCGAGCCATCATCGAGGCCATTGCCGACCTTGATGCGGCCGACGCGCTGCGCAAAGCCATCGCGGAAGCGTTCGAAGACGTTTTCTTCCACGATGAAGCGCGTGGGGCTGACGCAGACCTGGCCTGCGTTGCGGTACTTGGACGCGGCCATCGTATCGAGGGCGCGGTCGATATCGGCATCGCCGAAGATCAGGACCGGACCGTGGCCGCCCAGTTCCATCGTGGTGCGCAGCATGTTGTCGGCGGCAAGGCGCATGAGGTGCTTGCCGACCACGGTCGAGCCGGTGAACGACAGCTTGCGGATCACCGGCGAGCCGAGCAGGTGGCGGCTGACTTCATCGGGCACGCCGAACACGGCCTGCGCGACTTCCTTGGGCAGGCCAGCGTCGAGCAGGCACTGGAGAACGCCGAGGGCTGAAGCCGGCGTTTCTTCGGCAGCCTTGAGGATCACCGAGCAACCGGCGGCAATGGGCGCGCCGAGCTTGCGACCGGGATTGCCGAGCGGGAAGTTCCACGGCGCGAAAGCGGCCACGGGGCCGACCGGTTCGTGGCTGATCGTGCTGCGCTGCCCGGCGGGGCGCACCAGCGTGCGGCCATAGATGCGGAAGACTTCGCCGGCATAGAAATTGAACAGGCCGACGTTCATCAGGACTTCGATGCGCGCCTCGGGAAGAGTCTTGCCCTCTTCCAGCGTGGCGATGCGCGCGAGGTCTTCCTGCCGCTCCATCATCAGGCGGGCCGCGCCCTGCAGCACGGCGGCGCGCTGCTGCGGCGTGCTCTCACGCCAGATCCTGAAACCCTTGGCGGCGACTTCGAGCGCGCGATCGAGATCGGCGGCTTCGGCCAGCGGCAGCTCGCCGATGGTTTCGCCCGTGGCGGGATTGACGACGGCGTGGGTGCGACGACCTTCGCCGCTTACGCGCTGGCCATCGATGATCATGTGGAGCGAAGGATACTGGGTCATGTCTGTTCCATGGTTTGCGGGCAGGAACCGGGAGGAAATGGCCCCTGCCCGCAAGCTCTTAGGCCCGCGCGTTCTCGCGGTCGATGTCGCCCTGCCAGCGCTGGGCCACCATTTCCTCGCCCGTGACCGGGTGCTTCATGTGGAAGGGGTTGAGCTTGTGGGTCGGCCACAGCCAGTGGTCCGTGATCAGCTCGTCCGGGCCGGTGGGGTCTTCGGGGTACGTGACCTTGGGGAACGGCACGTATTCGTGCGGGGTGTTGGCCCAGCCATGTTCGAAATCGGCGTGCCAGATCGGCATGTAGTTGAGGATGTGCATCCGCCACACGCCGTCCACCTTCTTGTAGGTGTTCTCGTAGATGCCGCCTTCCCACCACTGGCGGGCCTTGAGATGCGGGGCATCGCCTTCGTAGTCCTTGTGGCGACCGGCCTGCATCATCGAGCGGGCGCGGCCCAGTGCGGTGACGCCATCGGGCTGCACGTTGATGATGTCCTGCAGCTGCGGGTGATCGAGCAGGAAGCCATCGATCGGGCCGTTGTTGCCATAGGTGAAGCGCTTCTGGAAGCGTTCGACATAGAGGCGGCGGACGCCTTCCTTACCCTTCCATACGCCGCCGAAGAAGCGCACTTCGCCATCGTCGGTGAACAGGTCGACCGTCTCGTTATACATGCACTTGTCGATCAGGTAGCCGTAGAGGTGCTGCAGCTTGCGGATGTCCAGTTCGTCCTCGCGCACCGTCAGGCGCTGTTCGAGATCGGCAAGGCGGCTTTCGAGCGCGGCAATCTGGCTGTTATCGGACACGTCCAACTCCCTTATATTTTGCCATATATTTTGTAAGTCTTACTAACAATCTGACGGGCTGCGCGAGTCCTGTCAACGCCCCATTGCCTCAAGCCTTTCAACTTCCTCGCGATAGGGACGGATCGCCTTGAACATCAGGAACGTGGCGAGCGGCATGAGCACGCTGGCGGTGATCAGCAGCGCCTTCCACAGCTGGGTGGGGTCCCCGATCAGAACGTCCTGCACCTTGCCGACGACGTAGCTGCCCATCGCGCCGAAGAAGGTGAACATGAACAGGTAGAAGGCAGTGACCTGCCCGCGCATGTCGTTGGGGGCGACCCGCTGGACGGCGGCGTTCTGCGGCACGGCGCCAGCAATACCGAACATGCCCGACAGGCCGAACATGATCAGCGAGCCCCAGGCCGTGGGCATCAGGATGGCGGTAATGGTGCAGACGGTGACGCCCGCGGCGCAGCAGGTGGCGGCGCGGACGTTGGCATCCTTGTGGCGCTTGGCCAGCCATTCGACGAACAGGCCGCCGAGCAGCAGGCCGGAGAGTGAGGCGATCAGGACGGTGACGCCGAGCGCGGCACCGATCTGGCCTTCGTTCCAGCCGAAAGTGCGGATCATGAAAGGCACACGCCAGAACTGCAGGCCGAAAGTTTCGACCGCGCTGAGGGCGAGAGCGCCGAACAGCGGGTAGTAGACGCGGGGCTTGGCGTTGATCGCGCGGAAGGCATCCAGCCCCATGAAGGTGAGGATCTTGCGGCCGAAGGTGGCATTGACAGGAACAGTCGGCGCATCAGCCGCCGGGGCCATACGCGGCGGCTCCTTGATGGTGAGGAACAGCAGGCCGACGAGCAGCGAGGGGATACCCATGAAGATCAGAATCCACTGCCAGCCGAGGATCGTCAGCGGGCCGAGGTGGGTTGGCCCCCAAGGCGCGGTCATCATCACCAGCATGCCGCCGATCAGCGGGCCGAGGGTGGTTCCGCCGATGAAACCGAACTGCAGCAGGGCGAAAGCGCGGGTGAGCTTCTTCGGCGGGAAGGCGTCTGCCAGCAGCGAATAGGATGCAGGCGCGTGGGCGGAGCCGCCGGCGGCAAGAAACACGCGGCTGCCGACGAACTGGCCGAAGCTTTGGGCAAGGCCGCCTGCCGAGATGATCACCCCGACCAGCGCGGCCCCTGCCCCCAGCACGTACTTGCGCGGGTAGATGTCAGCGAGGCGGGCAAGCGGGATGCCGACGAAGAGGTAGCAGATGATGCTGGCAGGACCGGCGAGGAAGCCCAGTTGCGAATCGGTGAGGCCGAAATCGCGCTTGATCCGCTCTGCCAGCATGCCGAAAGTGATCGCGTCGAAGAACGTCAGGAATGTTGCCAGAACGATCACGAACAGCGCCCAGTATGCCGCGCCTGCCGGATGTTCGGCGCGCTCCTGCTGAACGGCGCCTTCGGGAACTGCCGTGACTGCGACACCTGCCATGTGCTCTCCTCTCTCGCCGCAGCAGTCCCTTCACGGACCTTTTCGATGCGGCGATATTGTTAGTCTTGCATACAAATTCGCGCTGGTGAATACACAAGGTGAAAAATGATTCCCCGCCATCGGAGCGTGGCGGCGAGCGAAGAGGAATGGAGAGGATCTCATGCAGAATCTGCCGGGCAAGACAGCATTCGTGACGGGCGGCGCAAGCGGCATCGGCCTCGGCATCGCAAAGGCGCTGCTGGGCGCGGGCATGAACGTGACCATCGCCGACATCCGGCAGGACCATCTCGATTCGGCAGTCGCCGAACTGGATGGCGGCGAGCGCGTGCTTGCCGTGAAGCTGGACGTGACCAACCGCGAGCAGTTCGCAACCGTGGCCGATGCGGTCGAGGCGAAGTTCGGCAAGATCCATCTCCTCGTCAACAACGCGGGTGTTGCCGTGGTCGGGCCGACGGAGCTGGCGACCTTTGCCGACTGGGACTGGGTCATGGGCGTCAACGTGGGCGGCACGATCAACGGCATCGTCACGATGCTGCCGCGCATTCTTGCCCACGGTGAAGGCGGGCACATCGTCTGCACCGCATCGATGAGCGCGCTGGTGCCGGTGGGCATGACCACGATCTATTCGTCGGGCAAGGCGGCAGTCACTTCGATGATGGAGTGCATGCGGCCCGAGCTGGAACCGCGCGGCGTGATCTGCAGCGCCTTCTGCCCCGGCGCGGTGCAATCGAACATCGCCGATGCCGCCAAGACCCGCCCCGCCGATCTGGCTGATACCGGCTATGCCGAAGCGGACAAGCGCCGCGCATCGGGCGGCAACTTCATGCACCTCTACCAGACCAAGGAGCAGGTCGGCGAGCGCGTGCTGGAAGGCATCCTCAATGACGAGCTCTACATCCTAACCCACTCCGAATTCCTGACCGGTGTGGAAGAGCGCGGCCTTGCGACCACCGCTGCGGTCCAGACTCACCTGCCCGAGAACCCGGAATACAAGCAGACGTTTGCCATGCTGTTCCGCAATCCCGCGATCACCGAGGAGATCGCGCGGCAGAACAAGCTGAAGGAGGCTCGCGGCGCATGAAGGATTTTGCAGGACGCACCGCCTTCGTCACCGGGGGCGCGAACGGCGTGGGCATCGGGCTGGTGCGCCAGCTTTTGAATGAAGGCTGCAAGGTCGCCATCGCCGACATCCGGCAGGATTCGATCGACAAGGCTCTGGCGTCATTGGACAATCGCGAGGTCATGGGCGTTCAGCTCGATGTCGCCAGCCGCGATGGCTTCAAGGCCGCCGCGGACGAGGTCGAGGCCAAGTTCGGGCCGGTTTCGATCCTGTGCAACAACGCGGGCGTGAACCTGTTCCAGCCGATCGAGGAAAGCTCGTACGACGACTGGGACTGGCTGCTTGGCGTCAACCTTCATGGCGTGATCAACGGGGTGATGACCTTCGTGCCGCGCATGGTGGAGCGCGTGAAGGCGGGTGAGCAGAAGGGCGGACATGTCGTCAACACGGCGTCTATGGCGGCCTTCCTCGCGGCAGGCAGCCCGGGCATCTACAACACCACCAAGTTCGCGGTGCGGGGCCTCTCGGAATCGCTGCACTATTCGCTGCTGAAGTATCAGATCGGCGTCTCCGTGCTCTGCCCCGGCCTGGTGAAAAGCTACATCTATGCCAGCGACGACGTGCGGCCCGATGCGCTGAAAGGCGCGATGAAGCCGGTCGATCCGACTGCGGTGGAGCGGCTGCAGGGACTGCACGAATTCGGCATGGAGCCCGACGTGATCGGCGCGCGCGTGATCGAGGCGATGAAGGCCAACCGCCTCCACATCTTCTCGCACCCCGACCACAAGGAGGAGGTGCGCGAGATCTTCGACGAGATCATCGCCGAGTATCAGGACTACCCCAAGGACCCCGGCTATGACCGGCGCGTGGCCTTCGAGAAGTTTCGCGCCGACAGCTTCGCCGAAGCGCGGCAGCAATCGCGAGCGGCGGACTTTTGAACTGGTTCAGCTGCGCCCCCGCGAAGGCGGGGGCCTCAGTCTGTTTACGCTGACGTTCCGTAACAACACCGAGGTCCCCGCCCGCGCGGGGACGCAAGGTGATTGAGGTTATGCCACGTCGCGCAGGGCCTCGACGAACTTGTCGATGTTGCCGGTGGTAAGGCCGGCAATGTTGATGCGGCCCGAACCCGCCATGTAGACGCCGTGCTTTTCGCGGATAGCGAGGATCTGTTCGCCGTTCAGCGGCAGCATCGAGAACAGACCGTTCTGCACGCCCAATGGCGCCATGCTGATCGGGCCGACCTGCTGCGCGGCGGCAAGGCGATCACGGACCCAGCGCATGCGGTCGCGCATTTCGTCAAGCTCGGCCAGCCACATCGCGGTGAGGCTTTCATCGGCGAGGATCAGGCGGACGGCGGCAGCGCCGTGATCGGGCGGCATCGACCACGACGCGCGCGCGATCGTCGCGCCATTGGCCATGGCGTTGGCGAGCGCAGTAGCATCCGAGGTGACGGCGTAAAACGCGCCGACACGGTCACGATAAAGACCGAAATTCTTGTCGCAGGAATAGGCGACGAGCGCTTCGGGAACGAGGCTGAGAACCTTGCGCAGGCCGTAGGCGTCGGCCTCCATGCCAAAGCCGAGGCCTTGGTAGGCAAGATCGAGGATCGGCAGCACCTTGCGCTCGACCAGCAGCGGCGCGATCTCGTCCCACTGCGCGTCGGTGTAGTCGACGCCGGTCGGGTTGTGGCAGCAGCCATGCAGGAGGACGGCATCGCCCGGCTCGGCCTGAGCAAGGGCGGCCTTGAGCGCGTCGAGATCGGCAAAGCCGTCGGCCGTCATGTGGCTGAAGGTCTTCAGTTCGACACCCACGGCCGCGATGATCTGGGCGTGGTTGGGCCACGACGGCGTGCCCATCCACACGTGCTTGACGCCCGAACGCTTGGCCACCTCGATGGCGAGACGCACAGCGCCGGTGCCGCCCGGGGCCTGCATGCCTTCGACCTTCGAACGGTCGAAGTCCTTGCCGAAAACGTAGGGGATCAGCGCGTGGACGAAGCCCATGTCGCCTTCGGGGCCGAGGTAGGCCTTGGAATCCTGCGTCTCGAGCAGCTTGGCTTCGGCAGCCTTGATCGCCTTGAACACCGGCGTGTCGCCCTCGGACGTGCGGTAGACGCCCACGCCGAGGTCAATCTTGTCAGCGCGCGGATCGGCATTGTGGAGCTTGATCAGCGCCAGAAGTGCGTCGGCGGGCTGGGCGGCAAGATTTTCGAGCATGAGGCCTTCCTTTGCGGGGAGCAAATTGCGG
>JBEQCK010000177.1:0-7580 GCA_041639335.1 Novosphingobium sp.
ATCGTTGCAGCGGCGCGATTGCAGGCCATGGCGAACAGCGTGGCGTTCCCCGGGCCAAAGCGGGCCACGCCCGGATCATAGCGCCAGTTGCCCACGGTCTGTGGGGCATCGCGCCAGTCCTTGAAGGTCTGGGCAGGCGGCGGCGGGGGCGGTGCTTGGGTTGGCTTCGGCGCAGGCGGCGGCGCAGCTTGCGGGACCACCGTCGGCGTGGCGCAGGCGGAAAGGGTCAATGGCAGGACGAAAGCCAGCGCACCGGATAAAACGAGGCGGGGGCGGTGTGCATGGTTGATCTTCATGGTGCAGTTATGGAAGGAACGCGCCGTGACCTCAACCCGCCCCCCGAAACAGCCCGGCGCATCCAAGCTTCGCGTGGACCAGTTGCTGGTCGACCGCGGCCTGGTCGAGAGCCGCGCGCGCGCGCAAGCCCTGATCCTGGCCGGGCTCGTCTTCTCGGGCGAGACCAAGATTGCCAAGGCCGGGCAGGCGCTTGCCACAGATGCCGCGCTGGACGTGCGCGGGCGCGATCACCCGTGGGTTTCGCGCGGCGGCATCAAGCTCGCCCACGCGATCGAGCATTTCGGCCTCGACCCGTCCGGCGTTACCGCGATGGACATCGGCAGCTCGACCGGCGGCTTCACCGATGTGCTGCTTCAGGGCGGGGCCGAGCATGTCTTTGCCGTGGATTCAGGCACCAACCAGCTTGCGTGGAAGCTGCGTCAGGACCCGCGCGTCACCGTGCTCGAACAGACCAGCGCGCGCATCCTCACGCCGGGGCACATCGATCGGCCGGCAACCTGGGTGGTTTGCGATGCCAGCTTCATTTCCCTGCGCAAGGTGCTGGAAGTGCCGCTCTCTCTGGCGGCGAGGCCGACGCGGCTTGTCGCGCTGATCAAGCCGCAGTTCGAAGTGGGCAAGGCCGAAGTCGGCAAAGGCGGCGTGGTCCGCGATCCCGCCTTGCACGAGCGGGTGTGCGGCGAGGTGCGCGACTGGCTGGAAAGCGAGGGCTGGGAGGTGCAGGGCATCGTGCCGAGCCCGATCACCGGGCCCGAAGGCAACGTCGAATTTCTGGTTTCCGCGCTCCGTGGCTGAGTTTTCCCCGGATTGTGTCTCCACGCGGGATGCAATGCGGGACGAGTTCCGATTGCAGAGCAGGCAACCCCTCGCCAATATCCTTGGCGAATCGCGCGTTTCGCGCAGTTGCTTGCGGGTGCCATGAACTATCTTGCCTCTTCGGGACAGCTTCGCGCCGGTCTCCTGCGCTGGTCGCTGTTCACTATTCCCCTTGTCGTCGCGCTCGGGTTTCTTTCCGGACAAGCTGCTGGCAGTGGCCCCGGCAATCCGTGGTTTGACGCGCTGGTCAAGCCGTCGATCTATCCGCCGCCGGCCGCCTTCGGGATCGTATGGTCGGTGCTTTATGTCCTGATGGGGCTGGCGCTGGCGATGATCCTTGCGGCGCGCGGCGCGGCGGGGCGTGGCATTGCGGTGGCGATGTTCGTGGTGCAGCTCCTCATCAACCTTGCCTGGTCACCCACCTTCTTCGCGTTGCACCAGATCACGGTGGCGTTCTGGATCACCGTTGCCATGGCCGCGGCGATCGTGTTGACGGTGGTGCTGTTCTGGCGCGTGCGCCCGGTCGCCGGAATGCTCCTGCTGCCGTATCTGGCGTGGGTTTGCTTCGCTTCGGTACTGACGTTCGAGTTCGGGCGTCTCAATCCGGACGCAGATGGCACGTTCGGCACCGCGAAGACCGAGCGCGTGGAAATCTGATCCCCTGAAATCTGACGCGTCGAAATCTGACCTTTGCGGCCACTTGCGCAAGGGCTTTAGGCGGACCACATAGCGGGAATAACAGCGCCTGCCTCGCGCCATTCAGGACCCAAGCCCATGCAGAGTGAAAACCCGATGATCGCCGACTTCGTCAAGCTGCTGAACAGCGCGGCGGGAACGATTGCCGGCATGGGCCGCGAAGCAGGCGAAAACGCGAGGGAGAAGGCCAAGGAAATCTTCGGCGGCCTCGATTTCGTCAGCCGCGAGGAATTCGACGCGGTCAAGGAACTGGCAGCATCGGCGCGCGAGGAAGTGGAAGCGCTCAAGGCTCGCATCGCGGCGCTTGAAGGTGCTTCCAAGGGCGAGTGAGGAACCGGTTTCCCGTTTCGCGGATTTAACCTGCATCAAGTTGGCGCCAGGCGGCGCACTGCAGGAAGACATCCGTGTTTACGCAACTCAATCCGACAATTCCCTTGCACGTTCTGGGCAAGGGCGATGGCTATGCGATCGGCATGATCGACTATGGCCAGGAGCACAACCTGATCTGGGTCACGGCGCTCGATGAATCGGGCGAAATCTGGTGCGCACCGAACAGCAAGGTCCGCCTCGGCAAGAACTGGACGATGGGGCGGGCGGAAAACCGGCTCATCACCGAAGACAAGCAGCAGGCATTGGCCGATGCTGAACCCGAGGGTTGCGAGCGTCGGCGCGTCGCCTGACCTGTCAGCTTTCCAGCAGCCTTGCGGTGGCGAGCGAGCATTCCAGACGCCAGTGCAGCCCTGCCGGTGCGTAATCGATGGTCACTTCGGCGTTCAGGCTGCGCGCCGGGATATGCCGCATCAGCGTGGTGCCAAAGCCATGGTGCGTCGGCTGACAGACGACGGGGACGCCGCTTTCCCGCCAATCGATCACGAACCGGTCAGACGTTTCTTCCCAGCACAGCACCACCTTGCCGGTCAGCGATGACAGGGCGCCGTACTTGAGCGCATTGGTGGCAAGCTCGTGCAGTGCCATGCCGATGATCTCGGCGCTGCGGGGGCTGAGCGGAATTGACTCTCCGCGCAATTCGATCTGCGCGCGCGCCTCGCGCCCCAATATTGCCAGTTGCGCCTCGGCCAGTTCGTCCATCAGGATCGTCGACCAGCCGCGCCGTACCAGCAAGTCCTGATTGGCCGAGAGACTCGACAGGCGGCGTTCGAAGCGCTGCAGGAAATCCGGATCCTGGCAGCCGGAGCGACGGGCGAGGGCCTGCACCACGGCGAGCAGATTCTTTGACCGGTGGTTCACCTCCATCAGGAGAACGCGAATCTGCTCCTCCTTTTCCATCATGTCGGTGACGTCGGTATTGGTGCCGAACCAGTAGAGAATCTGATCGCCGTCTCCGCGGATCGGCAATGCTCGCGACAGGAACCAGCGATACTCTCCATCGCCCGACCGCAAGGGGAAAGTGTCCTCCCACTCCACGCCTGCTTCCATACTGGCTTTGAAATGCGCAAGGACCCGGTCGATGTGATCCGGATGGTGAACCTGATCCCATCCCCAGCCGTCGCAATCACCTTCGGAGAGGCCGGTATAATCGTACCAGCGCCGATTGTACCAACCGATCCAGCCCGTCGCGTCAGCCACCCATGCCAGTTGGGTGATGTTGTCGGCCAGCATGCGAAAGCGCATCTCGCTTTCGCGCAAGGCGCGCTGGCCTTCCTCGCGCGCGGTGATGTCGCGGGCAATCTTGCTTGCGCCAACGATCTTTCCCGCCTTGTCGTAGATCGGCGAGACCGTGAGCGAGACGGAGATGTGGGTTCCGTCCTTGCGCTGGCGCACGGTGTCGAAACTCTTGACCCGTTCGCCCCGGGCGATGCGCGCAAGGATGTCGTCTTCCTCGGCTTGCCGCTCTTCCGGGATCAGGCGCCGGATCGACTGGCCGATCATGTCCGCTTCCGTAAATCCGAAGATGCGCGTGGCCGCCGGATTCCAGCTCAGCACGGTCCCCTGAAGGTCCTTGCTGATGATCGCATCATCGGAAGACTGGATTATCGCAGATAGATGGGCCTCGGCCAGCACTGCTGCTTGCTCCGTTGCGACCCCACCCACCGCTCTTCTTAGGGCAAGGATGGCGGGATGCAACCGGAATGGAGCAATGTGTAAACCTCGATCAAAGACCGGCGGCGCGCAGGGCCTGGTCAAGATCCTCGATCAGGTCGTCGGGGTCTTCAAGGCCCACGTTGAGGCGCAGCATGCCTTCGCCCACACCCATGTCGGCGCGGGTTTCCGGGCCGACGCCGTAGTGCGTGGTCGACGCCGGATGGCACATCAGCGAGCGCGAATCGCCGATGTTGTTCGAGATGTCGATCAGTTGCAGCGCGTCGAGCAGGGCATGCGCCTGCTTCAATCCGCCATCGAGGTGGAACGAGAAGATCGTCCCGCCGGCCTTCATCTGCTTCCTGGCCAGTTCATGCTGCGGATGGCTGGGCAGGAAGGGATAGAGCAGGCGGGGCACGCGCGCTTCGACAAAGCTTGCGACCTTGAGCGCGTTCTCGCTCTGGCGGTGGATGCGCAGGTCCAGCGTCTCGAGGCCCTTGTGGACGACCCAGGCGTTGAACGCGGCGATGTTTGGCCCGGTGTTGCGCTGGAACGGCAGGAGGACGTTGTTGATCCACTCCGCCGAACCGCAGACAGCGCCAGCCATGACGCGGCCCTGTCCGTCCATCATCTTGGTCGCCGAATAGGCGACGACGTCGGCGCCGAAATCCATCGGGCGTTGCAGAGCGGCAGTGGCGAAGGCGTTGTCGACCACGGTAGTGATGCCGTGGCGCCGGGCCAGTCCGCAGACGAACTCGAGGTCGACCACGTCCATCGTCGGGTTGGCCGGGCTTTCGAAGAAAAACACCTTGGTGTTCGGCTTGATCGCGGCTTCCCACGCGGCATTGTCGGATGCGTCGATGGTGGTGCCGGTGATGCCGAAGCGGGGCAGCAGATTGTCGACCAGCCAGCGGCACGATCCGAAGGCGGCCTTGGCGGCGACCACATGGTCTCCGGCCGAAAGCTGGCAGAGCAAGGCGGTTGTCATCGCCGCCATGCCGGTGGCCTGCGTGCGGCACGCCTCCGCGCCTTCCATCAGGGCGATGCGCTCTTCCAGCATCTGCACGGTGGGGTTCTGCAGGCGCGAATAGGTCATCCCTTCCGCTTCGCCGGCAAAGCGGGCGGCAACCGTTGCGGCATCGTCGTAGGTAAAGCCGGAGGTGAGGAACAGGGCTTCGGAGGTTTCGCCCATTTCCGAACGCCACGTGCCTCCGCGCACGGCTTGCGTTGCGGGACGCCACTTTTGCGTGATCGAACGGTCCTGGCCAGCAGTTCTCTTCATGCCAGCCGCCTTAGTTTTCCGGACGGCTGCGCGCAAGCGGCGGGATTGCGAAGCGGGCGCGTGCGCCCTATCGGTCAGGGCGCATGACGCAACAGTTCCCGACCGCAGCCCCGCGCGAGAAAGACCCTGCATTCTGGTGCGCGGTCATCGCATCGGCGTTCTTTCTCCTCGTGCTGCACCGGCTCGGCATTCCGTCGAAGCCGATGTTCGACGAGGTCCATTACCTGCCGGCGGCAAGGCGGCTGATCGACCTCACGGCGAGGCTGAACCCTGAACATCCCCTGCTTGCCAAGCAGCTGATCGCTTGGTCGATGCAGCTGATCGGCGATACACCGTTCGGCTGGCGCTTCCCCTCGGCAGTGCTGGGCGGCCTCGGCCTTTGGGCGATGATGCGCGCGCTGTGGTGGGCGAGCTTCTCCCGCTCGGCCACGGTACTGTTCGGGCTGTTGCTGGCAACGGACTTCATCTGGTTCATGATGTCGCGCATCGCCCTGCTCGACATGGCGATGGCCGGATTCATGGCGCTGGCCATGTGGCAATGGGCGCTCGCTTGGCGCAATCCTTCCGGCAAGACCTTGCTGGCGCGGTCTCACCTGCTGCTGGCAGGCGTGTTCATGGGACTTTCGCTGGGGGCCAAGTGGAACGGCGCGCTGCTGCTGCCACTGCCCGGACTGGTCTTCGCCTTGAACCGCTGGCAGGCCCTCGAAGGTCGGCGTGTGAGGCTGCTCTGGGCTTCGCGCGGCGCGGGACCAGTGCTCGGCGTCTCGCTGGTCGAGGCGGCGCTATGGCTGGGGGTGGTGCCGGTCGTGGTCTATCTCGCCACCTTCCTGCCCGCGTTCTTCTATGAAAAGCAGCCGATGACCTTCGGCGGGCTGTGGCACTGGCAACAGTATATGCTGGAACTGCAGGACAGCGTGAAGAAGCCGCACACCTACATGAGCGTGTGGTGGCAGTGGGTGGCCAACATCCGCGCGATCTGGTTCCTCTATGAAGAAGTCGACGGGGCGCAACGCGGTGTGCTGATGATCGGCAACCCGTTCACGATGCTGGCCGGGCTGCCAGCGCTGCTGTTCTGCGCGTGGGATGGCCTGAGGGGCATGAAGGGTGGGGGGAAACGCCTCCACCTGCTGGTCTTCGCCGCCTATGTCCTGCTCGTCGGCTTCTGGGCGATCAATGGCAAGCCGGTGCAGTTCTACTACCACTACATGCTGGCCAGCTGCTTCCTGCTGGCCGGGCTGGCGCTGGTGCTGGGCGAATGGTGGGATCTCGGGCTGCGCTGGCCGACCAAGGTGACGCTGGTCCTCTCGTTCGGCTTGTTCCTCGGCTTCTACCCGATCCTGTCGGCGGGCGAGCTGCCGCGCAGGGATTCGTACCGGGACTACACCTGGCTCAATAGCTGGAAATAGCGCGCAGCCGCAGCCAGACTGCGGTTGTCAGCGCGCCCAGCCCGGCAAGCGCCATGTCCTTCTGCGCGTCCCACGGGTCGCCCTGCTGGCCGTTGTAGGCATCGGCATCGGGCCCGGCCATGACCACGGTCAGCTGCCACTCGAAGATCTCGTAGACCGCGCTGCCTGCCAGTACGAACTCGACCGCGATGTAGGTGGCAAGCACCGGCGAAAGGCCGCGATGGCGTGAAAGCCAGCAGGCTATCGGCCAGACCCACAGCGCGCCGAAGCTGAAGTGGACCAGCCGGTCCCACGAATTGCGGGGCGGGCCCAATGCCTGGTCGATCGAGGGCAGGCCAAGTGCGCCGAGCCATTGCTCGTAGGGCACGTAGGAATAGATGTAGCGTCCGCCGATGGTGTGAAGCGCCATGAACAAGGCGATGCAGGCGACCCCGCTGGTCGGCATCGGCCAGCGGCGCAGCGCAAGCCACAGGCCCGCGACGATTGCCAGAGTTGGCAGGTTCTGCAGCGGCGCCAGCGCCGGGTAGGGCGTGTCGACCAGACTGAACAGCGCGGCGGCGGCGGTCAGTCCAAGCAGAAGCGCTTGCGGTCCCGGTATCCCCGCGACCGCGCGCAAATCAATACTTGCCCCAGACGAAGCGCGAGGACAGCGCGAAGTTCCACACCGAACCGAGCACGATGCCGACGATCACCGCGACCACGCTGTGGAAGCCGATGGTCTTGAGCACGGCGGCCGAACCGACGTTGGTCAGCAGGCCCAACGAGCAGGTCAGGCCGAACTGCGCCCAGCCGCGCAGCAGCGGGCCGAAGCCGCGCAGGCGCTTGTCGGAATAGGTCAGTTCGTTGTTCAGCACGAAGTTGAACGTCATCGCGATGATCGCCGCCAGCGTGTTGGCGGTGTTGAACGTCGCGCTTTCCGACCAGTTGCCATAGACGAAGCGTTCGCCGGCAACGAGCTTGAGCAGCACCCACAGCGCGCCCAGCTGCACCGCGACGCCCATTGCGCCGACCGTGCCGAACAGCGCAAAGCGCGTCGGGATGATGCG
>JBEQCK010000178.1:0-7515 GCA_041639335.1 Novosphingobium sp.
ACAGGACGGCGGTGACAAGGAAGCCCTTGTACATCGCGCCCATGATGTTGTTCGAGGAGCCGAGCTTGACGAAATAGGTGCCGATGATCGAGGTGACGATGCAGACGCCGCCGATCAGCAGCGGCAGCGCCATCATCGCGCCCAGGGCGTCGCCCAGGCCCTTGAGCAGCAGCGCGGTGAGCACCATGGTTGCGCCCACGGTCACGACGTAGGTCTCGAACAGGTCGGCGGCCATGCCTGCGCAGTCGCCGACATTGTCGCCCACGTTGTCGGCGATCACGGCCGGGTTGCGCGGATCGTCTTCGGGGATGCCTGCTTCGACCTTGCCGACGAGGTCGGCGCCGACGTCTGCGGCCTTGGTGAAGATGCCGCCGCCAAGGCGCGCGAAGATCGAGATCAGCGAGGCACCGAAGGCCAGCGCGACAAGGCCGTCGACCACAGTGCGGTCATCGCCGCCCACGGTGTAACCGGCGATGTCGGTCAGGTAGTGGTAGAACACCGCGATGGCGAGCAGGGCAAGACCTGCCACCAGCATGCCGGTGATCGCGCCGGCACGGAAGGCGAGGGTCAGGCCGGCCTGCAGGCCGTTCTGCGCAGCCGCTGCCGTGCGCACGTTCGAACGGACCGAAATGTTCATCCCGATGAAGCCCGCCACGCCCGAAAGCACTGCGCCGATCACGAAGCCGGTGGCCGAGATCGCGCCCAATGTGGCAGCGATGATCACGGCGACGACCACGCCGACGATCGCAATGGTGGTGTACTGGCGCTTGAGGTAGGCTTGCGCACCTTCCTGGATGGCGGCAGCGATTTCCTGCATCTTGGCGTTGCCCGCCGGTGCGCCGAGCACCTGGCGGCTGGTCACGAAGCCATAAACGACGGCAAGCAACCCGAGTATTATCGATAATACGACTAGGTTCACGTTGGCATCCCCCTTTATGTCCGGTGCCACGAATGGCCCGTCCCCGTCGTTGCGGGTGGGCGAGAAGCTATCGTTTTATTTCTGACCCGCAAGCCCTTCCATGACCTTGGTCAAAGGGTTTTTTAATCGTGCATATAACCCAGATTGCCATGCGGCACCGCACCATCGACGATAACAGGTGATGATGTCAGCGCCTGCGCGACCCCGATGCGATGGGCGACGACAGGGGCGGAGATTCCGGCGGGCAGCGTGAACAGCAGTTCGTAGTCATCACCCCAGCGCATCGCTTCGTCCCGGCGATCGCCGGGCAGGGCATCAGGGAAGGGCACTGCATCGCCAGTGAGGGCAAAGGTCACGCCACTGGCCTGTGCCATGCGCGCCGCGTCGATCAGCAGGCCGTCGGAAACGTCCATCATTGCGGTTACCAGCGGAGCAAGTGCCTGACCTTCGGCAAGGCGCGGCAAGGGTCTTCGGAAGGCGATGCTTTCACCGCCGGTCCCGTCGCGCAGTGACTCGAACCCCAGCATCGCCGCACCAACCGGCCCGGTCAGCCAGAGGGTGTCGCCCGCCTTTGCCCCGCTGCGCGATGGCACGGGTGAACAAGTCGCTCGTCCCAGCGCTGTCAGTCCGAGGCTGCGCGGCCCCGTGCCGCTGACGGTGTCGCCACCGAGCAGGGGCACGCCGAATGCCTGCAATGCCTCGCCAAGCCCGGCAATGAAGCGTGTGTCCTCCTCGCCCAGCGTGAAGCCCAACAAAACGCCCACCGGTTCGGCCCCCTTGGCCGCAAGATCGGACAAGTTCGTCGCCACCAGTTTCCACGCCACGTCGGCTATGTCCTGACCCGGCAGCCAGTGCACGCCCTCGACCATCATGTCGTGAGTCAGCACCAGCGTCTCGCCCCCGAACGGCAGGACGGCGCAGTCGTCGGCCAGCCCGCGCGCGGCGGGGTGCAGGGCCAGCGCGCGCATGGCCGCGATCAGGTCGGATTCCTTGCTCACGCCCCGGTCTATGGGGCGCGCTGCCGAACCGCACAAGCCCGCTTGACCAGCGCCATATCGCCCCTTAATCGTTCGATTAAAGAAGTATCGAGAGGAGTCGGAACACATGGCTACAGCCTATATCGTCGACGCGGTGCGCACTGCCGGAGGACGCCGCGGCGGGCGGCTTGCCGGCGTTCACCCGGTCGATCTCGCCGCGCGCAGCCTCGATGCCATCATTGCTCGCACCGGCATCGATCCGACTGCTGTTGACGACGTGATCATGGGCTGCGTCACCCAAGCCGGGCAGCAGGCCATGCAAGTCGGGCGCAACGCGGTGCTCGCATCGAAGCTGCTCCCGCAATCGACGCCTGCGGTGACGATCGACCGCCAGTGCGGCTCCTCGCAGCAGGCGATCCAGTTCGCCGCGCAGGCGGTGATGTCTGGCGTGCAGGACGTAGTGATCGCCTCGGGCGTGGAGAGCATGAGCCGCGTGCCGATGGGCTCGAACGCCACGTTCCACATGAAGGAGGGCCTCGGCCACTACAAGTCGCCCGGTCTGGACGAGAAGTATCCGGGGATCATGTTCTCGCAGTTCATGGGCGCGGAAATGATCGTCAGGAAGCACGGCTTCACCAAGGACGACCTCGACCGATTTTCGCTGAACAGCCATCAGAAGGCCATCGCCGCAACGAACGCACAGGCTTTCGCGGGCGAGATCGTGCCTGTCGAAATCGAGACTCCTGAAGGCCCCGCGATGCACACCGTGGACGAAGGTATCCGTTTCGACGCGACGCTTGAAGGGATTGCCGGGGTCAAGCTGCTCAGCCCCGAAGGATCGCTCACCGCTGCCAGCTCCAGCCAGATCTGCGACGGATCAAGCGCCGTTCTGGTCGTCTCCGAAGCCGCGCTCAAGGCGCACGGCCTTACGCCGTTGGCGCGCATCCACAATTTGACGGTGACCGCAGGCGATCCGGTGATCATGCTCGAAGAACCGCTCTTCGCCACCGACCGTGCGCTGCAGCGGGCCGGCATGAAGATCTCGGACATCGACCTCTATGAGGTTAACGAAGCCTTCGCTTCAGTGCCGATGGCCTGGCTCAAGCACACCGGGGCGGACCCCGAGAAGCTCAACGTCAACGGCGGCGCGATTGCGCTCGGTCACCCGCTCGGCGCGTCGGGCACGAAGCTCATGGCCACGCTGGTTCATGCCTTGCGCGCCCGTGGCGGCAAATATGGCCTCCAGACGATGTGCGAAGGTGGCGGCGTCGCCAACGTCACCATCATCGAAGCTCTTTGATTTTTCAGCCCTTTAGAGAGGATAACGCACAATGAAGCTCGACAATACCGTAGCTGCCGTGGTCACAGGCGGCGCTTCCGGCCTCGGCGCTGCCACCGCTCGCGCCCTTGCGGCCAAGGGCGTCAAGGTCGCCATCTTCGACCTGCAGAAGGAAAAGGGCGAGGCCATGGCTGCCGAGATTGGCGGCGTGTTCTGCGAAGTGAACGTGACCAGCGACGAGAGCGTCGATGCCGGCTTCGCCAGGGCTCGCGCCGCGCATGGCCAGGAGCGCATCCTCGTCAACTGCGCCGGCACCGGCAACGCGATCAAGACCGCCAGCCGTTCCAAGGAAACCGGCGAGATCAAGCACTTCCCGATGGATGCCTTCAACTGGATCATCCAGATCAACCTCGTCGGCACCTTCCGCTGCATTGCCAAGTCGGCCGCCGGCATGATGACGCTTGATCCGTGCGACGAGTTCGGCGAGCGCGGCGCCATCGTCAACACGGCTTCGGTCGCGGCAGAGGATGGCCAGATGGGCCAGGCTGCCTACTCGGCCTCGAAGGGTGGCGTCGTCGGCATGACCCTGCCGATCGCACGCGACCTGATGAGCGAGGGCATTCGCGTCAACACGATCCTGCCCGGCATCTTCAACACCCCGCTGCTTCAAGGCGCGCCCCAGAACGTCAAGGACGCGCTCGCGGCTTCCGTGCCATTCCCCAAGCGCCTCGGCATGCCCGAGGAATATGCCAACCTTGCCATGTGCATGATCGAGACTGGTTACTTCAACGGTGAAGACGTTCGCCTTGATGGCGCCATTCGCATGGCGCCGCGCTGATGTGAATTGCAGGTGAGGGGCGGGGCATGAACCCCGCCTCCATCGTTTTGGGAGAGTTTCGTGGCCGACTACACGCAGATCAAGCTCGACATCGCAGACGGCATCGCAACGATCACGTTGCACCGCCCGGAAAAGATGAATGCCTATACCGGCACGATGATGAACGAGATGATCGACGCGTTCGATCGCACCGATGCCGATGACAGCGTGCGCGCGGTGATAGTCACCGGCGCAGGGGACCGTGCGTTCTGTGCTGGAGCCGACCTGACTCCCTCTGATGGCAAGCATGTATTCTCGAGCGGCGATGCGGTAGAGGACCTGTCCGATCCTCGCGTCCGCGATGGCGGCGGCATGATCACCTTGCGCATCTATCAGTCCAAGAAGCCGGTGATCGGCGCGATCAACGGCGCGGCAGTGGGCGTCGGCGTGACCATGCAATTGCCGATGGACATCCGCCTTGCCTCGACCAAGGCGCGCTTCGGGCTCGTTTTCGCGCGCCGCGGCATTGTTCCTGAGGCGGCGTCGAGCTGGTTCCTGCCGCGCATAGTGGGCCTGCCACAGGCGCTCGAATGGTGCATGACCGGCCGCGTGTTCGATGCCGAGGAAGCCCTGCGCGGCGGCCTTGTTCGCTCGCTCCACGAACCCGAGGATCTCATGCCCGCAGCGATAGCGCTCGCACGGGAAATTGCTGACAACACCAGTGCGGTCTCGGTCGCGATGACCCGGGCGATGCTGTGGCACAACCCGTCGCTGTCGCACCCGATGGAGGCGCACCGCGTTGATAGCAGGGCGATCTACACTCTTTCGCGGGGTGCCGATGCCGCTGAAGGCATCGCAAGTTTCCTTGAAAAGCGCGCACCCCGCTACCCCGGACGCGTTTCTTCGGATATGCCTGCGTTTTATCCGTTTTGGAATGAGCCGGGTTGGGAATGAATACGGAAGTGTCAAAGGGGGAAAGCCTGGAAACGCCGGGCGCACGCGAGCAGCTTCTGCAGACCGCGTCGACCATCATGCGCGAGGGGGACGTGGTCGACATCTCCCTCTCGGAACTGAGCCTTCGGTCCGGGCTGAACTCCGCGTTGGTGAAGTACTACTTCGGCAACAAGGCGGGCATGCTCAAGGCCTTGCTCGACCGCGACATGGAAAACATCGTCAAGTCGGTCGACGCGCTGCTTGCCAAGGATGACATGAGCCCGGAGGCAAAGCTGAGGCTCCACATCTCCAAGTGCATCGATACCTACTTCGATTACCCGTACCTCAACCGCTTGCTGATGCGGCTGGTTCGCGACAGCGACGAGGCTGAAGCGAAGCGAATCGCTGACCAGTATCTGCTGCCCCTGCATCGCGCCTACAACCGGTTCATCGGCGATGGCGTGAAGGCGGGCGTGTTCCGGCCGATCAACCCACAACTGTTCTACTTCACCGTTACCGGTGCGGCCGATCGCTTCTTCTCGGCGCGTCTCGTGCTCAAGCACTGCTTCGATCAGGACACTCTGACGGAGGAATTGCGCGACAGCTACCGCGAGCATACCGTCGATTTCATCATGGCCGGCATCCTCGCACACTGAACGGAATTGCAATCTTGAGCGGGTGCAGCATGAAACCATGCTGCGCCCTTCGTGCTGCAGTGCGCGCTAAAGCTGGAGGCATGGCGGCATAAAGAAAATGTCGTCTAGCGTCTCTGAGCGCATTGATCTAACGCGCACGCCGCCGCTTGGTGTCATATTATTTCGCTCTTGCGCATCAGGCTGGTTTCATGTGATACGAAATCATGCCCGGAACACAAACGCGCCTCACCGACTTCATGCCCTATAGGATGGCCATCACCTCGAATGCGGTGAGTGGCCTCATAGCGGGCGAATATCGCAGCGAATTCGGCCTGAAGATTCCCGAATGGCGGATCATGGCCGTGCTGGGTGACGCAGGGGCTCTGACCCAACGCGATCTGGTCCGAGCCACGTTGATGGACAAGGTTGCCGTCAATCGTGCGTGCAAGGTGCTTGAAGAGCGGGGACTGGTCCAGCGCAGCCCGAACGAACAGGACGGTCGCTCTCATCATCTGGAACTGACGACATCAGGATGCGAACTGCACGGCAGGATCTGGCCGCAGGCGTTCGAGATGTACCAGAAGATTTTCTCGGCCATATCCCCGCGTGAACAGGAAAAGCTGCGCGCCATCCTCGAGAAGTTGCTCAAGGCTGCCCGCACGCTCGAAGGCGACGAGAAGTGAAGCTCGCATCGCTGCCGCAGGGACGCGACGGTCGGCTGATCGTCGTGTCGAACGACCTTGCCTGGTACGCCGACGCCGATCACATCGTTCCTACGCTGCAGGCGCTGCTGGATGACTGGGACCGCTACTTCCCCTTGGTTGAAGCGCTATCCATCGAGCTTGCGCATGAGGCAATTCCGCGCAAGCGGTTCCACGAACGCGAAGCTTGCGCCCCATTGCCTCGCGCCTACCAGTGGGCCGATGGCAGCGCCTACGTCAATCACGTCGAACTCGTCCGAAAAGCTCGGGGGGCGGAACTGCCGGAAAGCTTCTGGACCGATCCTCTGATGTATCAGGGCGGGAGCGACGATCTGCGCGGCGGGCGCGAACCGCTTGTCCTGACGGACGAAGCATGGGGTTGCGACTTCGAGGCCGAGATCGTCGTCGTGACCGGTGACGTTCCCCAAGGCGTTGCCCCGGACGAAGCCCTCAAGCACATTCGTCTCGTCGGCCTGGTGAACGACGTATCCTTGCGCAATCTCATTCCGGGCGAACTCGCCAAGGGGTTCGGCTTTGTTCAGTCGAAACCTGCCAGCCACTTTTCACCAGTGTTCGTGACGCCCGCCAGCCTTGGTGAGGCGTGGAACAGCGGCAAGCTGTCAAGGACCCTGGCAGTTGACCTCAATGGCCAGCCTTTCGGGCGGGTCGAGGCAGGCGAGGAATGCACTTTCGATTTTGGCGTGCTGATCGCGCATCTTGCAAAGACCCGCAGTCTGGGGGCAGGGACGATCATCGGCTCAGGCACAGTGTCCAATCGCGATCCCGATGGCTCGCCCGGCCGCCCAGTGTCGCAAGGCGGCAAGGGCTACGCCTGCATTGCCGAACAGCGCATGGTCGAAACCATTACCACCGGCCAGCCTTCGACACCGTTCCTGAAGTGGGGCGATACGGTGCGCATCGAAGTGCGTGATGCGAAAGGCAAAAGCATTTTCGGCGCAATCGACCAGACCGTCACTCGAGCCTGATCGGGTTCTGCCACGGCAAAATGAAAAGCCCCGCCGGGATGTCCGGCGGGGCTTTTCATTTTGCGGTGACTGGTCCTATCAGCTTCCTGGCTTCTTGTTGATGAGGGTGTCGCTGATCGAGCAGGCAGCAGGGCCGAGGATAACGACGAACAGCACCGGCAGGATGAACAGGATCAGCGGGATGGTCATGATCGCGGGCAGCCTTGCCGCCTTTTCCTCGGCGCGCATCATGCGCTCGTTGCGGAATTCGGCAGAGAGCACGCGCAGC
>JBEQCK010000179.1:0-7401 GCA_041639335.1 Novosphingobium sp.
AGGCTGGGCAGGATCGGCTTGCGCTTGGGCGGCATCACCGCGCAGCGCTGCGCCACCACCAGCGTATTGGCCAGCGCCTCGGGAAGGTCCTGGAAGATCTCCTCCATCACCGGCGCGGGCTTGATCCACCATTCCTTGCTCGAACGCGGGCGGTCGGCGCTGTCAACGTTGGTGGAACTGGCGATGCACAGCATGGCATCGTGCGCATCGTAGAACCCGCGCTCGGCAAAGCAGGCGGGGTTGGTCGCCACCAGCGGCAGGTTGCGGGCATAGGCGAGGTCAATCAGCGCCTCTTCCGACGCTTCCTCGACCGGCTCGTTCCGCCGCGCAATCTCGATGTAGAGCCTCTCCGGGAACAGCTCCTGCAAACGTTCGAGATAGGCCTCGGCGGCGCTCTGCTGCTGGCCTGCCAGCAATCGCGCCAGCGCGCCCTCGCTCGCCGCCGTCAGGCAGATCAGGCCATCGGTGTGACCGACAAGGTCCGCCAGCACGACATGCGCCTCGAACTCCAGCGGGCGCTCCAGATGGGCGCGGCTGACGAGGTGGCAGAGGTTGTCATACCCGCGCGCGTCCTGCGCATAGAGCGCCAGCCAGTCGACCGTCGGCGCAGCAGGCCCGAACCCCGTCGCGGCCCCGTCTCGCTCGGGCCGGGCCACGGCAAGCATCGTGCCGATGACCGGCTGCACGCCCATGTCCTTGCACGCCTTGGCATAGGCGACGCTGCCATAAAGCCCGTTACGGTCGGTAATCGCCGCCGCCGGAAATCCCCGCTCCGCCGCCGTCTTGGCAATCGCCTTGGGATCGATCGCCCCGTCGAGCATCGTGTAGGACGAGTAGATGCGAAGCGGAACGAAGGGGGCGTGGGGCATTCCGCCAAGATAGCAACTCGGGGGGCGATTCAGGAGGGGGCAGCAGCTATCATCCCCAACTGTTTCGCAGGGCTGGCGTCCCCGCGAAGGCGGGGACCTCGGTGTTGTTACGGAGCCTTAGTGCAAACCGACTGAGGCCCCCGCTTTCGCGGGGGAGCGAGACGGTGAAGGCTAAAGCAGCTTCTCGATATCCTTCGCGATGCTCTCGGGCTTGTCGGTCGGCGCGTAACGGCGCACCACCTTGCCGTCGCGGCCGATCAGGAACTTCGTGAAGTTCCACTTGATCGCCTTCGAGCCAAGAATGCCCGGCGCTTCCTTCTTCAGCCAGTCATAGAGTGGGTCGGCGCTGTCGCCGTTGACCTCGATCTTGGCCATCAGCGGAAAGCTCAGGCCGAAGTTGACCTTGCAGAAGCTCTCGATCTCGTCCGCTGTGCCCGGCTCCTGCCCGCCGAACTGGTTGCAAGGGAACGCCAGCACCTCGAAGCCCTTGTCGCCATAGTCCTTCCACAGCTTCTCGAGGCCATCGTACTGCGGAGTGAAGCCGCATTTCGACGCGGTGTTGACCACCAGCAGGACTTTGCCCTGCTTGTCGGCAAGATCAACCATCTCGCCGTTGGGCTTTTTCACCTTGAAGTCGGCAATTGTCTTCGGTTCGCTCATGCAAGCCCCTCCTTCGCCGCAATCTCGAGGATCTCGGTCACGTTGAGCGACTTGCCCCCGGCCACGTCAATTACCAGTCGCGCCCGCTGCGCGACGTCCATCGCTGCGACTTCGGCGACCAGCTCACGCAAGGGAGCCTTCTTCAGCGAACTGAAATTGTACTGAAGTTCCGAGCCTTGGTCGTCACGCTCATGCAGCGTCGCTTCGGCATTCCAATCGAGACCGGACATGTATTCTCCCCTTGTCGTGCAAATGGTTCGCACGACAAGGGGAGCGGATCAACGGCAAATCAGGCGGGAAAGTCGATGCGATGGGCCAAAGCCTGAATCTCGGCAGGCGAATACTGGCGATCGCCGGACTTCTCGATGACCAGGTTCGCCCTCTCGCTTTCGGGCATGCGCGCAACCATGCGCACCATGTCGGCAAAAGTTCCCGCGTGCAGCGAGGCAAAGCCGTGGAACACGCCGTCAGCCGCTTCCCGGCGCAGTACAACGGCGTGGTCATTCCAGAATGCAGCCGCATCTGCGGCTTCGGCGCGGATCGTGGTATTCATGAGATACGATCTCCTTCTTCACCCAAAAACGCGCGAAGGAGACGTTGTATCCCTACTCCAGCACGCCCTCGTGCAGGCGCACCACCCGGTCCATGCGCATGGCCAGACGCTCGTTGTGCGTGGCGATAAGCGCGGCGCTGCCTTCGCCGCGCACCAGCTTGAGGAACTCCTCCAGCACGCGATCGGCGGTGGCTTCGTCAAGGTTGCCGGTCGGCTCGTCGGCAAGCACCATTTCCGGCCGGTTGGCCAGCGCACGCGCCACGGCCACGCGCTGCTGCTCGCCGCCCGAAAGCTGGCTGGGCCGGTGATCGAGGCGCTTGGCGAGGCCCAGCGCGGTCAGCAGTTCAGCTGCCCGCGCTTCTGCCTCGCCCCGCGTCTTGCCCGCCACCATCTGCGGCAGCACCACGTTCTCGATAGCGTTGAAATCTGGCAGCAGGTGGTGGAACTGGTAGACAAAGCCAAGGTGATCGCGGCGCAGCGCAGTGCGGTCATCGCCCGAAAGCTGCGAGGCATTGGTGCCCGCAATCTCGATCAGCCCGGAAAAGCCGCCTTCCAGCAGTCCGATCGCCTGCAGCATCGTTGACTTGCCCGAGCCCGAAGGCCCCAGCAGCGCGACGATCTCGCCGGGGCGGATTTCGAGGTTCACCCCGCGCAGGACGTCGATGGTCACGCCGCCCTGGCTGAACGAACGGCGCAGATCGCGCAGGCGGACTACAGGATCACTCATAACGCAGCACCTGAACCGGGTCCGTGCTGGCAGCCTTCAGCGCCGGATAAAGCGTAGCAAGGAACGAGAACAGCAGCGCCATCAGGGAGATCGTGGTGATCTCGACCGGGTCGGACCGGCTCGGCAGTTCCGTCAGGAAGCGGATCGACGGGTCCCACAGGTTCTGACCGGTAAGCCACTGGATCGCGTTCACGATCGGCTGGCGGAAGAACAGGAAGATGAAGCCGAGCACCAAGCCCGACAAAGTGCCCAGCGCGCCGATGACGAAGCCGATCGTCACGAAAATCTTGAGCAGGCTCTTCCGCGTTGCGCCCATCGTGCGCAGGATCGCGATGTCGCGCGTCTTGGCTCGCACCAGCATGATCAGCGACGAGAGAATGTTGAACACCGCCACCAGCACGATGATTGAAAGCACGATGAACATCGCCACGCGCTCCACCGCCAGGGCTTCGAACAGGCTGGCGTTGATGGTCTTCCAGTCTGTGACGACGGCAATGCCATCGAGGCTCTTGGCAATGGGAGCCAGAGTCTGGGAAACGGTGTCTGCGTTGGTCGTCGTCACCTCGATCATGCCAATCGAATCGCCGGTCAGCAGCAGGGTCTGCGCATCGGCGATGGGCATGACGACGTAGGCATTATCGTAGTCGTAGATGCCCACTTCGAAGATGGCGGATACGGTGTAAGCAATCTCGCGCGGGACCGTGCCGAATGGCGTGGAGCGCCCTTGCGGATTGATGATCGTGATGCTGTCGCCAACTCGCGCGCCAAGATTCTGAGCAAGACGCGAGCCGATCGCGACATTGCTCGACCCCGGCCGCAGCGAGGCGATCACCCCGTCGACACGCTTGTCTTCCAGCCGCTTGATATCACCCGCCGTGTTGCCGCGCACGAGGATGGCCTCGACCCGGCCGTTGAAGCTGGCCAGCAACGGCTGCTCGATCAGCGGCGAGGCATGGGTTACGCCGGGCGTTGCCTCGACCTTCTTGAGAATGTCCTGCCAGTCATCGAGCCGCCCACCATAGGCCTGGATGATCGCATGACCGTTCAGCCCCACGATCTTGTCGAGCAGTTCGGCGCGGAAGCCGTTCATCACGCTCATCACGATGACCAGCGCGGCCACGCCGAGCATTACCGCGACAAGGCTGATGCCGGCAACGAGTGCGATGAAAGCCTCACCCCGCCCCGGCAGCATGTAGCGCTTGGCGATGGTCCATTCGAATGGCGACAGGATCAAGCAGAGGTCCTCAGACAGGAATAGGCCGCCGGAATGCCGGAGACGGTTGCGGATGTAGGCTGGAGTGCGGCAAACGGCAATGTCTTCGACAATGGGTATGCCGAACTGGCGTTCAGAACGCGCTGCTGGTCCGTTCCAGTTCGGCGATGCGCGTCTGCATCTCCTGCATCTCGATGATCCGCCGATGGCGCTCGCACGAGAGCGGAAGGGCCGCCAGCACGCTCACGCCGACGTAGAGTTGAAAGAACTGGATGCGATCGCCGAACTCGACATCCATCCCGGCAATCGGGCCGAACCCCAGAATTGTCATAGTGCCGCCAATGCCAATCAGCAGCAGAGGCATCAGGGTGGTGATCGCGGCAGGCACCAGCGCCGAGGCAACCATCAGGAATACCAGCGGGAACACCAGCAGCGCGCGCATGTCGAGCAGGAAGACCAGCGCGGTCAGCCCCATGAACGTCCCGAAGACGAGCGCGGCCAAGGGCAGTTGGCGCGCTGGCGGCAGGAAGCTGCGCCCCTGTCCCAAGCGATGGTAGACATAGTGGAACACGGGCAGGCATGCGACCAGCCCGAGGGCGTGGCCGATGATCCAGCGCGTGAAATTCTCGACCGGCGGCTGACCAAACGCGAACCAGGCCAGGAACGACGCGATGCCCCCGGTTATCAACGGGATGGTCAGCCCGATGCCGAGGTAGAAGGAGGTCACCCATTCGAGAATGTCGTGCGGCCAGAACGCATCGGTAATCCGGCGCCAGACGAAGGCGACCGCCATGGCTTCGGCCATGTTGACGAACGCAAGCGGCACCGCGAGGACCCAGCCAAATCCGAAGTACCCGGTCGCGATGGTGCTGGCAAACCAGCACGGCACCACCCAGCGCAGCCAGAGACGGAACGGAAGATGCACCAATCGTCCCGAAAGCAGCGCTGTCGCGATCCAGACCATGGCCACGCCACCGGTAAACCGGCCAAACGCCACCCCTCCATACGCCAGCGCAAAGTATGCGGCGGCGGTACAGGCCGGATTGGCAAGAGTGCGGGCAAGGCGCATTGCTTTGCCATAGCATTGCCCTGGTTAATTTTTCCCGAGCCGAGACACGCACGAACATGAAGTGGGCAGATCAGCGAAGGACCACGGTGAGAAGGTAGGAAGTCGTCGCCCCGATCACGAAAAGCGCGACCAGAGCCAACAGCGCGATACCGATCATCCTCACCTGCAACTCCATGCTCCGCCTGTCCGTGGCCCCAACTACGCGCCAGAAGACTCGCGGTTCCCCACGGGAACCACCACTCCGGCGAACCTTGCCCTTGCCATTGTGCGCAAACGTCGCCATTTGGGCGCCAGAAACCGGCCGGCGCGCACGCGCCCACGCGAGTCCATGGGACCCATGACCACAGATCACGAATTTCTCGATGCAACGCCGTGGGACGTCGGCGCCGATGACGACAAGCTGCGCGAGGAGTGCGGCATCTTCGGCGTACTCGGCGTTCGTGACGCGGCGGCGACAGTCGCACTCGGCCTCCACGCCCTGCAGCACCGCGGGCAGGAAGCTGTCGGCATCACCAGCTTCGACGGGCAGGAGTTCTACCAGCGCAAGGGCATCGGCCACGTCGCGGCGAATTTCTCGACCGGATCGGCCATCGCCGAACTGCCGGGCACGATGGCCTCGGGCCACGTTCGTTACTCGACGACCGGCGGCGCGGGCCTCCGCAACGTCCAGCCCCTGTTCGCCGATCTCGCCTCAGGCGGCTTCTCGATCGCGCACAACGGCAACATCTCCAACGCGATGTTCCTCAAGCGCGATCTCGTCCGCAAGGGCGCGATCTTCCAGTCGACGTCGGACACAGAGGTGATCATCCACCTCGTCGCGACGAGCCGCTACCCCACCCTGCTCGACCGCTTCGTCGATGCGCTGCGGCTGGTCGAAGGTGCCTATTCGCTGATCTGCATGACGCCGCAGGGCATGATCGCCTGCCGCGATCCGCTCGGCATCCGTCCGCTCGTCATGGGCAAGCTGGGTGAAGCGGTGGTCTTCGCCAGCGAAACCGTCGCGCTCGACGTCGTCGGCGCAGACTTCGTGCGCGAAGTGGAGCCGGGCGAGCTGATCCAGGTCGATCTCGACGGCAATCTCAGCACGCACCGCCCGTTCGGCACGCCCAATGCCCGCCCCTGCATCTTCGAGCACGTCTATTTCAGCCGCCCGGACTCGGTCATGGGTGGCAGCTCGGTCTATCAGGTGCGCAAGGCCATCGGCGCGCAGCTGGCGATGGAAAGCCCGGCCGACGCCGACCTCGTCATCCCGGTGCCCGACAGCGGCGTTCCTGCCGCACTCGGCTATGCCCAGCAATCCGGTATTCCGTTCGAACTCGGCATCATCCGCTCGCACTATGTCGGCCGCACCTTCATCCAGCCCTCGGATGGCGCGCGCAATGCTGACGTGAAGCGCAAGCACAACGCCAACCGCGCGCTCGTTGCCGGCAAGCGCATCGTGCTGATCGACGATTCGATCGTGCGCGGTACCACCAGCCTCAAGATCGTGCAGATGATGCGCGATGCAGGGGCCGCTGAAGTCCACATGCGCATCGCCAGCCCGCCGACCGAGCATTCGTGCTTCTACGGCGTCGACACGCCGGAGCGTTCGAAGCTGCTCGCCGCGCGCATGGACGTTGCCGCCATGGCCGAGTTCATCCACGCCGACAGCCTCGCCTTCGTCTCGATCGACGGCCTCTACCGCGCCGTTGGCGAGGCCGAGCGCAAGAAGTCGTGCCCGCAGTATTGCGACGCCTGCTTTACCGGCGAATATCCCACGCGGCTGACCGATCTTGCCGATCGTGACAGCCCCGACCAGCTTTCGCTGCCGGTCGGAAAGGTCGCGTAAGATGAGCCTTGCGGGCCAGGTTGCGCTGGTTACCGGCGCAAGCCGCGGCATTGGCGCGGCCACGGCCAAGGCACTTGCCGCTGCCGGAGCGCACGTCGTTCTGGTGGCGCGCAACGCCAAGGACCTCGAGAAGATCGAGGAGGAAATCTTCGAAGCAGGGGGCAGCGCCACGATTGCTCCGGTCGACCTCTCCGAAGCTGACAGCATCGCCCGTCTCGCCACCGCCATCTCTGGCCGCTGGAAGGCGCTCGACATCCTGGTGATCAACGCCGCCGTCCTGCCGACGCTTACCCCGGTCTGGCAGATTGACGCGCGCGAATTCAACCAGGCCCTGACGCTCAACGTGCTGGCAACGCAGGCGCTTCTCGCCGGCTTCGACGGCATGCTGCGCAAGAGCCAGGACGCCCGCGTCATCGGCGTGACGAGCAGCGTCGGCGCCACCCCGCGTGCCTACTGGGGTGCCTACGGTGCTTCCAAGGCAG
>JBEQCK010000180.1:0-7163 GCA_041639335.1 Novosphingobium sp.
GAAGAACTGGTTGCCCGGCTCGTTCCGGCCAAAGGTCTGGTGCGTCATCGCCCCGGATTCCAGCCCGTTCTGCACCTTGAGGCCAAGGAAGTAGTCCTCCTCCTCCACCACATCGAAGAAGAAATCGCACATCTGGTCCAGCGCAGCGAGGCCCTCCTCGGTCTCGGGCTTCACCGGGAAGATGTAGTTCATCACCGTGGTGTTCCGGTTCGCCTTCGGCCCCGGGAACAGCTGCGCCAGCTGGCCCATTTCGGGCGCGAGGAAGAAGCTCATGTTGGGGAACAGCATGCGGATGAAATCATAGCCGTTGTTCTCCTGCCGCCCCCACTCCTCGCGCGGCAGCTCGGCCAGCCGCGTGATCGAGTTCTGCGGGAAGCCGAGCCGGATGTGCGGCCCGAAGCCTTCGTAATTCGCCCGGTTCGAAGGGCTGCGCGTCGCCACCGTGTTGGTGTGCGCGGCCTGGAAATGGTAGCCTTCGAGATAGCCGTCATAGGCCACCTTCCAGTTCGCGCCCTGCATCGCGCGCGCCTTGTGGAAGTACCACGTCTCGAGGCGAAGCGCGGCAAAGTCCTCGTACATCCCGCCCATCCACTCGACCGCGTTGATCGGCAAGCCCGGTGTGAGCACTACGAAGATCAGCCCCGCCGCCTCGTCGCAAGGCAGCTCGGTCATGTTCAGCGTCGAGCGATCCACCTCGCCGAACGTGCTCGCCTCGGCAATGCCGATCAGCTTGCCTTCGTTGGAATAGGTCCAGCCGTGGTACTGGCAGGCGAAGGCCTTGCAATTGCCCTTGCCCTCCCTGGCCAGATGCATCGCGCGGTGCTTGCACACGTTGAGGAACGCGCGCGCCTTGCCATCCTTGCCGCGCGTGATCAGCACCGGCAGGCCCATCACCTCCATCGCCTTGTAATCGTTCACGTTCGGCAATTCGATGGTCAGCGCCAGCATCAGCGGCAACCGCTTGAAGATCCGCGCGATCTCCTCCTCGAAGCGCTCCTCGCTGAGGTAATCGGCCACGGGCACGCGCATCGTCGCGCTCGCCATGTCGGTGGTCTTGGTCTCGACGAAATGGAGCATGCGCTCGGCGGCGCGGGCGTACTTGTCGTAAAGTTCGGTCATCTGGGGCAGCCTTTCAATTGTCTCCGTGCCGGGCCAATGCCCACCCCGCTGCGACTAGGTTCGCTACGCTCTCCAAGTCTCGCGGCCCTCCCGCTTGCGGGAGGGCAGAAGCAGGTCTCTCACCTCCCCTCCCGCAGGCGGGAGGGGTCGGGGGTGGGCATCCAGCCTCAAGCGTTCAGATAGGAATCCAGCGTCTGGTGGATGTGGCGGATGCGCACTTCCTGATAGTCGGCGAGTTCGACGGCCTGGTTCTTCGAAACCTTCAGCCCTTCGTGGCACAGCGCCATGTTCTCGCTGTCCTGATCGAGCACCGCGCCCAGCACGCCGAGTTCGGGCGCATCGGCCCAGATCTGGTCCTCGCCCAGCATGTGCATCGGCACGCCTGCAGACCTATCCTGTCCTTCGGGCACGCGAGCAATCACGCGCACTTCCATCAGGCACTTGTCCTGATCGGGCCAGGGCCGCCAGCGATAGACGATGTTCGGCATGAACCCGCCCCACGGCGCGAAGTTGGGGAACACGTTGTAGACCAGCGCGTCGAGCAGTTCGCTTTCGGAAACGCCCGAATAATCCCCGCCGAACTGCTTGGCCGAAACCTCGCGCATCTTCTCGCCCAGCGCGGCGCGGGCACTGCGGCCTTCGGGCACACGAATCGCGTAGTTGTCCTTGTCCGCATCGTAGTTGTCGGCACTGCGGCCGTTGTACTTGCGGAACTCGTCGATGATGCGCTGCTGCGGCCAGTGCTCGGCCTGCGCCTGTGCCTCGATATGCGGGCTGACCACGCCGAACGGGGTGTAGTTGACGTTCACGTGGGCACCCAGCACGTGGTAGGCGGCATTGGCATCGCCGGTGAACGGCATCAGCTGCGGGTGCGTGACATAGGCGTGGTAGCTTTCCATGAAAGCCTCCATCGCGATCTTCCAGTTGGCGGGAATGACCTTGGCCACCCACGCCACGGTCACGCACTCCTCGTGTTTCCAGCGCTTGAAGAACTCAGGCAGCGGGGCGAGATATTCCTCGATCGTCGGCCCTTCGGCATGGTCGCGCACGAAGATATAGCCGCCCCATTGCGCCAGACTCGCCTCGGGCAACTGCATCTTGCTGTCGGTCAGATGCGCAAAGTCCCAGCGGCAGGGAATGTTGCGCAAGGACCCGTCCGGGTTCCACGAAAAGCCGTGGAACGGGCAGAGGAACTGCTCGGCACTGCCACTGTCGGTCTTGAGCTTGCGGCCGCGATGCAGGCAGACGTTGTGAAACGCCTTCACGCTGCCATCCTCCTGCCGCACGATCAGGTAGGATCGCCCGGCGTTGTCATAGGTCACATAGTCGCCGGGCTCGGGCAGGTCCTCCTCGCGCGCGGCAAATTGCCACACCGCCGGCCACATCTTCTCGCACTCGGCGCGGAAGAATTCGGAGCTGTAATAGCGCGCGGCGTCAATCGGCTCCGAACCGAGGTACTGCGAACGGTCCTCGGCCATGAAGGCGGGGGGCTGCACCTCGTCCGCCGCGAGAATGTCCTCCCAGCTGGTGCCGGGGCAGCGTGCGCGGTCGAAGGCGCCGGGATCGCGGTCGGCCATCGTGTTCCTCTCTCCTGTTTGGGTGAGAGGAGGATGTCACGACAGCGGCCGGCTGCGTTTGACCAAGGTCAAGAAAAAGCGCCCCGAACCCCTGCGCTTTTGGCTAGTTCGCAGGTGTTTCCCCGGGGAAACAAAGTTCAGCGAAGCCAAACAATCCAACCTGCCGGTTTTCAGTCCGGCACGATTACGCCCACCCCTTCGCGCCACACCGGGCGGATCTGCGGGTCGTCGTAGATCTCCATGATCTCGAACACGTTGCCGAAGAAATCGCGGCAGTAGGTCGCGGCATAGCCGCTCTTGCGCCCCTCCTCGTCCACGGTCACGCCCGCCATAGAAGGCGGCGCATGAACGCGGATGCCGGCGTCGAGCAGGCGCTGATAGCACGCCTGGATATCCTCCACCTGCACCGCGAAGTGCGTGTAACCATGGTGGTTAACCCCGCGATCCGGGTCCTGCCGCTCGGGCGTGGGTGCGGCGTACTCGAACACCTCGATATGGGCATTGCCCAGCCGACACATGAACTGCCGCGCCGCGCTGCCCTTCAGCCCGATCACCTCGTCGATGAAGGAATTGTCCCGCCATTCCAGTGGCGGCCCCACCTCGACCGCGCCCAGCAGGCCGAGGTAGAATTCACGCGCCTTGTCGAGATCGGGGACCGAGACCCCGATATGCTGGATCCCCTTGGCCCCGATGCTCATGGCAGGTTCCTCAGAATTGAATGCGCTTGGTAAAGCCGCCATCGACAACCAGATTGGTTCCGGTGGTATAGGACGATGCCGGGCTGGCAAGGAACACCACCGCCTTGGCCACTTCCTCCGGCCCGCCGAAGCGGCCCAGCGCGAAGCCGGCTTCGACCGACTTGTACAGCTCGGGCGCAGCCCCTTCGATCACCTCCCAGTTGCCGCCGGGGAACTTGATCGGCCCCGGCGAAACCGCGTTGACGCGGATACCCTTCGGCCCCAGCGCCTGGCTGAGCTGCCCGGCATAGACGATCAGCGCACCCTTCAGCGCGTTATAGCCCTGCGGCACGATGAAGTTTTCAAGGCCCGCCGTCGACGACAGGATCACGATCGATCCGTCATCCGACTTTTCAAGGTACTGCTCCAGCACTTCCACGCCGATCACCGAACCCATGATGTCGTGGTCGAGGCCCTTCTGCCAGTCGCCGGTCTGCCCCGAACCGGAAGTCGAGATCATCGGGATGAAGATGTCGCAACCGCCCAGCTTTTCAGCGGCATCGGTCAGCCAGGCGCGATAGGCATCGTGGCCCGCGTCCATGTCGAAAGCCGAACCGAAAACCTTGCCGCCGTGCTTGCCAAGGCTTTCTGCCGCTTCGGCAACCTGTTCGGGATTGCGCGAGCAGAACGCGATGTCGGCGCCCTCGGCGGCGAGCAGTTCCGCAGTCGCCCGCCCGATGCCGCGGCTGCCGCCGGTCAGGATGACCTTCTTGCCCTTGAGTCCGAGATCCATCAGTCAGCTCCTCTATCCCGTACAGAATCCGTTGCAGCGTTCTTGAAGGGGGCGGCATTGCCAAGCCACTCCCCTTTTGAACAGGAAATGCCGCGCGCCTTGCGGTGGTAGCCAGTCGCCAAAGCAATTGGGAGCAGTGGAATGAAGCGTCTCGAAGGCAAGACCGCCGTGGTGCTGGGCGCCAGCAGCGAAGGCAACATGGGGCAAGTCATCGCCCGCCGCCTGCTTGACGAAGGCGCGCATGTCCTCGTTTCGGGCCGCAAGGAGGCCGTGCTGGCGGACTTCGCCGCGCAGACCGGCTGCGCATGGGCACCGTGCGACATCACCGACGAGGCCAGCGTCAACGCGCTTGCCGATACCGCGTCGGATAAGCTCGGCGGCATCGACATTGCGATCAATTCCACCGGCTGGGGCCTGCTCAAGCCCTTCCTCGAAGTCACCCGCGCCGAACTTGACGCGATGAGCGCGCTGCAGCTCGTCGGCCCGCACCAGTTCTTCCAGGCGATGATCCGCAAGATGGCCCGTTCCATGGGCGGGCGCGGCGGCTCGCTGATGACGATCAGCTCGGCCACGGCCACGATCATGCTCAACGATCACGCCATCTACATGGGCACCAAGGCCGGCACCGATCATATCGTGCGCTGCATCGCCCACGAATTCGGGGCGGAAGGCATCCGCGCCAACTCGATCTCGCCGGGCCTCACCGATACGCCGATGAATGCCGATGCCAAGCAGGTTCCCGGCCTGTTCGAAAGCTTCCGCAATTCCTACCCGCTCGGCCGCTGGGGCACCTCGGAGGACGTCGCCGCCGCCGCCGTGTTCCTCGCCAGCGACGAATGCTTCATGACCGGGGAAAACCTGCAGGTGAACGGCGGCCTGACCTTGCGCCGCAACCCCACCCGCGATGAAATCAACGCCGCAGTTGCCAAGGCCATGGCAGAGCACTGAGCACTCGCGGCCCGTTCTTGAGATGTTTCGCATGGCCGTTGCACGTTTGAAGGAAATCGGTTAACCCATCGCCCAAACAGCTTCAAACAGGCGGGCGATGTCTGATCAGAATTCAATAGTCAGCCAGATCGGCGATCTTGCCTCAGCGGGCGAGAAGATGATCGAGCGCCTGCGCCGCAAGGCTTTCCTGCCAGACAGCCGCAAGGGACTCAACGTCCGTGTCGGCATTGCCGAGGCCGCGCAGCTGCTCGGCTGCTCGACGAATCGCATCCGCATGGCCGAGGATGACGGCCGCCTGCCCCCGCCCCCTTCGGGCGAAAACGGGCGGCGGCTGGGCTATTCGATGGAAGAGCTGATGCACATGCGCGAGGTGCTCGGCGCCTCCCCTGCCCGCGCCCCGCTTGATGTGCCGGCGATCATCGCGGTGCAGAACTTCAAGGGCGGCGTCGGCAAGTCCACCGTCACCACCCACCTCGCCCACTATTTCGCGGTACAGGGCTATCGCGTGCTGGTGGTGGACTGCGACAGCCAAGCGACGACGACAACGCTGTTCGGCTTCAATCCACACTTCAACATCACCCGCGACGAGACACTTTATCCTTATCTTTCAATCGACCCGACCCAGACCGACCTGCTCTACGCGGTCAAGCGCACGCCCTGGCCCAATGTCGATCTGATCCCCTCGAACCTCGAACTGTTCGATGTCGAGTACGAACTCGCCGCCTCCGGGTCCGACGGCCAGTCGGTCCTCGCCGCGCGCTTCCGCAAGCTGAAAGCGGGCCTCATGGACATGGCCCGCGATTATGACGTGGTGATCCTCGATCCGCCGCCGGCGCTGGGCACGATCTCGCTTGCCGTGATGCAGGCAGCCAATGCGCTGCTGGTGCCGCTGGCCGCGACCACGCCCGATTTCTGCTCGACCGTGCAGTTCCTCTCGATGATGGACCAGGTCATCGCCCAGCTGATCGAGGCGGGGATTGCCGTGGACTACAGCTTCGTCCGCCTGATCTGTTCGAAGTTCGATGGCGGCGATCCGAGCCACGAAATGGTCCGCACCATCATGGAGCAGACCTTCGGCCCCGCCCTGCTGCCCGTGCCGATCCTCGAAAGCGCCGAGATCAGCCACGCCGCCCTGCGCATGATGACGGTCTACGAGCTCGAAAAGCCGATCGGCACGCCGCGCACCCACAAGCGCTGCCGCGCCAATCTCGATGAAGCGATGGGCCAGATCGAACAGCTCGTCCGCGCCGGCTGGGGCCGCGTCGCTCCGGCCCGAGAGGAGGACGTGATCCATGCATGATCGTCCCGCAAGTGCGTTGGAAACAACTTTCCTACAGGCAATCGTTCACTTTATGTTCCGCGCCTTTCGCAACGAGGTGACTTATGGCGCGTAAGCAGTCGGACTATCTCGCAAGCCTTCTGGCCGACGAGGAAGTGCTTGAAACAAAATCGGAAAGTGTCGACACCACAGCTTCAGAGGCAGTGGCCGAATCGGCCGCTCCCTCCCCTGCCCCGGCCCGCAACGAACGGCTGCGCGGCACCACCCTGCTCGGCCGCGAAAGCGCGCTGGCGCGGGTGGCGAGCGGCGAAGTCCGCCAGGTCACGCAGCTCCTGCTCGATCCGGCGCGGGTGCGGGTGTGGAAGGGCAATGCCCGCTCCTACGAACACCTCTCGGTCGAATCCTGCCGCGAGCTGATCGATTCGATCATTGCCGAAGGCGGCCAGAAGGTCCCCGCCGTGGTGCGCCGGATCGATGGTGACCCGGACCATGACTTCGAGGTCATCGCCGGCACGCGGCGGCACTGGTCGATCTCGTGGCTGCGTGCGCACTCGTACCCCGAGATGCAGTTCGTGGCGCAAGTCGCCCAGCTTGACGACGAAGCCGCGTTTCGCCTTGCCGACCTGGAAAACCGCGCGCGCAAGGACGTGTCGGACCTCGAACGCGCGCGCAACTATGCGCAGGCGCTTTACGACCACTACGGCGCGCACCTGACGCGCATGGCCGATCGGCTCAACCTGTCAAAGGGCTGGCTGTCGAAGATGCTCAAG
>JBEQCK010000181.1:0-7078 GCA_041639335.1 Novosphingobium sp.
TCCGATATCTTCACCAATCCGCGCGAGGAACGGACGAAGGACTACATCACCGGGCGTTACGGGTAAGGGGAAGAGATGGTGGCCGAACATACCGTCAAGGCTTTCGACGAGGACATCACCCGGCTGCGCGGCCTGGTTGCGGAGATGGGCGGCCTGGCCGAACTTTCCGTGTCAGAAGCCATGGATGCGCTGCTGCGCGGCGACCATGACCTTGCCGCTGGCGTGATCGCCCGTGACAAGCGCATAGACCAGCTCGAGGCCGAGGTGGACAAGCTCGCAATCCGCGTGCTCGCCCTGCGCGCTCCGATGGCCGACGACCTGCGCGAAGTCATCGCCGCACTCAAGATCGCCGGCGTGATCGAGCGTATCGGCGATTATGCCAAGAACATCGCCAAGCGCGTCGGCATCATCGAGGGGCGCAAGCGCTTCGAGCCGCTGACGCTGATCCCGGCCATGAACGACCTCGCGGCCGAAATGGTCCACGACGTGCTGACCGCGTTCGCCGCGCGCGATCCGGTTGCCGCGGCGGAGATCGTCCAGCGCGATGCCAAGGTCGATGCGTTCTACGATTCGATCTTCCGCAACCTCGTTTCGTTCATGGTCGAAAACCCTGCCACGATCAGCAGCGCCGCACAGCTCCTGTTCGTCGCCCGCAATATTGAGCGCATTGGCGACCATGCCACCAATATCGCCGAAATGGTCTACTATGCCGCAACGGGCATGAACCTGCCGGACCGCGAGGAAGTGCTGCCGCCAGCGTGAATCCCTTTTCGGGTTTCGTCACAAGGCGGTAACATTGGTCGTGTCTTGGCAAACTGACCGTCAAGGAGGTTTGCGTGCCTGCTCCGAAGTTGCTGCTGGTTGAAGATGACACCGCCCTTGCCGAACTGGTCGAATACCGGTTCCGCGGCGAAGGCTACGATGTGCGCACCACCGACGATGGCGACGAGGCCTTGCTGCTTGCCGCGGAAGATGCGCCCGACCTCGTGCTGCTTGACTGGATGATCGGTGGCACCAGCGGCATCGAAGTCTGCCGCCGCCTGCGCCGCAACAAGGAAACGGCGCACGTTCCGATCATCATGCTCACCGCTCGCTCGGACGAGGATGACCGCATTCGGGGTTTGGAAATCGGCGCGGACGATTACGTCACCAAGCCCTTCTCCCCGCGCGAACTTATCGCTCGCGTCGGAGCAGTATTGCGCCGTGTGCGCCCGGCCCTTGCCGGCGAGACGATCACCGTCGGCGACCTGTCGCTTGACCCGACCGCGCACCGCGTGATGCGTCGCGGCACGCCGATGAAAGTCGGTCCGACCGAGTTTCGCCTGCTCAAGCACTTCATGGAACATCCCGGTCGCGTGTTCTCGCGCGGGCAGTTGCTCGACGCGGTATGGGGCAGCGGCAGCGACATCGAACTGCGCACGGTGGACGTTCACATCCGCCGGTTGCGTCAGGCCATCGCCATCCCCGGTGCGGCCGATCCGGTACGCACCGTGCGCTCGGCAGGATACGCCCTCGAAGGCGTTTGACAGCTACTTATCGATGCGTTCAAGCACGGCATTGTAGTCAAGATCACCCGCCGGTTCGGTGCAGGGCCCCTCCCGCCTGAACACGCAATACTGCTGCTCGAACAGGGGCTTCTTCGGCGACATGCAGCCGACGAAACCATAGGCTGGGGGCAGCTCGCCCATGTGCTCTGCCGGCGCCACAGCGACGTTGTAGCGTGCCTGCGCCTGCTCCGCGATACGAGGCGCTTGTCGGCCTTCGATCAGGAGGGTCTGCCACTTGCGGTTGAGCACCGCGCGCGACACGAAAGGCACGTCACGGATACGATAGGTCGCCAGGCCGCAGAAGTTCGGCTGGCTGCGCACCGTCCGCATCGCCCGTAGCGGAGCCTTGCCAACGCCCCAGTTGATCACGAAAGGCTCGGTAGCGGCCACTTGAACTGATGCCGCCAGCCACAGGCCGAGCGTGAGAGCAACGCTCATCCGGCCAAGCTCCCGCTTGCGCCAGGCCGCGATCAGCCGCGCCAGGTCCACCGATCCGATCGCCGACAACAGTACGATCAAGAGAACCGCCAGCAGTATGAAGCGATACTCCTTGTGGCCAATTGCCGAGTGGATTGCGATCACGGCAATCGCCGTCGCGCCAAGCATCGGATATCTCTTCAATCCCAGCAGCGCCGACGGCACGAGCAGCACCGCAATCCACTGCCACTGCCAGATCAGCACCTGCAGATACCACTCCGGTGCCTCTACGCCGTAGGCATGGCTGCGATTGGCAACAACGTTGGCGAAGACGTTGTTGTAGATCCACACCAGTGGTGTTTCGCCCATGGCAAGGTTGGCCAAGCCGTCGCACAAGACGCCTCCTGCCGCGCCGAGCACAAGCGGTGGCCACGCGCGACGGAAATCAGTCCGGCCGGTCCAAAGGAACGGGATCGCAAGCGCCGGTCCCAGCGGAAAACGGGTGATGAACCCAAGCCCGAGGAGGAAAGCCCCCAGCAAAGCATCGCGGCGTTGTGCTGTATCGCGAAACCTAACGAGCAGTGCCATTCCCGGCAGGATGGCAAGAACCGAGAACGTATCGCTCGAAGTGCGCGAGGCAAAATAGGCGAAGTCCACCCAGACTGCGGCAACGAATGCGGCGGTTATCGCATGTGTCCGGCTGATCCGTGCTCCGAGCGACCAACCGGCCCAGACCGTTCCCAGCGATGCCAACGCCATGCACAGGCGCGGCAGCACCAGGTGCAACTCGCCCGCGGGATCGAGCGCATGCCCGAGCCAGACCGGCCCGACCATGACCAGCGGGATCAACCAGCTGCGAATGCCTAGCCGGATATCCCAGGTGCGGATCCAGTCGCCGGCAATCAGACCGTAGGCCGGCTCGATGTATTGCCAGATCTCGTCAGCGTGGTGATAGACGGTGAACAGCGAAATCGGAATACGGAAGGCAAGCGCCAGGACCAGCAGCCAGGCCAGCGCCGGGTCGATCCGACGCTGCCTTGTCTCCCCACTCGTGCCTTCCCCCCCAGCCACAGTCAGTGCGGGAAGTATGTCGTCAGATCGAGGTCGGCCACGGTGATCCAGCCATTGAAATAGTTCGCATAGAAGAACGCGAACATCACGGCCGATAGGATCGTCGCACGGATCGCGATCTTGCGAGGGGCGAAGTTGCCGGGCGCGCTGTCAGCCTGACCAAGCACCTTCTCCTGCCCGAGCTCGTCATGCGTGCGCACGCCAAACGGCAGGACGATGAACGCCGCCATGACCCAGAACAGGCCGTAAATCGCAATGATCGACGTGATCTTCATGGCTTCAGCTTTCCCGCAGGAGCACTTGCACGACCGGCTTCTTGCCCGACCAGCGTTGTCCCGTGCGCCTGACTGCCAGTCTGACGGCCTCCGCCACGGCCACGCGATCACGCTTGCGATCGCCCTTGAGGTTGCGCACGGCCTGCGATGCCTCGACCTTGGCCTCGGCCACGAAGGCCTCCATATCCTCGTCCAGCGGAATGCCGATCGAGGCAATCTCCACGTCCGAAACCAGTTGCCCATCGTGCCGCACCGCAAGTGCCGCAGTGATCAGTCCGTTCTGCGAAAGCTTGCGCCGCGCAACCACACCCTCACCATCGGCGGGAGCGATAATGTCGCCATCGAGTACCAGTCGCCCGGAGCGCTCTTCCGACAGTTTCTTTGGACCATCAGGGGCAAGCCGGATAAGATCGCCGTTCTTCTGCAGGATCGCCTTGGGAATCCCCTCGTCCAGCCCAAGTTGCGCCTGCTCGGCCATGTGGCGAATTTCGCCATGGACAGGCACCAGGATCTCAGGCCGGATCCAGTCATACAGTGCCACCAGTTCGGGGCGACCGGGGTGGCCAGAGACATGGATCATCGACTGCCTGTCGGTCACGATCCGCACGCCCTTTTCCGCCAGCGCGTTCTGAATGCGGCCGATGGCAAGTTCATTGCCCGGAATCTGGCGGCTGGAGAATAGCACCACATCGCCCTTCTCGAGCCGTACCGGGTGTTGATCGCCGGCAATGCGTGCCAGTGCAGCGCGCGGCTCACCCTGCCCACCTGTCGCCAGCACCAGCAGTTCGCCGCGCGGCACATCCATGGCATCATCCATGTGGACGAGGTCTGGGAAGTTCTTGAGATAGCCGCAGGATTGCGCGACGCGGATGATCCGATCGAGCGACCGCCCCGCAACGCACAGCTTGCGATTGGTCGCCTCAGCCACTTCACCCAGCGTCTGCAGGCGCGCCACGTTGGAAGCGAAGGTGGTGACGACGACACGGCGCCCCTTCTGCGCGCCAACCGCCTCGAGCAGTCCAGCACGCACTTCACCTTCCGAACCGGAGGGTTTGGGGTTGAACACGTTCGTGGAATCACAGACGAGCGCCAGCACGCCCTCATCACCGATGGCGGTCAGCTCTTCTTCGGTAGCCGGAGTACCGATGCGCGGCTCGTCGTCCAGCTTCCAGTCGCCGGTATGAAAAATACGGCCATGCGGGGTGTCGATCAGCAGCGCATTGCCTTCAGCAATCGAGTGCGCCAGCGGCACGTAGCGAATGCCGAAGGGGCCGAGTTCGAACCTGTCGAGATGGTCGATGACGTTGAGTTCGACCTCGTCCTCGATACCCGCTTCGACCAGCTTCTCATGGACAAGCTTGGCCGTGAAAGGCGTCGCATAAAGCGGCACACCGAGGTCCTGTGCGAAATAAGGGACGGCGCCAATATGGTCTTCGTGCGCATGGGTCAGCACGATACCTACCAAGTCATCGAGACGCTGTTCGATGAAATCGAGGTCTGCAAAAACCAGGTCGATGCCGGGATAATACGGGTCGGCGAAGGTCATGCCGAGATCGACCATCAGCCACTTGCCGTCACACCCATATAGGTTGACGTTCATCCCGATCTCGCCCGAGCCACCGAGGGCGAGGAAGAGGAGTTCCTTGGCAGGCTTCACGAATTGGACACTCTTTCAGCAAGGATCGCGAGGCCGTCGAGGGTAAGATCGGTATCCACGTGATCGAAAATCTCGGTATGCTCGTCAAACAGCACGGCGAGGCCGCCCGTCGCGATGATCCTGGCCGGGCGACCGATCTCGGACCGCAGTCGCGCGATCAGGCCTTCCATCATCGCGACATAGCCCCAGAACACGCCGATCTGCATCTGATCTTCGGTATTGCGACCAATGACCCGGCGATTATTGCCCTGCGGCGGCGCGATTGCGATGCGCGGCAGTTTCGCGGCTGCCGTCACCAGTGCATCGAGCGACAGGTTGATCCCCGGCGCGATAATCCCGCCCTTGTACGCACCGTTGAAGTCTACCACGTCAAAGGTCGTAGCCGTCCCGAAATCCACGACGATCAGGTCACCGGGATACTTGGCATGGGCTGCCACGGTATTGACGGCACGGTCCGCGCCCAGCGAGCGCGGCTCGTCAACGTCTGCCTCGAAACCCCACTCCACCGGCGCCTGCCCGGCGATCAGCGGATCGAGCCCGAAGTATTTCTGCGAGAGGACCTCGAGGTTGTGCTGCGCGCGCGGCACCACCGTCGAGATGATGATCTTGCTCACCGCATTGCGGTCAATGCCTTGCAGTTGCATGAGTTGCAGCAACCACACCGCATATTCGTCGGCCGTCCGGCGTGGATCGGTAGCCACGCGCCAGCGCGACTTGATCTCGCGGCCTTCGAACAGCGCGAAGACGATGTTGGTATTGCCGACGTCAACCGCCAGAAGCATGGGAACCCACCATATCTATGTCGCCTGCGTGGATGGCACGGACGGCACCGTCCGCCAAGCGAAGAAGGGCAACGCCGTCATCATCGATCCCGGCAAACGCACCCATGATAGTGCCGTGGTCGCTATCCTTGACTGAAACAAGCGTCCCTGTGGGCAAGGCGCGGGAAATCCACTGCTGGCGCAACAACGGCCACTCCCCATAGTGCCACCGGTCGATCGCATCGCGCAGCCGGGCCGCAAGATCAGCGGCAAACCGGTCGCGGGAAATGTCGATGCCCAGATCACGCAGCGATATTGTCGCCCGGTCCGGCAATTGTGGGGCTTGCGCGAGGTTTACGCCGATACCGATGACCACAGTATCACGCTGGCGCTCGAGCAAAATCCCCGCCAGCTTGGCCTCACCTACAAGCAGGTCGTTCGGCCACTTCAGATAGAGATCAGCCATTGCCGGGGCGGCGGCACAAACCGTCTCGTGCAAAGCCAGCCCGGCGACCAGCGCCAGCGTCTGCGGCAAGGGATCGGAACCGCGCAGGTTGACGACGGTCGACCCCATGAAGTTGCCGAAGCCGTCGCTCCAAGCACGCCCGGCGCGCCCGCGCCCGGCGCTTTGCCGATCAGCAATCAACCAGTAACCCTCGGCGAAGACCTCTCCAACGCCAAGGCGCGCAAGCAACGCGCCATTGGTCGAGGGAATTTCGGCGACAGTTTCGATCAATTGATCAGCCGACCGGGAACAGCGCCGCGGCGGCGTAGTTAGCCAGCGTGCCGAGGCACTTGGTGCCAAGGTAGCCCAGCGGCGAGATTGCAAGGCTGGACAGTACCAGCAGCACGGTGTGCGAAGGCTCGCCCGCGCCTTTCACCACGTCGGCCGGTTCATCGAAGTACATGACCTTGACGACCTTGAGGTAGTAGAACGCACCGATCACGGAAGCTGCGATACCGATCGCGGCAAGCACGATCATGTCGGCCTGCACTGCTGCCTGAAACACCACGAACTTGCCCCAGAAGCCGAACAGCGGCGGAATACCGGCCAAGCTGAACATCACCGAGGCCATCGCCAGGGCAATCCACGGACGGGTCTTCGAAAGCCCCGCAAGGTCCGATATCGCCTCAACCTGCTCGCCATTCTCGTCACGCAGCAGCAGCACTGCGACAAACCCGGCAACCGACATCGCCACGTAGATCGCGATGTAGACCAGCATCGCCGCAGCGCCTGAGCGCGTTGCCGTGGCAAGCCCGATCAGGATGAAGCCGACGTTGTTGATCGACGAATAGGCCATCAGGCGCTTGATGTTATTCTGGCCGATCGCCCCCAGAGCACCAATCACG
>JBEQCK010000182.1:0-7049 GCA_041639335.1 Novosphingobium sp.
CACCCGACAGTGTATCCTATGGGTGGCCGGGCCGGGGGAGCGGGCCGGTGCCGCAACAATAGGACTCTGATCGTGGCCTATACCGACGACATTCCGTGGGATCAGCCCGCCACCATGATCGACCTTGAGGGCCGCGCGCCGATCATCGGCACGATCCGCGACTGCGCGCTGCACTACGGCCTCTACAAGCCCCATGCCCGCGACAACGCACGGGTGCTGTTGACCAAGCCGATCCACCGCGAGGGGCGGGCGACGCGGACGTGGCTGCTCGATCCGTCGGAAATTGCCGAACTGGCCGACAGGCTGGCACGCGAGACGAATTGAATTGAAGCGGGACCCCGGATCAAGTCCGGGGTGACGGTTGTTTCAGCGCATCTTTTCCTTCGTCACCCCGGGCTAGACCCGGGGTCCCGCGTTCTGACACCTCAATCCGCCCGCATTGCTGCCGCCGCAAGGCTCTCCGCCTCGACCAGAAGCTCGTCATCAGCCGCGCCTGCCGGCGTGGTTTCGCGGCCGATCATCACCAGCACCGGCACGGCGAGCGGGCTGACGCGGTCGAGTTCGACGTGGACCAGTTGGCCTGCCGCGCGGTCGAGCAGGTCGCCCAGACGCCCGACGTCTGTCATCCGCGCGCGGGCATCGGCCCACGCCGCCTGGATCAGAAGGTGGTCGGGCTCGTACTTGCGCAGCACGTCGTAGATCAGGTCGGTCGAGAAGGTCACCTGCTTGCCCGACTTGCGCTTGCCCGGATGCTGCCGTTCTACCAGCCCGGAGATCACCGCCACTTCGCGGAAGGCGCGGCGCAGGAGGTGCGATTCCTGTACCCATTCGACGAATTCGTGCGCAAGGATATCGGGCGACAGCAGCGGCGCCGGGTCCAGCACCGGCTTGGCGCCCCACACTGCCAGCGAATAGTCGTTGGCGACGAAGCCCAATGGGGCGAGGCCCAACTCGTTCATCCGCCGGGTGATCAGCATGCCGAGCGACTGGTTCGCGTTCCAGCCTTCGAAGGTGTAGTAGACCGTGTAGTACTTGTTATGGTGCGGAAAGCTTTCGGCGAGCAACATGCCCGGTCCCGGCAGGCGGCTGCGCCAGTCCTGCATCTCCAGCCATTCGCGCACGTCGTCGGGAAAGCGCGACCAGCCCGCGCGGTCGACCATCAGGCCGCGCACGCGGTCTGACAGGTGCGTGGTCAGCGGCAGGCGCGCGCCCATGTAGCTGGGGATCTGACCGGGCTTCTTGGCAGCGCGCACGATCAGTTCGAGATCGCGCACGCCTTCGACTTCGAGGTCCATGCCGGCAAAGCGGATCGTGTCGCCGGGAGATAACGTGGCGCCGAAGCTCTCCTCGACTTTGCCCAGCGAACGGCCGTTGCGAAAGCGCACGTCGAGCATCTCGGAATCGACGATGATCCCGGCGTTGAGCCGGTGTCGTGCCGCGTGCTCGGGATGGGTCAGCCGCCATGTGCCCTGCCTGTCGCGGACGATGCGCTTGAAGCGGTCATAGGCGCGCAGGGCGTAGCCGCCGGTTGCCACGAATTCGAGCACGCGCTGCCACTGCTCCTCGTCGATCCAGCGGTAGGGGTGGGCCGATTGCACTTCGGCCAGCAGCGCCGTTTCATCGAACGGTCCGGCACAGGCACAGGCCATGACGTGCTGCGCCAGCACGTCGAGCCCGCCGGGGCGGAAGTCCTCGCCGTCACGCCGCCCTTCGTGGACCGCTTCCTGCGCGGCGAATGCCTCGAGAAATTCGAAGCGGTTGCCGGGCGCCAGCAGGGCGCGGCTGGGGCAATCGAGCCGGTGGTTGGCGCGGCCGATGCGCTGCAGCAGGCGCGACGAACCCTTGGGCGCGCCCATCTGCACGACCAGATCGACATCACCCCAGTCCACGCCGAGATCGAGGCTGGCGGTGCAGACCAGCGCGCGCAACTCGCCGCGCGCCATCGCCCCTTCGACCTTGCGCCGCGCCTCCTTGGACAAGGAGCCGTGGTGGATGCCTATGGGCAGGTGATCGTCGTTGATGTCCCACAGCAGCTGGAAGATGTATTCGGCCAGAAACCGCGTGTTGGTGAAGATCAGCGTCGTCTGGTTGCGTTTGATCTCCTCATAGAGCTGCGGCACGGCCCAGGCGGCGGCATGCCCGCCCCAGGGCACGCGCTCGTCCTCGGGGTTCATGATCGAAAGCTCGGGCCTGGCGCCTGCCTCGCCTTCGACCAGCCGCACGGAAGAGGCATCGCCATCGGGAGCGAGCCAGGCGCAGAAGTCCTGCGGATCGGCCACCGTCGCCGAAAGTGCCGCGCGCCGCATGTCGGGCGCAATGGCCTGCAGCCGCGCCAGCGAGAGCGCCAGAAGATCGCCGCGCTTGCCGGTGGCAAAGGCGTGGACCTCGTCGACGATCACGCGCTTGAGCCCTGCAAACATCGTCGCAGCTTCCGGGTAGCTCAACAGCAAGGACAGCGATTCGGGCGTCGTCAGCAGAATGTGCGGCGGCTTCGCGCGTTGCCTTGCCTTGCGATCCGAAGGAGTATCCCCGCTGCGCGTCTCCACCCTGATCGGAAGGCCGATTTCGTCGATGGGGGTCAGCAGATTGCGCTGCACGTCATGTGCCAGCGCCTTCAACGGCGAGACATAGAGCGTGTGCAATCCGTCCCCCGGAGGATTGCCACCTGCAAAGTCCTGCAAGGTCGGCAGAAAGCCGGCCAGCGTCTTGCCCGCGCCGGTATCGGCAACCAGCAGCGCATGATCGCCTGCGCGCGCCGCCTCCAGCATCTCGCTCTGGTGCCGCCGCACCCGCCAGCCGCGGCCCGCAAACCAATCGGTGATGGAGGTTGCGAGCGTCAATGCCAGTCTGCCGGGACTGAACGGCCATCGTTCGTTTCGTCACCCTGAACTCGTTTCAGGGTCCATCTTCCGCCACAGGCCGGAGCGCTGATCCGCACCATGGATCCTGAAACAGGTTCAGGATGACGTTCGGAGAAAATTGCCGGTGCAGGTTCCATCAGTCACAAGATAGGCACCGCCTCACAGAACCGAAAGGATTGCCTCGCGCTCCTTCGGCACCTTCCAGCCGAGCGCCGCGTCGATCAGGCCGATGGTCACCGCGCATTGGTCCGCGTCGGAGCCCTTGCCGCCCATGGCTTGCCGCACGCGCTTGTCGGGAATGCCGGTCTCGGTGATCACCTTGCCGATCAGTTCGCCGGGCACGCTGGCCGTCCCCGGGTTGATCCGCTGCGGCGGACCAAGCTGGCGGGCGTCGAGCATCTTCACCGCCAAAGCGCGTTCGCGTTCCAGCACCGTGGGCGGCACCACGACTGCCGGGGGCATCCGCCGGTTGCGCAGGAATGCCATGCAGGCGTCCGCCCCGGTCTTGCGCGCCGCGCGCAGCAAGTCGGCGCGAATGCGCTGCACGTCGGTCAGCAAGCCCCCTTTTTCGACCAGCGCGGTCGCATACATGCGCTCGCGCACCAGATCCTGCACTTTCGAGGCGTAGGCCGCGTCGCTGCTGCCATCGGCACGGGCAATGGTGCGATTGGCGCTGAACAAGGCGGCGAGATCAGGCTGGAGCGATTGCAGCCCGTCGAAGGTGATCTCCGGGCCGAACACCGTCGAAACCGCGCGGCTGATGATTTCCTTCTCCTGCGCGCTTTGGCTGATCGAAATCTCGGGCACCGGCGGGGGTTCGGTCGAACTGTCGTTGCTGCTGAATACGACCCGCAGGATCTGAATGCCGAAGATCACCGCCAGGACGATCAGTCGCCCGCTGCTGAACCAGCCCTGGCCGACATCGCTGCTCGCCTTCTTCTCCCACAGCGCCACGCGCCACGGATCGAAGTAGTGCTCCACTTCGGGAAAGTTCTTGCGCACCCCGTCGAGCAATTGATCGACTTGGGCGCGCTTGACGAACCAGCCCCTGCGGCTGCCCTGCTGCGCCGGTGTGGTCAGCTCGTTCCACGCCTTGTGCAGGGGGTGCTTGGGATCCTGCACCTTCTCGCGGAAACGCAGGCCGCGCAGGCGGGCGTTGAGGAAGGCAATGGCGGGCCGTTCCGAAACCTGCCCCCGCTCGCTTTCCCAACCGAACAGCGCTGCGGCGGGTTCCAGCAGCGGCGCCGAGCGCGGCCAGCTGCGGGCAAGAATGCCGGCCAGCCAGTTGTCGATCTCGTCAAACGCGGTCACGCTGACGCTTTCGGCATTGCGCAGCACCGCCTTGAGGTGGCCGAGCGCCATGGCCTCTTCCCAGCCTTCGAGCGGCGGGAGCGTTTCCTCGTCGTCGTCCACCGTATCGGGCAGCAGCAGGCGATAGAGCGCCTGTTCGTGCGCCCATGCCGGCATGACCGCGTCCGAGGTCGGCTCAAGCCCAAGCAGGACGGGGCGTTCGAACGGGTCGCGCTTGACCGCAATGGCCTGTTCGGCCGGGGCCTGCGCGGCGACGAACCCGGGCGTCACGTCAAGCTTCGGGGAGGCCTCGCCCAGCTTGCGCGTCAGGCTGGGATCGACCTCGCCCTGCACTGCAGGGGCGGCGTAGAGCCAGCTGGATTGTTCGGCTTCGGGAGCGGCCTGTTCAACCTCCTCGGCCGGCGTGACGCCGGCGAAGGGATCGAACTCTTCCTCCTGCGCTGGCGGTGCCGCCTGCATCCTGGCCCAGCGCAGCGCTGCATCGCGCGCCTCGCGCAGCCGGGCATAGCCGGCGACGTTCTTGTCGACGTCCATCGCCCTGAGCTTTTCGGCATAGGCGCGCCGGATCGCCGCCACGTCCGGCGTCTTTGCGATCCCGAGGACCTTCCAGGCCTGAGTTGGTGTCATGGAATCGCGGTCAAAGCGGCGGGTTGGCTTCGAGCATGTCGAGCAGCTCGGCCAGCGCGACCGAGGCATCGGCAATGCGGCGGGGGTCCTGGCTGTCGAGCGCGGCGACGAACATGCGCGTGCGGTCGCCGATCACGGCCCGAACGTCGCCGAGGAATTCCTCGTAGCAGCGCTCGGCCCGCGCCAGCAGCGCCTGGTTGCCTGCCTCCTCGCGCGGGTGGTGCTTCAGCGCGGCCAGGGCCTGGCGCCGGGCATCGAGGTCCTTGGCGGCCTTGCGGTCTTCCTCGTCGATGATGAGGAGGTTGTGCTTTGCGCCGGTCAGCGGCACTTCCACGTCCACCTCGAGCAGGCCCGAGCTGTCGTAGGAAAAGCGCACGTCGATCGAGACTTCGCCGGCAGGCCGCGGCGGGACCGGCACCTTGATCTGGCCGAGGTGGACGTTGCCCGAAACCTCGCGCGCCTCGCCCTGGTAGATCTTCACCTCGATCTGCTTCTGGTTGTCGCCGATCGTGCTGTACAGCCCCGAGCGGCTGACCGGGACCGGGGTGTTGCGTTCGATGATCGGCGAGAACAGGCCCTGCTGGACCGTCCCGCGCGCCGAATGCTCGGCTGTTTCGATGCCCAGTGTGAACGGGCAGACGTCGGTGATGCGGATTTCCTCGAGCCCGCCATCGCGCGCGATCAGCCCGCCCTGAATGGCCGCGCCGAGCGCGACAGCATGGTCGGGATGGACCGAGGAATTGGGAAAGCGCCCGAACAGGCGGGTGATGGCCTTTCGCACCACCGGCATGCGCGTGGCCCCGCCGACCAGCACGACCTCGCTCAAGGATGCGGCATCGATCTGGCTGTCGCGCAGCGCGCGCACGACCGGGTCACGCAACCGGCGGATCAGGCCTTCGGCCTGCGCCTCGAACTCGCTGGTGGTGATCGTCGTGGAAAGCCGCTGGTCCGCGACGGTGACCGCAAATTCGGCTTCCTGCCCTTCGCTCAGAGTGCGCTTGGCGCGTTCGGCGGCCTGCAGCAGCAGGGCCTGCGCGCGCGGCTCCTCCAGCTTGGCCAGCAGGCCATCAGGATCGAGCCGTCCGCGCACAGCGGTTGCAAGGGCTGTGTTGAAATCGTCGCCGCCCAGCCGGTTGTCGCCTGCCGAGGCGCGCACTTCGACGATGCCTTCGAACATCTCGACGATCGACACGTCGAAGGTGCCGCCGCCAAGGTCGAACACCAGAAACGGCTCGCGCTCGGCCTTGTCCTGCAGGCCGAAGGCCAGCGCGGCGGCGGTCGGCTCGTTGATCAGGCGGCGAACGGTCAGCCCCGCCAGTTCACCGGCGCGGCGGGTCGCCTTGCGCTGACGGTCGTTGAAGTAGGCAGGCACGGTGATGACGGCCTCGGTGGGGCGAGTGCCGGTGTGGGCGGCCACATCGTCGCGAAGGGCCATGAGCACGAGCGCGGACAGGTCCTCGGCCGAGAACTCCTTCTTGCCCAGCCGCACCTTGCGGTCGGTGCCCATGAAGCGCTTGAAGCTGGTTGCGGTGGCACCATCCTTCAGGCCCATCCGCTCCAGCGCGGCGGCGCCGACCAGCGTCGTGCCATCGGGCAGGACCGAGACCGCAGAAGGTGTGAGCAGCGCCCCGAGAGCATTGGGCACGAGCTTTGCCTCGCCGCCATTCTCGCCTGCCTGCCACATGGCCACCGCACTGTTGGTGGTTCCCAGATCGATCCCGATGAGCATTCGTCTTCCTGCAGATATCAAGCGGCGTGATGCGACAGGCCCCGCGCGCTTGGCAAGCGCAAAGCGTGTTCTCTGGCAGTCACGATGGGGTGGACGGCGAATGCGCCGGACCGAGGGGGCAGGGCGGGCGCCCGGCCGTTCTGGTTACATGACAACGCCTTGAGAGGAGAAAAACCATGGGCCAACGCATGGATTGGAATTCGCGCGACCGCTGGCAGGACGAAGAGCGACGCCAGTCGCGCGACTATTCCGGCGAGTTCGCCCCGGAATTCGATCGTGATCATTTTGATCGCAGCAGCCGCGGCCAGGACCAGTGGGGCCGATCCGGTGCGACCGGGGCGTCAACGCCGCTGGGCGATCCGCCGGCCGGATGGATGGATCAGGACATGCGCGGTGATCGGCGCACCCACGATTGGGAAGTGGGCGACCGGCACTATACCGGCAAGGGCCGCGCCCCGCAGGGCCGCTCGCGCTGGCGTGATACCGCCAGCGGCAATGCCGCAAGCACGGGCGACTATTTC
>JBEQCK010000183.1:0-7024 GCA_041639335.1 Novosphingobium sp.
TCTACCGGGTGGCTGCTGTGGGCCGGCGGCATCGTTGGCCTGTGGACGGTCGGCAGTCTGGTCGAGACGATCCGCGACATCCTGCGCCGCGCCTATGGCACGCGCTGGGAGCACGCCTTCTGGCGATACCGGCTGGCATCGACCGGAATCACGCTGGCGTCGGTTGTCCTGATCCTGCTCGCCATTTTCGCACAAGTCGTGATCGGCGCGGCGCAGGAGGTGATCGAGGCGTGGCTGCCGCAATTTGCGGATCTGCTTGGCAGCCTTGCCCTGTCGCGCTTCATTCCGGCTGCGGTTCTTTATGGCGCGCTGTGGCTGCTGTTCATTTCGCTGACGCCCGGCGCTTATCGCGGGCGCGGCTATCCCAAATGGCCGGGGGCGCTGTTCGTGACGGTCTGGTGGATCGTGGTGACGACGCTGCTGCCGACTGCGCTGCGCACCTTTTTCTCCTACGATCTGACCTACGGCAGCCTTGCCGGGGTGATGATCGCTCTTTTCTTTTTCTGGCTGGTCGGCTTAGGGATGGTCGTAGGGGCCGAACTCAACGCCGCGCTTGCCGAAACGCCGGAAGAGCGCGACATGCTGGGACAGGCCGACAATCGCGCGCGCGCCGAACAGGGCCGCGCCGGGAACGAGACAAGAAGCGAGAACGAGAACGCATGACCGGACTTATGCAAGGCAAGCGCGGGCTGATCATGGGCCTGGCCAATGACAAGTCGCTCGCCTGGGGCATTGCCAAGCAGCTGCACGAACATGGCGCGGAACTGGCCTTTTCCTATCAGGGCGAGGCGCTGGAAAAGCGCGTGCGCCCGCTGGCAGCGAGCCTTGGCAGCGATTTCCTGATCGAATGCGACGTGTCCGACATGGCCGCGCTCGACCAGACCTTTGAGACGCTTAAGGAGCGGTGGCCGACGATCGACTTCATCGTCCACGCCATCGGCTATTCGGACAAGAACCAGCTGCGGGGCAAGTTCTACGACACCACGCTCGACAATTTCCTGATGACCATGAACATCTCGGCCTACAGCCTTGTGGCGGTGACCAAGCGGGCCATGGAGATGATGCCGAACGGTGGTTCGATCCTGACGCTAACCTATTACGGCGCGGAAAAGGTCGTGCCGCACTACAACGTGATGGGCGTGGCCAAGGCGGCGCTGGAAACCAGCGTGAAGTACCTCGCCAACGACTGCGGGCCCTCGGGCGTGCGCGTGAATGCGATTTCGGCAGGACCGATCAAGACGCTGGCCGCCAGCGGCATCGGCGACTTCCGCTACATCCTCAAGTGGAACGAGCTGAACAGCCCGCTGCGCCGCAACGTGACCATCGAGGACGTTGGCGGTGCGGGCCTGTACCTGCTTTCGGACCTGTCATCGGGGGTGACCGGTGAGACGCATCATGTCGATGCGGGGTATCACACTGTCGGCATGAAGCAGGAAGACGCGCCGGATATCGCTTTAGGCTGACTTTACCGGCTGTCGCCGGTGCCCACCCCCAGCCCCTCCCGCCTGCGGGAGGGGAGATAAGCGACAGTTCTACGCCCTCCCGCAAGCGGGAGGGCTGTTACGGCTGCACTGGCGCAGGGGTGCCCGGAGCTTCGCCCGCCTGTTCGCGTTCGCGCTTCAGCCTCGCTTCGTATTCCTTCTCGATCTGCTCGACCCGCGCCTGTTCGGCGGCGGCATCGGCGTCGATCGTCTCGAGACGCTTGGCGCGTTCTTCCTCGATCAGCTTGCCGAACTGGACGTCGGTGCTGTTCTTCTTCTCGGCATAGGCGCGATCGATGAGGCGGGAAAGGCAGCCGGTAGCGCCGCCAGCACCCACGGCCGAGCAGGAATTGGTGCCGAAGTTGCCAACCGTTTCATAAGCGCGGACCTTCTGGCTCCAGGCCTGATTGACAAGGGCATTGGGATTGTCGCGCAGGGGCTTTGGAATGCGGAAGCGCTCTTCCTCTTCCTTGCGCGCGCAGACGGTGATCGTGCTGCCTTCGGACTTCGGGCAGGGATCGTCGCCATAGACGATCAGCTGGTTGACCTTTTCGCCCGCGGGATCGACCAGCGGCTGGTCCGCCTGAGCCAGGGCAGGAGCGGCAAAGGCGCTGGACAGCAGCAGGGCGGCAGGGATCAGGCGCTTCATCATCGGTCTCCGGTCAGGCTTGCCCCGATATAGGGCGCGCTGCCTGTGAATGGTAGATGAAGGAGCGCAGTTCCCTGCGCTGGATCAAATCCGCTTGGAAAGTGCGATGGCGGCGCGGCAGCCCAGGCGGATGGCGTGGAACAGCACGGGATAGGCGGGCGCCTTTTCCGCGCCTGCGGCAAGGGCGGCATCGCGATGCTCGCGCTCGTCATCCCGGAATTCGCGGATCATCGCGGCGAGTTCGGGGTCTTGATCGCCCAGTTCTTCGAGCTGTTCGGTGTAGTGCCGGTCAATCTCGGTCTCGATCGCGGCAGTGCAGGCCATCGCCGCTTCGGGACCGATCAGGGCGGTGGCGGCGCCAAGGGCAAAGCCTGCTGCAGACCATACCGGCTGGAGCGCGGTGGGCCTCACGCCGCGCTTGGCGATCAGCGCATCGAACTTTTCGCGGTGCCCGGCTTCCTGTTCGGCCATGGCGGCGATTTCCGCCGAATGCGGGGCGCGGTTGCCCATCACGGCAAGCTGGCCTGCGTATATCCGCGTCGCGCCGAATTCGCCGGCCTGGTCGACGCGCAGCATTTCGGCGAACTTGGTCATCTCACGCTCCCTTGCGGCTCTTGCCCAGCAGCGCAAGCACGAGGATCGCGCCTGCTGTCGCGATCAGGAAATTGAACCCGGCGAGGCTGATTCCGAAGAGATCCCAAGGGGCAACATCACAACGCACGACCGGGGCATTCATGATCGCATCGAGCGGATTGCCGCCGCCCGCGACCGTGGAACAGGCGGTGACGCCTTCCCACCAGCCAGATTCGACACCGGCATGAAACCCGCCGATCAGGCCCGAGATGCCGACGGCAATGGCAGCGAGCGTCACTGCCAGATCGCCAGACCCCTTGCCCTTCATCGAAAGCGCCAGAACCGCCAGCACGATGGCGGCGATGTGCGGGTATCGCTGCCACCAGCACATCTGGCAGGGATAAAGCCCGAACACGTATTGCGAGATCAGCGCCCCGCTCATCAGCGCGGCGGGGACGATCAGGGCAAGCGCATAGGCGGCGTTGCGGGACTGCTGCGAGGTCATGACCTTCGCCCTATTAGCGCTTCATCTTCGCTGCAAGCGCGGCGCGCGGCTGGGTCCGGTTCAAGGTCTGCACGGCGTAGTAGAGCTGGAAATCCTTGATGTCCTTCGCCTTCAATTCTTCCGGCGTCATCTTGAAGCGCGGGTCCTCGATCTTGTCCTTCTCGAGGTCCTTGTCCTCGAGCTTGATCTCGTTGATCAGATGGCCGCGCAGGTCGCTCTCGCGGTAGGAGCGCAGCTGGCGCTTGCGCAGGTCGGGGTCGGAAATCTGCGGCACGGTGATATCGGGATCGATGCCGCCCTCCTGCACGCTGCGGCCCGAAGGCGTGTAATAGCGCGCTGTGGTGAGCTTGACCGCGGTATCGCGGGTGAGCGGGATCAGCGTCTGCACGCTGCCCTTGCCGAAGCTGCGCTGGCCCATGACCACGGCGCGGTGCTGGTCCTGCAGGGCCCCTGCGACGATTTCCGAGGCCGAGGCCGAGCCTTCGTCGATCAGCACGATCATCGGAATGCCCTTGGCGATATCGCCCTTGGTGTCGATCTCGGCAGGGTAAACCTCGGTATCGCGGGCATAGCGGCCGCGCTGTGAGACGATCGTGCCCTTGTCGAGGAACAGGTCAGACAGAGCCACGGCTTCATCGAGCAACCCGCCAGGGTTGCCGCGCAGGTCGAGCACGAGGCCAGTGACCTTGCCGCCGGTCTTCGCCTTGGCATCGTTCCAGGCGCGCTGGACCGATGCGCCGACATCGGCGCTGAAGCTGGAGACCGAAATGACGGCGACGTTGCCCTTCATCTCGAGTCCGACCGGCTTCAATTCGATGATCTTGCGCGTGATGGTGACGTCGAAAGGTTCGTCGCGGCCGGGGCGGAAGACGCTGAGCTTGATCTGCGTGCCGGGGACGCCGCGCATCTGATCGACCGCCTCGTCCAGCGAGCCGCCGTAGATCAGCTTGCCATCGAGGTGGGTGATGAAGTCGCCCGCCTTGATGCCGGCGAGGTCTGCCGGGCTGCCCTTGGTCGGCGCGATGACCTTGACCGCGCCGTCGTCCATGGTGACCGACAGGCCGAGGCCGCCATAGGAGCCTTCGGTCTGCGTGCGCAGGTTCTCGAAATCGCGGGCATCGAGGTAGGCGCTGTGCGGATCGAGCGTGGCGAGCATGCCGTCGATCGCGCCCTTGAGCAGCTTGTCGTCGTCGACCGGTTCGACATAGCTCGACTTGATGCGTTCGTAGACGGCCATGAGCTTGCCGAATTCAGGCCCGGACTTGGCGTCGACGGCGGCAAGGCCGGTGGTCGCAACCGGGATCAGCGCTACGGCGGTAACGAGCGCAGTGGCGCGCAACAGGGGGGCGAACTTCATTTGCCCGGGGGCCTTTCGCGAAGAGGCAATCATTGCAGAGGTTCTATAACCGGCGCTGAATTAACACCAGATGAGGTTTTGGGACAGGGCGAGCCCGTTTGGTCGACGAACAGCAGACTGCGGCCGACCAGCGACGTCAGCCGCGCACGTCGAGCGGATTGACCGGGGTGCCGTCGCGGCGGAGCTCGACCGTGAGGACCGGACGGCCCGGCCCGGCGATTCCCAGCGGCGAGCCCTGCACGACCTTGTCGCCAACCCGCGCGGCAATGCGGCCGAGGTTGGTGACGAGCGTGGTCCAGCCGCCGGAATGTTCGACGATGACGATGGTGCCATAGCCGCGATAGGGCCCGGCAAAGGCGACGCGGCCATCAGCCGGAGAGACGACTTGCGCGCCTCCCGCAGGCGCGAGCGAAACGCCCGTGGTCAGGCCCGTGGGCGATTGCGCGCCGAAGCCCGAGACGAGACGGCCCGAGACCGGCATGATCCAGGCGAGCTTCGGCGTGGAGGTGGCGAGCAGCGGTGGCGACGCGTCCAGCACTTTGAGCACCTCGCCCGGACGGGTCGGCGGCAGCACCGGGCCGGGCAGCGCGGCAAGTTGCTGGCGCAAGGCACCGTCGGCCTCGAGCCTGCCCATCAGGCCGGACAGGTCGCGTGTCTGTTCGGCCAAGGCCAGCGCGCGATCGGATTCCTGCGCGGCAACGCCCTGCGCCGCGCGCGATGCGAGCCGCTGGCGACTTTCGAGGGCGGCAAGTTCGGTGCGGCGGGCGCCGAGGGACTTTTCGCCTTCGCGCAACTGCTGCGCAGCCAGGCGCGCTTCGTCCTGCAGCTTGCGACCGCGCACGATCTCGGCACGCAGCGAAGCGGTGCGTCTCTGCACTTCGGGGAGCATGGTCTCCATCACCGCGCGCAAGTGGATGGTGTCACGCACCGAATCGGCGCGGACGAGACTGAAGGCGAGCGGGCGGCGGGCCATCATCTGCAGTGCCGCTGTCAGCCGCACGACCGGCTCCTGCCGCTTGGCCATGCGGTTGCGCAAGGTTTCGCGCTGGCGGTCAATCAGCACGATCTTCGCCTGCGCCAGCTGAATCTCGGCCTCGGACTGCTGGATGCGGGCAGCGACAGCGGCGGCTTCGCGCGCAGTGCGGTCTGCCTCGGCGGTGGCCTTGCGCGCGGCCTGTTCGAGCTGCTCGGCGCGGCTGCGCGATTGCGCCAGTGCCTGCCCGGCGCGGCGCAGGACTTCGCCGGCCTCACCGGCATTGGCATAGGGCGTGGCCTGCTGTGCCGTTACCTGCCAGCCGAGGGCCCCAATGAGGAGCAAGCAAGCAGAAACAAAGGCAAAGCGTGACGTCATGGCGCCACTATCCTTCGCGGTGGTAAGGGTGGCCAGCGAGAATGCTGGTGGCGCGCCAGAGCTGTTCGGCGAGCATGGCGCGCGCCATCATGTGCGGCCAGGTGGCCTTGCCGAAGGCAATGAGCAAGTCGGCGGAATCGCGCAAAGGATCATCATGACCGTCCGCCGCGCCGATCAGGAAGCGGCATTCGCGCACGCCATCATCTCGCCAGCGGCCGAGGATCGCGGCGAACTCGCTTGAGGTCAGCTGCTTGCCGCGTTCATCAAGCGCGACAGTGCGGGCGGGCGTTTGCGACGGTGGGGGGACAGTGCCGCCCTTGTCACTGGCCCGGTCGGACAGCTCGGTCATCTTCCAGCCCCACGAAATGCGCTTGGCATAACGCTCGACCAGTTCGGCCTCGGGCGAACGGCCGATCTTCCCGCGGGCGATGACGTGGAGCAGCATGGAAGCGGTCTAGCGGGATTTACACCGCAAGAGAATCCCTTGGTGTAAAAGCAGCGGCACCAGACCGCTCCCCCGGCCCGACCACCTCACCGAGTAGGCTCTGGGTGGTCGGGCCGGGGGAGTGGGCTGGTGCCGCAAGCTATCCGCGGATGCGGATAGCTTCACATCGAATCACGCCGCGCCGGCGTCTCCGAAGGCCCACATGCGTTCGAGGTTGTAGAACGTGCGCACTTCCGGGCGGAAAAGGTGGACGACCACGTCGCCCGCATCGATCAGCACCCAATCCGCAGCCGGAAGACCTTCGATCCGCACGTGACCGAAGCCGCCGTGCTTGATGCGCTCGGCCAGCTTCTGCGCCATCGCGGCGACCTGACGGGTCGAGCGGCCCGAGGCGATCACCATGTAATCGGCAACGGAGCTCTTGCCCTCGAGCGGGATGGAAACCACCTCCTGCGCCTGATCGTCGTCAAGCGACTGCAGCACGAGATCGTGCAGCGCGGCGGGAGTATAAGGAGTCTTGGGTGCGGTGCCGGCATTGGCCGACAGCGGTTGTACGCTGGTCATGGTGCGCGAAATGGCCTCCGTGGCTCAAGAGTCAAGTGATAACGGTTGGAACGCGCAAGAGTTTCTATGCTCCGCACCATGGCGGAACATGGATCAAGG
>JBEQCK010000184.1:0-6933 GCA_041639335.1 Novosphingobium sp.
GCTGTCGAGGTCTACCGCGCCGACGATGCCCAGTGCCTTGCGGGCCTCCGCGATCGGCAGGTGGAACACATCCTCGTACTTCGCCATCCAATAAGGGCCGGACTGTTCGCCCACATCCATGCCGCAGCGCACCGCCTTGAGCGCAGTCGGGAATGCGGCCTGGTAGTGCAGCCCGGTGCGCGAGACGAGCCTGAGCGCGCCGAGCAGCTGGCCGGCGTTTATCAGGCCGACCAGTTCCGGATCCAGGAAGCGTGGAAGGTTGGATAGCCGGGCGAAATAGGGCACCAGCTCGCCAATGATGTCGAAGCCGCCACCGCAGACGATGTGTTCCAGATCGTGAGTCTGTCCGCTGCGCAGCGAGAAATATTCGAACTGGTTGCGGGGCACGAAGCGCGGCACGATGTCGATCTCGAAGCCGTTGTCGCGCAAGTAGCGGCCGAAGGTGTGGCCGAGCGAGCCCTCCGGGTGCCCCAGCAGCTCATCGACGGTGAAGTTCGACGAAAAACCTTCTGAAAACCACGCGTCCAGTTCGGGCCAGCGCTTGCGCTCAGCCGTGAACAGTTCCTCGATCCGCGGCACGTCGAAAATGTCGGCAAGAATGCCATAGAGCTTGTGCGCGTCGAGCGTCGTCGGCGAATCCTTGCCGCTCTTGCGCAAATAGGCAGTGGCCAGCCAGTCCCGCAGGCGCGGCTCGTTGAGGTAGGGCGAGTTGCTGACCAGCATGGTGCTGTCGGTCGCCACCGGCTTCGCACCGCGCGCGAGATAGGGCAGGTCATCGGCCATCAGTCTGGTCCTCCATCGAGCAGAGTCACCGGTACGCGCACCGACATCTCCAGCAGGTGCTGCGCCATGCTCTTGGCCGCTGCATCGAAGCGCGGCGAAAGGTTGATACCGCCCCCTTGCGCATCGTGGGCGAGGAAGTTGATGGCATGGACGCCGGGCACCTCGAACGCCTCCACCCGCGCCTTCGCGGGATCGTCGAAGAGGTGGCGATACCAGTCGGTCACCGCTGCCACGCTCAGGCTGGCGCGGATCCATGGCAGGAACGCCGGCTCGCGGGCGATGACCGCCACATTGAACAGCCGCCCCTTGTCGCCACTGCGGGCCCATGCCAGCCGGATCAGCGGCACCTCAACCAGTTCGCTCTCCTGCGCAGGAACTTGCCCTTCGATCTTCGGCAGCCGCTTCGGATCGAACCCCGGCACCACCGGATCGGCAAAATCCAGCGCCGTCCCGTCAAGTGCCACCACTGGCGTGACGCGGGCACGGTCGATCAGGCCGAAAAACATGCCCGTCAGAGGAAATGCCCGTGGCGCGGCGATGATCGGCGCGATCGAGGTGCCCACGGCCATGTTCATGATTGCCGTGGTCTGCTCGCGCCCGAACAACATGCACGCCGCCGGGTTGGCATGATCGACCACTATTTTCAGCAGCACTTCACGCGGTGCGAGAGCCTGCGCGCGCGGGCCCCACGCCGTCTCGGTGCCGATCACCTCCACATGGGTCTGCCGCCACGGCCCCCAGCCGCGTTCTTCCAGCATCTCCGAGACGCGTTCGAGCAGCGCATCTGCTGTCCGCTGCGCCTTGGCCACCGCACCGATCCCGCTCACCGGAATGAGCGCAACCGAGCGCCAGCCATCGTCAAACGTCCCGCACAGCTTGAGCGTCTCGGGCGGAGCATGGCCCCTCGCCCCGCGCACCAGAACCCGGTCCGGGCCGACCTGCTCCAGCGTGATCCCGGTGAAATCACAGACGACATCAGGCACGATGTAGGCGCGGGGATCGCCGACCTCGTAAAGTAGCTGCTCGGCAATAGTGCCCACCGAAACCAATCCCCCGGTGCCTTCGGGCTTGGTCATCACCACACTGCCATCGGCATGGCATTCGCCCACCGGGAAGCCGATGGTCGCCCAGCCCGGCACGTCCTGCCAGTCGGTAAACGTCCCGCCCGTCGCCTGCGCGCCGCATTCCAGCAGATGCCCGGCCACCGTGCCTGCCGCCAGCAGATCAAGATCGTCTGGCCCCCAGCCGAATTCGTGGATCAGCGGCCCCAGGATCAGCGCGGAATCGACCACGCGCCCGGTAATAACAACGTCAGCCCCGGCATCCAGCGCGCGGGCAATTCCGAACGCGCCGATATAGGCGTGCATGCCGATCTCGCCCGCGGGCAGAGGCGCACCGCTGTACATGTCCGCCAAGCCCTCGGCGCGAAGCTGCGGCACGAGATGCTCGACATCGTCGCCGGTGACGGTCGCCACCCGCAGTTCCAGCCCTTGCTCACGCCCGCGCTGGCGGATCAGGTCGGCAAGGCCCTCGGGATTCATGCCTCCGGCATTGGCCGTCACACGGATGCCCCGCGCCTTCAGCTCCTTGAGGTACGGCCCGATGTGGATGTCGACGAAGTCCGGCAGGAAGCCTGAGCGCGGATCTGCCTGCTTCATCCGCCGGAAGATGCCCATCGCCCCTTCGCCGAGGTAGTCAAAGGCGAGGTAGTTCAGCCCCTCGACCTTGAGCAGCCCGGGCACGGCAATCGCGCTGTCGTTCAGCGCCCCGCTCGCCCCGCCGATGCGGACGATTTTCGGGACCTCAGGCATTCGCGCCGGTCAGGTCCCGCGCGGCGACATAGCCGAACGTCATCGCCGGCCCGATCGTCACGCCCGCGCCCGGATAGCTCTCCCCCATGGCCGAGGCGGCGTTGTTGCCCACTGCATAGAGCCCCGCAATCGGCTGTCCGGCATCGTCGACCACTTGCGCCTTGGCATTGGTGCGAAGGCCCCCATTGGTGCCGATGTCGCCGGGGTAGATCGGCAAGGCGTAGAACGGCCCCTCGGTCAGCGGGCGCAGGCAAGGATTGGGCTGGTGGCGGTAATCGCCATACATCTTGTCGTAAGCCGCTTCGCCACGATGGTATTCAGGGTCCTCGCCCTTGGCGGCGCCAGCGTTGAAGCGCGTCACCTGCAGTTCCAGCGCTGCCGGATCGACGCCCATGGCCTTTGCGAGCTCGGCAATCGTGCGCCCCTTCTTGAGGATCGACTTGACTGGCCCCGATTGCAGCCAGTCCGGCACCAGCGGCAGCAGCGGCCCCATCGGGAACTGGTGGCGATACTTGTGGTCGAACACCATCCAGCTGGGGGACGCATCGCCGAACTCACGCTGCCGCCGCGCCATCTGCTGGCCGACGACATGGTACGAGGCCGCCTCGTTCAGGTAGCGCTGGCCCTTCTGGTTGACCATGATGCACCCCGGCAGCGCGCGCTCGATGGTGCAGAGCCGCCCGCGGTCCTCGCCCGGCACATGGAACACCGGCGCAGCCCAGGCCGAATGCATGTTCATCGTGCCCGCGCCCACGGCCTGCCCTGCCCGGATCGCGTCGCCGGTGTTGCTGGTCACCCCGCCCGAAGCCCACGCCTTGTTGTAGAGCGGCGCATTTGCATCGCGCATCTGCTGGTTCTTGTCGAAGCCGCCCGCCGCCAGCACCACGCCCTTGCGCGCGCGAATGGCAAAGGGCTTGCTGTCCTTCTCCACCACGATGCCGACGACGCGGCCCTGCTCGGTGAGCAGCTCCTTCATCGGCGTGTTCAGCCAGACCGGCACGCCTGCTTCGTTGAGCGCGACGCGCAGACCCCCGGTCAGCGCATTGCCCAGCGTCAGCCGCCGATCCTTGCGCGAGGTGAAGCGCAGCGGCCAGTCGAACCAGTACTTGGCCATGTTCTTCGCAAGGCCGGTGAGCCAGCCCGGCCCGCGATAGAGCAGCTGGTAAGTCTCGGCGAAGGTCCAGTTGAGGTAGCCAAACAGGCTAGCCGCCGGCGATGGCAGCCGCTGCGTTTTGAGGTCCTCGCCCAGCAGCGTACCGTCGAACATCTCGGGCAAGTGCGTGCGGTATCCGGTCACCGACCCACCGGGATTCTCGGCGTGATAATCGGGGTAGGGTTGCGAGGTGTAGTTGACGCCTGTGTTGGCGGTCACCCAGCGCAGCATCGGCGCGGCGTTCTCGACATAGGCGCGGATGTTCTCGTCGGGCACGTTATCGGCCGAAAGCGCGCGGACGTACTTGAAGGCATCGTCGAGATTGTCATCGAAGCCCAAGGCCTTGGCCTGATCGCTGCCGGGAATCCAGATGCCGCCGCCCGAAGTCGCGCTGGTTCCTCCCCAGAGCTTGTCTTTCTCGACCACCAGCACTTCGGCGCGGTTCTTTGCTGCCACCAGCGCAGCCAGCATCCCGCCCGCGCCCGATCCGACGACGACCACGTCGACTTCGCTCTGCCAATCCATGCCCATCTCGATCCTGTCCCGGATTCCTTGGCGGAAACCCTTGCTATCAGGTAACGCAGATGCCGCCACGGCGCTTGCATTGTCAACACCATGCGTAGCCACAAATCCATATTTCTACGAATATACGATAGAATCGTGGAAAACCCGCGTCTTCGCGGGCAAATTTGAGCGGGATATTCCGCAAGAGAGCATATCCACGCGCTTTCCGCCTTGATTATCGTAAGACGATGATACATTGGTTACGCAATAATGGACAATACGGCGCTGTAAGGCACGATCCTGCGCGCCGCAGCTGCCCGGACGAGGAACCGCCAAGTGTCTTCCAACCTCTACCCCCACCTGCTCTCGCCGGGCCGCATTGGCACGATGGAGACGAAGAACCGCATTGCTGTCACCGCGATGGGCGTCAGTCTGTCGGAAGATGACGGCACTGTGGGCGAACAGCTGATCGCCTATCATGAAGAGCAGGCGCGCGGTGGGGCGGGCCTGATTATCTGCGGCGTGGCCGGCGTGGCCTGGCCGGTCGGTGCGGTCGCCATGCAGCAGACTGCGATTTCGGACGATCGCTTCATTCCCGGCCTCAAGGCGCTGACCGACCGGGTCCATGCCCACGGCGCCAAGATCGCCACGCAGCTCCACCACGGAGGCTTCGTTGCAGGATACAGCTTCAACCGCTGGGGCCACAAGCTATGGGGGCCAGCCGTGCCGCCTGCGCCCAAGGGCAGCTTCATCGACTACTTCCTGATTGAGGAACTGCAGGCGCTCGCCGGCATGAAGATGCCGGAGATCAAGGTGCTCGAACAGGCCGACATCGACCTTGCCGTGCAGCAATTTGCCCAAGGCGCGCGCCGCGCCAAGGAAGCCGGTTTTGACGGTATCGAGATCCACGGCGGCCACGGCTACCTCCTGTCCTCATTCACCTCGCCCTACACCAACACACGCACCGACCGGTACGGCGGCAGCGTGGAGAACCGCCTGCGCCTCACGCTGGAGGTCATCGCTGCGATCCGCGCCGAAGTCGGCCGCGACTTTCCGCTCTGGATCAAGCTCGATTCGCAGGAAGTGGGCAAGCCCGGCGGCATTACGCTGGAAATGGCCAAGGAGAACGCCCGGCTTGTCGAAGCCGCTGGCGTCGATGCCATCACCATTACCTCGTACCATGATACCTCGGTCGGCAAGCTGCACTCGCAGTCGAACATCCCGCATCTGGAAAATTGGAACCTTCCCGCCACGGCCGAAATCCGCAAGGCCGTGTCGATCCCGGTGATCGGCTCGGGCCGTATCGAGGTGGACAGTGCGGAGAACGCCATTGCGAAGGGCGAGACCGACTTCGTCGCCATGGGCCGCAAGCTCCTCGCCGACCCCCACCTGCCGCGCAAGCTGACCATGGGCGAGACCGAAAAGGTGCGCCCCTGCGTCTATTGCTACACTTGCGTCTCGGCGATCTACATGGGCCAGCCCACGCGCTGCGCGGTCAACGCCAACCTTGCTCACGAATTCGAAGGCGAAGCGCCTGCCGCCAGCGGAAATGCCCGCCACGTCGCGGTTATCGGCGGCGGACCGGGCGGTATGGAATCGGCCCGCAGGCTTTCAGCACTTGGCCACAAGGTCACGCTGATCGAGAAGTCGGACCGCCTGGGCGGCACCTTGCGCTTTGCCAGCCTTGCCTATGAACCGAACGAGCGCCTGCTCGAATGGCTGCGCCGGGAGGTGAAAGAGGCTGGTATCGACGTTCGCCTGTCGACCGTCGCAACGCCGGAACTGCTCCGCGAGCTCGGCGCACAGACCGTGATCGTCGCCACCGGCGCGATCCGCGACATGCCATCGATCCCCGGCAACGATCAGGACCACGTCTATTCGGGCGACGACATGCGCCGCATGATGCTGGGTGAAAGCTCCGACGAGTTGAAGCGCAAGACCGGCCTGTTCACGCGCCTCGCCACCAAGGTCGGCGCGGCCACCGGCGCGACGGCAAATCTCGCGCTGGTGCGCAAGGCCACACACGCCTGGATGCCGCTGGCCGATACCGTCACGATCATCGGTGGCGAACTGGTCGGCCTCGAACTCGCCGAATTTCTCAGCGAGCGGGGCCGCACCGTCAACGTGATCGAGGAAGCGCCGCGCATGGGCAAGGGCCTCACCCTCGTGCGCCGCATGCGCCTGATGGCCGAACTCGCCGAACACGGCGTCGGCTTGCACGCCGGTGCAACCGGGATCGAGATCGGCAAGGACAGCGTGACCTTTGCTGACGCGTCTGGCGCGAAGCAGACCGTGCCTGCCGGCAACGTCGTCGTCGCCAAGGGCGCGCATGGCGATCTTGCGCTGGCGGATTCACTGCGCGCCGCCGGGTTCGAAGTCCATGCTATCGGCGATGCCACCGGCGTCGGCTACATCGAAGGCGCGATGCACGGCGCGCGGGCTGCGGTGCGCGCCATCTGCGAGGCGGCCTGATGGCGCGTCCTCCCGCCCGCACCGCCACCAGCCTTGCGGCCCGCGTGTTCAGCTTCGACGCAACCGATCAGGCGATCATCCGCGAGTTGCGCAGCAATGGCCGCGCCAACAACCAGCAGATCGCCGAACGCCTTGGCCTTACCGCAACCACCGTTTCCACCCGCATCCGCCGGATGGAGGATGCCAACCAGTTGCGTGTCGTCGCCGTGT
>JBEQCK010000185.1:0-6918 GCA_041639335.1 Novosphingobium sp.
GAGAAGACCATGCCCAGCGTCTGCGCCCAATCGGGCAGCGCGGTGTAGTGGAGGTGGTGGGGCCCCGCCCAGATGTAGAGGAAGATCAGCGCCCAGAAGTGGATGATCGACAGGCGGTAGGAGTAGACCGGGCGTTCGGCCTGCTTCGGGACGAAGTAGTACATCATCGCCAGGAAGCCGGCTGTGAGGAAGAAGCCGACCGCATTGTGGCCGTACCACCACTGCACCAGCGCGCCCGGCACGCCTGCGAAGATCGGGTAGCTGCGGCTGCCCACGAAGCTGACCGGCCAGTTCAGGTTGTTGACGATGTGCAGCATCGCCACGGTGACGATGAACGACAGGTAGAACCAGTTCGCCACGTAGATGTGCGGTTCGGTACGCTTGACGATCGTGCCGACGAAAACCGCGAGGTAGGCAACCCACACGATGGTCAACCACAGGTCGACGTACCATTCGGGCTCGGCGTATTCCTTGCCCTGCGTGATGCCGAGCAGGTAGCCGGTTGCCGCCAGCACGATGAACAGCTGGTATCCCCAGAACACGAAACGGGCGAGGCCGGGGAAGGCCAGCCTCGCCCGGCAAGTGCGCTGCACGACGTAGAACGACGTGGCGATCAGCGCGTTGCCTCCGAAAGCGAAGATGACCGCAGAAGTGTGCAAGGGCCGCAGGCGGCCGAACGCGGTCCATTCCAGACCGAGGTTCAGCACCGGCAGCGCCAGTTGCAATGCTATGTAGAGCCCGGCCAGGAACCCGGCCATGCCCCAGAAGACCGTCGCGATCACGCCCCAGCGGATCACGTCGTCGTCATAGCGGCCCTGGTCCGGTGCGAGGATGGCCTTGGACAGGTCCACACCGCGCAAGCTGACGATCAGCCCGAGGATGCAGGCGAACGCAACCAGCCCCATGTGAATTGCGAAACCCGTGTCGACGGCTGCAGCGCAGGCGGCGACGGCGATAAGGAGCGCAACAAGCCAGAGGCCTGAGCGCGATAGTGCCGATTCCATGGAGCCTTCCCTTCCATGAGTGATGTGCATGCCGCGCTGCACCCACGGGAGGGAAGGAACATTGATCGGAGTCAAATCGGGCAAAATCAGTCTTATACTTTAGTCGAAGATCGCGATTTCGCATTTTTGCGCTTCGTCAATGTCTGATGATTCGGTGCGGTGCATCAGGCTGTCCAAGCCACGGACGATCTGGGGCCAGCGAGGGGCTGGCCATCCGTGGCGCAGGACAAGACCGATGAAGAAGCTGATTACCGCCACCCTGCCCCTGGCCTTCGCAGCCGCCGCGCTTGCACCGGCACCGGCCCTTGCCGGCTCGGCCGAAGGCAAGCTGCAGGTCAAGGTGCTCGGCACTGGCGTGCTTCCGGACGGCAAGATCGTGGAAGTGAAGAACGACCCGCTGGGCCTGACCACCGGCGCACAGACCAAGGCCAACGACAACTACGTGCCGACGCTTGCGGTCGAATATTTCCTGACGCCGAGCATCTCGGCCGAGACGATCTGCTGCTTCACCCAGCACCATGTCAGCGGCGTCGGTGCCCTCGCGCCAGCCACCAACATCGTTGATCACGTGCTGGTCCTGCCGGCCACGTTGACGCTGAAGTATCACCTGCCGCTGGGCGGCGGGATCAAGCCCTATGTCGGCGCCGGTCCGTCGATGTTCCTGATCTTCGGGGAGAAGCCCGGCTCGAGCATCACCGGCCTCGGCGTGACCAAGGTGAAGATGTCCAACGAAGTCGGCTTTGCACTTCAGGCCGGCGTGGACATCCCGGTCAACGACAAGGGCCTTGGCGTCAGCATCGATGCCAAGAAGTACTTCCAGAACACGACCGCGCATTTCTACGCTGGCAACGCCGAAGTCCTGACCACCAAGCACTCGCTTGACCCGTGGGTCGTGAGCGCAGGGCTTGCCTACCGCTTCTGACGAAATCCCCTTCCCGTCCGGTGCCCCCCACGCGCGCCGGATCTGGGGACGGCGGGCAGGAAATCACGAGGTTCTGGGATCGCCTCGCTGGTTTCCTGCCCGCCACTTTTTTGTTTGTCCAACTTACGAATCCCAACATTTCCGGGCGTTTCAGGCCTGTTGCGCCGCCGCCACAGGTGTGGCTGAATAGGCGGAACTTCCCCAAAGCCTGATTGCGCCGAACCGTTGCTCTGGCGCATGGGAACTCCAGCGCTTGTCAACGAACAAGTTGCCATCGCAACCACAATTGCGCCATTTTGGGAGGATACAACAATGGCTAACCCAGCCCGCATTCGCAGGATTCTGCTTTCGTCCGTCGCCTCGCTGGTGATCGCGACGCCCGCCCTCGCCCAGTCCGCCGATGAGGCACAGGCCGAAGACGGCGGCACAGGCAACGAAATCGTCGTCACCGCCACCAAGCGCGCCCAGACCATCCAGGAAGTGCCGTTCTCGGTGAACGCGCAGACCGCAGCCGATATCGAGAAGACTGGCGCCACCTCGATCGAAGACATCTCGCGCTCGGTCGCCGGCCTCACTGTCCAGAACCTCGGGCCCGGCCAGAGCCAGGTTTCGGTACGCGGCGTCTCGGCCGGCCAGATCGTCCGCGACCAGCCCGGCGTGAAGGAACAGGTCGGCATCTATCTCGACGAATCCGTCACCTCGCTGTCGCTGTTCACTCCCGATTTCGACCTGTTCGACCTCAACCGCGTCGAAACCCTGCGCGGCCCGCAGGGCACGCTGTTCGGTTCGGGTTCGGTCGGCGGCACCGTCCGCTACATCACCAACCAGCCCAAGCTCGGTGCGACGGAAGGCCAGGTCGCCGCTGACGTCAACGTGCTCGACGGCGGCGATGTCGGCTATTCGGCCAAGGGCGCCGTCAACGTGCCGCTGGGCGAGAATGCCGCGCTGCGCGTCGTCGGCTATGGCGAACACTTCGCCGGCTTCATCAACGCGGTTGGCCCGGCTGCCGGCAAGAACATCAACGATGGCGAACGCTACGGCGTGCGCGCAGCAGTACTGTTCGAGCCTGTCGCTGGCCTCAAGATCACGCCGCGCATCGTCTACCAGGACATCAAGACCAACGGCTTCAACCGCGCGGACGTCTACCACCTCTATCAGAGCCCGCTGGCCGGTGCGCCTGCGCTGCCGAAAAACACGCAGTACCTGAAGCTGCGCGAAGGCTTCCGCGACAAGACCACGCTGGCCGACCTCACGATCTCGGCGCCGGTCGCCGACACCATCGATGTCACCAGCGTGACCACGTACATTCATCGCGATATCCTCGTCAGCCGCGATGCTTCTGCGCTGACAGGCTCGGTCTCGGTTTCACCGTTCATCACCGGCCTTGGTGCCGCTCCGGCGCTCGGCAACCTGCCGTCGAATCTCAAGGACGCTACCAAGCTCAAGACATGGACGCAGGAACTGCGCCTCGCCTCGTCGGACAAGGGCCCGCTGCAGTGGGTGATCGGCGGCTTCTACAGCAAGATCGATCGCGAATACGCCCAGCGCTTGCCCACTCCCGGGTATGACGCTCTGGTCGATGCAGCGCTCGGTACGGGCGTTTCGGCCGGTGCAGCCAATGGCTTCCCGCTGAACTCGCCGTACAATGCCGATATCCCTTACGACATCGAGCAGTTCGCAGTGTTCGGCGAAGCCAGCTACAAGGTCGGCGATTTCAAGCTGACCGCCGGTGGCCGCTATTACGACTTCAAGGAATCGCGTGACTTCATCTCTGGCGGCGTCTTTGCCAATGGTGATCGCAACATCGGCGACAAGACCAAGAGCGACGGCTTCAACCCGCGCTTCATTGTCAGCTACCAACCCAGCCGCGACCTTTCGGTCAACCTGCAGGCCTCCAAGGGCTTCCGTCTCGGCGGCGTAAACGATCCGCTCAACATCCCGCTCTGCTCGGGCGGCGCGAACGGGCCAGACGCACAGACTTACGGCAATCGTCCGAACTACAAGGACGAATCGCTGTGGAACTATGAAGCTGGCGTGAAGCTTGCCAGCGGCCCCGTCACCTTCAATGCTGCTGCGTTCTACAACGACATCCGCAACCTGCAGGTCACCGCGGATGCGGGCAGCTGCTCTTCGCGCGTGGTGTTCAACGTGCCCAAGGCACACACCGCCGGCGTCGAAGTGGAAATGGCAGCCGAACTCGGCATGGGCTTCTCGCTCGCGGTCAATGGCTCGGTGATCGAGTCAAAGTTTGACAGCAGCGTCAAGGATGGCAGCGGCGCGATCATCGCCGGCATTCGTGACGGCAATCGCCTGCCGACCGTACCGAAGTTCCAGATGTCGGCGACCGCAGGCTATACGACCGAAGTCTCGAATGGCATGGACTTCTCGGCCAATGCCAGCTTCCAGCATGTCGGCAACCGCTTTACCCAGCCCTCTGATCAGGAAGCCGGCGCGGGTTCGTTCTCTAACTCGATCTTCTTCAATCCGGTCACGCTGGCCAATGGTACCGGCGCTTACAACTTCGGTTCCTACCAGTTGCCCAGCTACAACCTCGTCAACATCTCGGCGGGTCTGAACTGGGAAAACGGCCTGTCGGTCCTGGTCTATGCCAACAACCTGTTCAACGAAACGCCGCTGCTCTCGCTCGACCGCGAACGCGGTGGCCGTGCACGTCTCGGCTACAACGTCGGCACGCCGCGCAAGATCGGCATGACCGTGCGCAAATCGTTCTGATCTTCCGGGATCGAACAAGAGAAAGGCCGGTCCCGCAAGGGGCCGGCCTTTTCCGTTCCAGAGACTTTGAAAGGCGGATCAGCCCGCCAACGAGACTAACGCCTGCCGGTTCAGGATCTCGACCTCGCGACGCGAAGGCAGTTCGATCACGCCGTCGTTCTTGAGCTTGGTGAACTGGCGGCTGACCGTTTCGATCGTCAGGCCCAATACATCGGCCACCTGCTGGCGGGAGAACGGCAGCGAGAAGCGCTTGGCGGGGCCGAACGCGGGAGTGCAGCCGGTTTCGGCAAGACGATCCGACATTTCCAGCAGGAAGGTCGCGATCTTTTCCGATGCGTTCTTGCGCCCCAGCAGCATCATCCACGAACGTGTGCGGTCGAGTTCGGCCAAGGTGCGCTCCAGCAGCTTGTGCTCAAGCTCGGGATGTTCGCGGGCGAAGCGGTCAAAATCGTTGCGGGAGAACACGCAGACCCGCGCGTCTGTCAGCGCGACCACGCTGGCGCTGCTGGTCTGGCCGAAGGGACGGCCGATGAAATCGGAAGGGTAGGCAACACCGACGATCTGCTCGCGCCCGTCTTCGGTGCTCGTCGTCAGCTTGAGCACGCCCTCAATCACATTGGCGACGAGCAGCGAGTCATCGTCTTCCCAGATCAGCGGCTCACCCGCAGTCACGGTTCTGCGTCGACCAATCTGATTGAGAGCCTCAATCTCATGGTTGTCGAGTCCGGCGCAAATGGCGCGATTGCGAACGACGCAGGTGTCACAAGAAGACATGGCTCTTCGTTATCATTCAGAACCTTTCCGAGCAATTGGCGAAAAGGATCAGCGCATCATCTCTCCGAAGCACGAAAAAATTGGGCGGTCCGGTTCTGCCGGGCCGCCCGAGTTGGGGAGAAATCGCCGGAGCGGGCCGGAGGCCGGTGGGGTGCGTCCGTCCCGCTTCGTCGAAGTCATGACTATCCGCGCGCGGACAGCCCCGCGTTGACGGAAGTCAAAACACCAACAATTTTTAGGGTTGCGACAAATTCAGAGCGCGGGGAGCTGCGTCACGTCGTGATATTGGCCCCGGAAGAACAGCAGCGGCGTGCCTTCTTCGCGCCGATCCAGCGCCTCGACTGCGCCGACCACGAGGAAATGATCGCCGATGTCCTCGACCCGCTCGACCGTGCAATCGATCCAGGCAATCGCATCCTCGAGCAGCGGCATGCCCGAAGGGGTGTGATCGTGCGCCAGTTCGGCGAACTTGTCTTCGGCCTTCGCCGCGAAGCGCTTGCACAGCTCCAACTGGTCGGCACCCAGCACGTTCACGCAAAACCGGCCCGTCTCCGCGATCTTGGGCCAGGTGCTCGATCGCTTGTCTGGGAAGAAGCCCACAAGCGGCGGATCGAGCGAAATCGAACTGAACGAGCCCACGACCAGACCGTGCCGGGTTCCGTCCGGCTCGACCGAAGTGATGACGCAGACACCGGTGGGCCAGGTGCCGAGGACGTTACGGAAATGGCGGGAATCGATCATGCGCGCCTGCCTGTCGCCAAATCGCGCGCGCGTCAACCATCCCGGAATGACGCGAGACTATTCGAAAAAGGCGATGCAGCGCACCTCGATGCTTTCGCGCGTCTGGGCATCCTGCAGGCTTGTATCGTGAAAAGCCGTGTGCGGACAGCGCCAGGTCACCGAATGGTCGCTGTCCTGAAACTTGAACAGCAGCACGTCATCGGCCTGCATGTTCGAGAAATACCACCAGCGATGACGTTCGCGATGGCGAAAGATCGTGGCTGCAATCATCTGGTCCTCGCCTTCGACGGGCGCGGTCAGGGCATCGCCGGTAGGAAATTCATCTACCACGAACAGCGTGTTCGACGCCGTTTCCTCGTCGCGCACCGTACGCCCGTCGCAGACTGCCAGCGGCCAGTCCTGCGGCCCGGGCGAGAACGTGCGCCACAGCGAAAAGCAGATGTAGCGCTTGTACCCCGGCGCGTCGGGAAACCGGTCGGCATAGACGCGCGCGGCGGCACGACGCCCGGTGATCTCGTTGTAATCAACGTGCGCTTCGCCGGCCGGGGGCTGGATGCCGCCCGAATGCTGGTATCCCTCGACTTTTTGCTTTGCCCTCGCCGAGAGATCGGCTGACGTGCGAATCATCCACCCCTGGGCAGCAGTCCGGCTCGCCCCGGAAAGGCGCGTCACCAATTCCTCGACTTCGGCAAGGTAGGCCGCATCGACCGCAGGCTTGTCATGGAAGTCGGCGATGGCCGAGCG
>JBEQCK010000186.1:0-6913 GCA_041639335.1 Novosphingobium sp.
CGGCACGCGCTACCTCGATTTTGCCAGCGGCATTGCGGTGAACCTGCTCGGTCATTCGCACGAGCATCTGATCGGCGCGATCCAGAAACAGGCCGCGACGCTGATGCACGTGTCGAACCTCTACGGCAGTCCGCAGGGCGAGCATCTGGCGCAGCGGCTGGTTGACCTGACCTTTGCCGATACCGTGTTCTTTACGAACTCGGGTGCCGAAGCCGTGGAATGCGCGATCAAGACCGCGCGCGCCTATCACTCTGCCGTAGGCAACGACCACAAGTACGAGCTGATCACCTTCAAGAACGCCTTCCATGGCCGCACGATGGCCACGATCAGCGCCTCCAATCAGGAGAAGATGCACAAGGGCTTCCTGCCGCTGCTGGAAGGCTTCAAGTACGTCGACTTCGACGACCTCGAGGGCGCCAAGGCGGCAATGGGTCCGAACACCGCCGGCTTCCTGGTCGAGCCGATCCAGGGCGAAGGCGGCATCCGCGACGCCTCGGACGAGTTCCTGAAGGGCCTGCGCGCGCTGTGCGACGAGCATGACCTCGTGCTCATCTTCGACGAAGTGCAGTGTGGCGTTGCCCGCACCGGCACGCTCTATGCCTACGAACAGTATGGCATCACGCCCGACGTGGTGGCTACGGCCAAGGGCATCGGCGGCGGCTTCCCGATGGGCGCGTGCCTTGCCACCGAAAAGGCGGCGCGCGGCATGGTCGCCGGTACGCACGGCAGCACCTATGGTGGCAACCCGCTGGCCATGGCAGCGGGCGAAGCGGTGCTCGACGTTGTCGCCAACGAGGAATTCCTGAGCGACGTTCGCGCCAAGGGTGAGCGGCTGCGCGGGCGCATCGAACAGTTCATCGGCAACTACCCGGACCTGTTCATCGGCGTGCGCGGGCGTGGCCTGATGCTCGGCTTGATGATGAAAGTCGAACCGCGTCCGTTCGTCGCCCACATGCGTGATAACCACCAGTTGCTGACGGTTTCGGCGGGTGACAACACCGTCCGCGTGATCCCGCCGCTGGTGATCGACGACAGCCACATCGACGAGTTCATGGAGCGGCTTTCTGCCGCTGCGGCAAGCTATGCGCCGGAGGCACCGGTTACATGACCAGGCATTTTCTCAACCTCACCGATGCGGGCGGCGATTCCATCGCCGCCATGCTGAATGACGCGATTGACCGGAAGGCGGCGCGCGCCGCCCTTCCCAAAGGCCAGCCGGACGCAGATGCGCCACTGGCCGGCCGCGTCCTGGCCATGGTGTTCGAGAAGAACTCGACCCGCACCCGCGTGTCGTTCGACATCGCCATGCGCCAGCTTGGCGGCTCGGCGCTAATCCTTGATGCCGGGACGACGCAGCTCGGCCGGGGCGAGACCATCGCCGACACCGCACGCGTCCTCAGCCGCATGGCCGATGCCATCATGCTGCGCACCGACGACCACGCCAAGGTCGAGGAACTGGCCCGCTATGCCAGCGTTCCGGTGATCAATGGCCTCACCGACCTGTCCCACCCCTGCCAGATCATGGCGGACCTGCTGACCGTGATCGAGCGTGGCAAGGCCCTGCCCGGCCTTGAGGTCGCCTGGTTGGGCGATGGCAACAACGTGCTCAACTCGATCGTCGAGGCGGCGGGGCTGATGAAGTTCAACGTCCGCATTGGCGTGCCGGAAGGGTATGAATCCGACGCTGCGATGATCGAGGCGGCAACGCTGAGCGGCGGCGGCATCCGTGTGGTCCGCGATCCGATCGAGGCCGTGCGCAGGGCCGACGTCGTTGTCACTGACACGTGGATTTCGATGGGCCAGGCCCACGCCGAAGCCAAGCTGGCGGCGATGGAGCCTTACCAGGTCAACGATGCCCTGATGGCGCACGCCAAGCCCGATGCCCTGTTCCTGCATTGCCTGCCTGCCCATCGCAACGAGGAGGTCACGGACTCTGTCATCGACGGCCCCCGCTCGGTCGTGTGGGATGAGGCCGAGAACCGCATTCACGCGCAGAAGTCTGTTCTGCGCTGGGTGTTCGGCCAGATTTGAAGGATGTGACGTAAAGTGAGTGAACAGGTCCAGCCGTCCACCGGTTTCGATACGGTGATGCACTTCACCCTGCCGCACAAGAATGCGCGCGGGCGGGCAGTGCGGCTGGGCCCGGTTCTCGACACGATCCTGTCTGCCCACGCCTATCCCGCGCCGATCCGCCACCTTCTGGCCGAAGCGCTGACGATCACTGCCCTGCTGGGATCTTTGCTCAAGGGCGAGGACAGCCAGTTGACGCTGCAGGCACAGACGCAGGACGGCATCGTCGACCTGCTGGTCTGCGACTATCGCAATGGCGAGCTGCGCGGATACGTCCGGCATGACCGCGCAAGGCTTGACGAACTGGGCCCAGTGCCCTCGCTGTTCTCCTTGTTCGGCGAAGGCTATCTGGCGATCACGTTTGATCTTGCCGCCACCGGCCAACGCTATCAGGGCGTCGTGCCACTGGAAGGCAATTCCCTGGCCGAAGCGTGCCAGAGCTATTTCTTCCAGTCCGAACAGATACCCACGCTGATCCGCATCGGCGTCAGCAACACTCCCGGCGCCTGCGTTGCTGGCGGGCTACTGCTGCAGCACCTGCCCGAGGGCGAGGAGGGCCGCGAGCGACTGCACGTGCAACTCGACCATCCCGAGTGGGAGCACGTCTCCGTCCTTGGTGGCTCGATCAGCGAGGCAGAGCTTGTCGATCCGGCGCTCGATCTGGAAAGCGTGGTGTGGCGCCTGTTCCACGAGGAGCCTGAAATCCGCGCCGAGACCGGGACAGCTCTCACCCGCGGGTGTCGTTGCACGATCGAACATTATCGCGACATCCTGTCCCGCTTCGCCGCTTCCGAGCGTGCGGAAATGGAGAATGACGACGGGCTGATCGTGGTGGATTGCGCATTCTGCTCACGGGAATTTGCGATCGACCTCGACTGACTTTCTGGTCCTGACCTGAAATGTGACAGCACTTTTCACAATTGGCCGCGCACGCAGACCGTTCCGCCGCGCGAAACCCCGTGATATGATCGAGCATCGAGTGAGCAACGGCACAGACGCCCGCGCTCATGGGTGCGAGTAGAACTTCATGTCATCACGTCTGATCCCGCTGCGCGGCCTCGGTCGCGCTACAGTCCTGTCAGCAATTGCGCTTGCAGCCTTCGCCGCGACGTCGGGCGTTGCACAAGGGCCTGCCCTTGCCATGCTTGACAGGCTGGAGCCGGGCCTGTGGGAAGTGCGGGCCCGCGATGACGCGGATACCGTTAAGCTCTGCGTGGACAATGGCCGCAAGCTTATCCAGGTGCGCCACCGTGGTGAGGCCTGCCGGCGGTTTGTCATCGACGATGCGCCCAACATGGTGACAGTGCAGTACACCTGCCCGGCCGGTGGCTATGGCCACACCAGAGTTCGCTTCGAGAACCCGCGCCTTGCGCAACTGGAAACGCAGGGCATCGACAACGGCCTGCCATTCAACTTCGTCGCCGAGGCGCGGCGCCTAGGTCCGTGCCCGCGTTGAGGCAGGAAGCATAAAGTTACGCGGGAGACCATTGCATCGGGCCGACGGCGCGGCTAGCCCATTGGCAATGTTGCAAAGCCCTGAAGTCGCCCACGCCCCTCTCGCAGTCGTTCTCCTTTCGGGCGGCCTCGATTCGATGGTTTGCGCGGGGCTGGCCAAGGAGCAGGGTTTCCGCGTCCTTGCACTGACGATCGACTACAACCAACGCCACCGCATCGAACTCGACGCATCGCGCGTGATCGCGGAGCGCGTTGGTGTGGAGCGCCACGTGATCCTGCCGTTGGACTTGCGCCAGTTCGGTGGCTCTGCGCTGACTGCGGATATCGACGTCCCCAAGGATGGCGTGGGCGACGATATCCCGGTTACCTATGTCCCTGCCCGGAATCTCGTGTTCCTGTCGCTCGCGCTGGCGTGGGCCGAAGCTGCCGGCTCGAAGGACCTCTTCATAGGCGTGAACGCCTTGGACTATTCCGGCTACCCCGATTGCCGGCCCGAGTTCGTGCAAGGCTTCGAAAGCTTGGCGCGGATCGCCACCAAGATCGGCAGCGAGGGCGGGACGGTCACGGTCCATGCCCCGCTCCAGCACCTCAAGAAATCACAGATCGCGCAGGAAGCAGCGCGACTGGGGCTCGACGCCGGCCAGAGCTGGTCGTGCTACGATCCCCTTCCGGATGGGAGAGCCTGTGGCGTGTGCGACAGCTGTCGCCTGCGGCGCGCAGGGTTTGAAGAGGCAGGCCTGAATGACGGAACCCGGTACAGCGACTAGCACGGACCAGACGCACCCTCAGGAACAGGAAGCGACTGCGTACAGCTGGTACGTCCTGAGCATTCTGGTGCTGGTCTACGTCCTCAATTTCGTTGACCGGCAGATCCTTTCGATCCTCGCCAACGATATCAAGAAGGACCTGTCGCTTACCGACGCAGACCTCGGCTTCCTCTATGGAACCGCCTTTGCTGTGTTCTATTCACTGTTCGGGATTCCACTGGGTCGTCTCGCCGACAGCTGGCACCGCGTCCGGCTGATGAGTGCCGGACTTGCCTTGTGGTCAGTGATGACGGCGGTCTCGGGCCTGTCGCGGACCGGAGGCCAGCTCACCGCCGCGCGCATCGGGGTCGGTGTCGGAGAGGCGACGGCGAGCCCCGCTGCCTATTCGCTCATCTCGGACTACTTCCCGCAAAGGCTGCGCGCGACCGCCTTGTCGATCTACTCCTCAGGCCTGTTCCTGGGGGGCGGCCTGTCGCTGCTGGTGGGCGGCCTTATCGTCGAGAAATGGAACGCCGCGTATCCCGCAGGCGGTCCCTTCGGCCTCGTCGGCTGGCAGGCGGCGTTCATGGCGGTCGGCTTGCCCGGGGTGCTTCTGGCCCTGCTCGTCGCCACCCTGCGCGAGCCAATTCGCGGCGCCATCGACGGATTGCCGACGCCGAGCGTGGAGCGCCCTTTCAAGGGGTTCTTCGCCGAACTCGTGACAGTGATCCCGCCGTTGACGCTTATCGGTGCGGCGCGGCGCGGCCCACTGGCCCTGATCGCCAATCTTGCCGTGGCCATGGTCATTGCCGGTGGCGTCTTCGCTCTGACCTCGCTGCTGGGACAGTCGACCCGGCAGCAATGGATCTTCGTCGGGGTAGGCCTCTATGCGATTTACAGTTGGGCAAGTGCCTTGCGGGCGCGCGACCTGCCGACCTTCCGCCTGATCTGGGGCACGCCCGCATTCCTGTGCACGACGCTGGGGTACGGCATGGTGGCATTCACTTCGTACGCCACGTCCTATTGGGCCGCCCCTTACGCCGAGCGCGTGTTCGCCATCGCCAAGGGTGATCTCGGGTGGTTCATCGGCGCGCCCGGTGCCTTGGCCGGTTTCCTCGGCGTGATCATTGGCGGCCGCATTGCCGACCAGCTGTACAAGCGGCATTCCGCTGGCCGCATCATGGTGACCTTGTTCGGGCTGATTGCGCCGATCATTCCCATGATTATTGCCTTCCGGACCGACAGCTTCGCAACTTTCGTTGCCATGCTGTTCGTGGCGCAAACGATGTCGAGCAGCGCGCTCGGCGGTGCCGCAGCGACCAGTCAGTCGCTGGTCCTGCCCCGCATGCGGGGTACCGCCACGGCAACTTTCTTCCTTGCCACCACGCTTGTCGGCCTTGCCCTCGGGCCGTTCATGGCAGGCTATGTGTCCGCGACCAACGGCGATGATCTGTCGCTTGGGGTGTTGTCTACGCTCGTATCAGCGCCGATTGGACTGGTTCTTCTCGTCGTGGCAATTCGCAGCGTCCCCGGAGCGCTGGCCAGCCTCGATCAGCGGGCACGCGCAGCCGGGGAAACCCTGGCCTGATTAGCCCTGGGTAAGCACGCCACAGGCAACGCGGCCACCGCTGTTGCCGCTGGGGTCGGTCTTGTAGTCATCCGGCCCGGCGTGGACGACAATGGCTGTGCCGTCGGCATCGAAAAGGCTGGCAAGCACTGTGGCGGCTGAGCCGCTGAGCGGTGCGCGCACTGTCCCGGTCCCGTCAGCCGCGACGGTGATGTTAGGCAAATCCCCGAGATGCGGGCCCGCGGGGTTCATCGTGCCGTGTTGATGAGCTGTCGGATTCAAATGACCACCAGCTGACGTAAAGCCGGGAGCCTCGCACTTTCCGGTCGTGTGCATATGAATGCCATGCTGGCCAGCCGACATGCTCCTCACATCGGCGACTAGCGAGAGCGCAGTTCCCGATTGCTCGATCCTGACAGTGCCGACCGAAGCGCCCGCCGCGTCAGCAAGCGTAGCCCGTGCCAGCGTCAATGTCTTGTCCATCTCATCCGTCGTTGCACATGCGCCAATCAGAAGCGAGCAAGCGAGAGGCAGGATTGCGGCCTTGGAAAGCATCGTATGGGTCTCCGATCTGTGTTGGCGCCTAGGCTCATAACGAAAAAGGGGCCGGATTTCTCCGACCCCTCGTTCTTTTTCCGGCAAAGCCGAAGCTTACATGCCCGAACCCGGACCGTACGTGATTTCCACGCGACGGTTCTGCAGTTCGCGAACGCCGTCGGCGGTCGGCACGCGGTTGTTGTTTTCGCCAAAGGCCTGGCTGGTGATCGAACCATCCGGAATGCCGTGCGAAGTCAGGTACGAACGGACCGAAACGTTGCGGCGCTCCGAAAGGGCCTGGTTGTACTTCACAGTGCCCGAACGGTCGGCATAACCGGCCAGCATGATCGGAACGCTTGCGCAGTTGCCGTATGCGGTAACCGCGTTGTCTAGGATCGTAGCTGCCTCAGGCGTGATGTCCGACTTATCCCAGTCGAAGAACACGATGTACGGGCCCTTGTTGCAGACCGGAGCCGGCGGCGGGGGCGGCGGGGGCGGCGGCGGGGGCGGCGGGGGCGGCGGAGGCGGCGGCGGAGCC
>JBEQCK010000187.1:0-6859 GCA_041639335.1 Novosphingobium sp.
CCGCCTGTTGGCGACGCAGGTTCTCGATCCGCTCACGACACTTGGCGATGGTGACGCGGCGCTGTTCGGCGCGGCCATCGCCCATGTCGTAAAGATCGATCATGTCGCGGATTTCCGCGAGGCTGAAGCCCACGTTCTTGGCGCGCATGATCCAGGCGAGACGCGCACGGTCCCGCTTGGAATAGATGCGCGAAAGACCGACACGCTCGGGCGCAATCAGGCCTTCGTCCTCGTAGAATCGCAACGCGCGCGCCGTCACCCCGAACTCGCCTGAGAGGTCGGAAATGGTGAACTGGTCACGCTTGAGCGCATCGGGCTGATCGAGATGCCCGGTGTGCTCATTCTGTGCAGACGGATCGCGAGTCGCTGTGGCGGCATGCTGTGACATGTCGCCAAGCTATCTAACCTTTACGTAAGCGTCAATCGACGATGCGTTGCAAAGAGCCTTCCCGTGTAATCCGACGATAGAAGCAGGTCGGCGCCAGCGTGTGGCAGGCCGGACCTGCGGGCTCGACCCGCAGTTCCAGCGCGTCCTGATCGCAATCGACCCGAATCTCGACGATCTTGAGCACGTGCCCCGAGCTCTCCCCCTTCATCCACAGCTTCCCGCGCGAGCGTGAGAAGAAGTGCGCGAAGCCGGTATCCAGCGTCCGATCCAAAGCTTCGCGATTCATGTGCGCCAGCATCAGGAGTGCATTTGTGCCATGGTCCACCGCCACTGCCGTCAGCAGCCCATTGGAGTCGAATTTCGGCATCAATTCAGTGCCCTGTTCGCGCAAAGCGGTGTCGCTGGTGGTTGACAAAGTGGTCGCTGCCTTTTCCGGTTTGCCGCTTCGTGGCGGATTTGTTGCAGGATAACCACACAGCCGGGCAAAATCCATAACACCGCGCACAATCCGCTTCCGTCGGAAGCATGAATGGGTGATTAAGGCTCAGCGGTTTGAGGGAACCGCGAACTGAACCGCCAGCCCGCAACCGGGCGGCAGTGGACGTAGCGCCAATGTTCAGGGACACTTGATGAGGGGCCGGTTGGCTGCCTCGCAGCAGGCCCAAAGGGGCCGCGCGAAGCGAGACCGGATGGTGAGGGTAAAAGCGGGACGGTCAGGGGGCCGTCGGTATCGCGGTCAACGCGAACTCCGCAGAATTTCGTCACGAGGGCGCCCGGAACTTCGGTTTCGGGCGTTTCCTTATGTGGCAGCCCTCAGTCTATGCGTCCGGCTCCGGCGAAACGCGCAGACCATCGAGGGCTTCGTCGAGCACGCGCGAAAAGCAGGCAATCCGCACCTCTGCAACCTTGGCCTTGCGCAGCGCCACCATGCAGGCATCGGTCGTCGCACCGCTGGTCATCACGTCATCGACCAGCAGGACACGCGCTCCGGACAGGCGATGAGCGAGGCGCGCATTCGGCTGGATAGCGCCGGTCAGCGCCCGGGCGCGAGACTTGCGGTTCAGACCGCCGAGTGACGGGGTCGCCTTCGGGCGGACAAGCCCATCCACCAGCAATCGCTGGCCGGTCAGCCTCGCGAGCTCCCGCGCCAGCAGGGCCGACTGGTTGAACCCGCGCCGCATCAGCCGCCAGCGATGGAGCGGAACCGGCACGACAAGCCAGTCACCTTCAAGCCCGCCGAGCCTTGGCAGAACCATCCGGGCCATCATCGGCACCAACCCGATCCGCCGCCCGTGCTTGAGAGCCAGCACCAGCGCGCGTGACGGCTCGTTGTAGAGAGTGGCAGCAGCAATACCGGTGTGTTGGGGCGGCTCGGCCATGCACGGCGCGCAAAGCAGTTCTGCCTCTGCAGCGTGAAGTTCGCCCATCGGGCGCTGGCACAGCTTGCAGCAGGTGCCGGAGGGCACGACGATCTTGCCCCAGCACGCCAGACACAGCCCGCCATGCGCCGCCACGGGACTGCCACACAGCGGGCAGCGTGGCGGAAACACGAAGTCGACGATTGGCGTCAACGCTGCGGAAAACGGCGCGGCAGACAGTGGCATCGCTGCATCGTCGCACGAATGCCCCTCTTGGCAAGAGCGGCAGACACGGGCACTGCCCGGAAATGGCCAGTACTCCCCCTGTTATTTTTGCTCGAAATCGGCGGAATTCCGTCCGCCGCCGCATGGTCCAGCTGCAAAAGCCTCACGACGCGCCGCGCTACCTCATCGACGACATGGTCGAGGACGTGCTCGAACGCCTGTCTTTCCTCCGCCACGAACCCCGCCGGGCACTTATCATCGGTGATTGGACCAACGCGATCGGTGACGCGTTGGCGGCCGCGGGCGCGGCCGTCGACCGCCGCGACCCCGCGATTGGTGAAGTGCTGGTCGACGAAGAAGCGCCCTACCCCGCACCCGCCGGTTACGATTTCATCGCCAGCCTCGGCACGCTCGATACCGTCAACGACTTGCCGGGCGCGCTGGTGCACCTGCGCCGCGCCCTTGCCGATGGCGGGTTGATGATCGCCTGCTTCCTCGGGGCCGGATCGCTGCCAGTCCTGCGTCAAATCATGCTGGAAGCGGATGGCGACCGCCCTTCCCCGCGCATCCACCCACAAGTCGATGTCCGCGCCGGCGGGCAGTTGCTACAGCGGGCCGGGTTCGCCGACCCGGTGATCGACAGCCACCACATCGACGTGCGCTTCCGCTCGTTCACCGGGATGATCGCAGACTTGCGCGGGCAAGGCCTTGGCAACTGCCTCGCTCGCCCTGGTAACCCGCTAGGAAAAGCGGCTCTCGCTCGCGCGCAGGAGGCTTTCGATGCCCGCCGGGATGGGGACGGCAAGGTCACCGAGCGGTTCGAGATTCTGACGCTGAGCGGTTGGGCAAAGGTGCTACGCCCGCCCAAGTTCTGAGCGCGACACCCACTGAACAGAACGCCATGCTGGAGTGTTTCCCCGGGGAAACACTCCAAATAGGTTATCAGTCCAATGCTGCCTGGGCCGCCGCAAGCCGTGCAATCGGCACGCGATAGGGGCTGGCCGAGACGTAATCGAGGCCAGTCTTCTCGCAGAACGCGATTGATGCCGGGTCGCCGCCATGTTCGCCGCAAATGCCGAGCTTGATGTCAGGCCGCGTCTTGCGGCCACGTTCTGCAGCCAATTCAACGAGTTGGCCGACACCTTCGATATCGAGGCTGACGAACGGGTCGCGCGGATAGATGCCCTGATCGACGTAAGGGTTGAGGAAGCGCGCGGCATCGTCGCGGCTGACGCCCAACGTCGTCTGCGTCAAGTCATTGGTGCCAAACGAGAAAAACTTCGCCTCTTCGGCAATCTCACCCGCCATCAGCGCAGCGCGGGGCAGCTCGATCATCGTGCCGACCATGTACTCAAGCGTGCGGCCCTTCTCGGCGAAAACCTCCGCAGCCACCCGGTCCACCAGCGCGCGCAGGATTTCCAGCTCCTTGCGGGTGGCGACAAGCGGGATCATCACTTCGGGGATCGGCGCATCGCCGCTCTTGTCGGCAACGTCGCAGGCGGCCTCGAAGATGGCGCGCGCCTGCATCTCGTAGATTTCCGGGAAAGTGATGCCAAGGCGGCAACCGCGATGGCCAAGCATCGGGTTGAATTCATGCAACTCGCCCGCACGACGCTTCAGGTGCTCGACCCCAAGCCCCGTCGCTTCGGCCAGCTCCGCAAACTCGGCATCTGCGTGGGGCAGGAATTCGTGCAGCGGCGGGTCTAGCAGGCGGATCGTGACGGGCAGGCCCGCCATGACTTCAAAGATCGACTGGAAGTCGCTGCGCTGTTCGGGCAGCAGCTTGGCCAGCGCAGCGCGGCGGCCCTTCTCGTCATCTGCAAGGATCATCTGGCGCACGGCGCTGATGCGGCCCGCTTCGAAGAACATGTGCTCGGTACGGCACAGGCCGATGCCCTCTGCCCCGAACTGGCGCGCGACCTGGCAATCGAGCGGCGTTTCGGCGTTGGTGCGCACCTTCATGCGACGGTGCTTGTCCGCCCAGACCATCAGCGTGCCGAAATCGCCGACCAGCTCCGGCTCCACGGTGGGCACAAGGCCCGCCATCACGTCGCCGTTCGAGCCATCGAGGGTGATGACATCGCCCTCCTTGATCTCGCGGTTGCCAATCTTCGCGGTGCGGCTGGTCATGTCGATCGACACGCCCGACGCGCCGGACACGCAAGGACGGCCCATGCCGCGCGCGACCACGGCGGCGTGGCTGGTCATGCCGCCGCGTGCGGTGAGGATGCCCTTGGCGGCGTGCATGCCGTGGATGTCCTCAGGCGAGGTTTCCACGCGAACGAGGATCACGGCATCGCCACGCTCGGCCAGCGTCTGCGCGGTATCAGCGTCGAAAACCACCGCACCCGAAGCCGCGCCGGGCGATGCCGGGAGGCCCTTGGTCAGCACATCGCGCACCGCCTTGGGATCGAGCGTGGGATGGAGCAACTGGTCGAGCGCCATTGGATCGATGCGCTTGATCGCGGTAGCCTCGTCGATCAGACCTTCGCCGACCATGTCCACCGCCATCTTGAGCGCGGCCTTGGCGGTGCGCTTGCCCGAGCGGGTCTGCAGCATCCACAGCTTGCCCTGCTCGACCGTGAACTCGATGTCCTGCATGTCGCGGTAGTGCTTCTCGAGCAGCTCGAACACCGCCGCGAGTTCTCCGTAGGCACCGGGCATCGCCTCTTCCATCGACAGCGGCTTGGCACCGGCACGTTCGCGCGCGGCGAGGGTCAGGTACTGCGGCGTGCGGATGCCGGCGACGACGTCCTCGCCCTGGGCGTTGACCAGCCATTCGCCGTAATAGGCCTTCTCGCCGGTCGCGGGATCGCGGGTGAAGGCGACGCCGGTGGCCGAGGTATCGCCCATGTTGCCGAAGACCATGGCCTGCACGTTGACGGCGGTGCCCCAGTTGTGCGGAATGTCGTTGAGCTTGCGGTAGACCTTGGCGCGGTCGGACTCCCAGGAGTCGAACACGGCGCCGATGGCACCCCAGAGCTGTTCGTGGACGTCCTGCGGGAACGGGCGGCCGAGCTGGTCTTCGACGATGGCCTTGTATTCGCCGACGAGTCCACGCAGTTGGTCGGCGCGCAAATCAGCGTCCGAGCTCAATCCCTGAATTTCCTTTAGGGTTTCCAATGCATCTTCGAACTGGTGATGATCGAGGCCAAGCACCACATCCGAATACATCTGAATGAATCGGCGGTAGCTGTCCCATGCGAAACGGGGGTCACCCGATCTGATCGCCAATCCGACAACCGTCGCATCGTTAAGACCAAGGTTGAGGACAGTGTCCATCATGCCGGGCATCGAGACGCGTGCGCCTGATCGGACGGAGACCAGCAGCGGGTTGGCGGCATCGCCGAAGGTGCGGCCGGCCGCCTTTTCGATGTGGGAGACGCCATCGGCGACGCCAGCACGCAGGGCATCGTCAAAGGTCTTGCCGCTAGCGTTGTAGGCGGTGCAAACTTCGGTGCTGATGGTGAAGCCCGGAGGCACCGGCAGGCCGATCCCGGCCATCTCGGCAAGGTTCGCGCCCTTGCCACCGACAATCGTCTTGTCTTGGGCCCGCGCGTCCAGGAATGATGCGCCGCCGCCAAAGTGGAACACGTGGTTCATAATCTTGCTCAAAGTTTGCTCGTCAATTCCGGAACCAAGTTGAACAGATCGCCCACAAGGCCGATGTCGGCGACCTGGAAAATCGGGGCGTCTTCGTCCTTGTTGATGGCGATGATGGTCTTGCTATCCTTCATGCCAGCAAGGTGCTGGATCGCGCCCGAGATGCCGATGGCGATGTAGATTTCGGGGGCCACGATCTTGCCGGTCTGGCCGACCTGGTAGTCGTTGGGCACGTAGCCTGCGTCGACCGCGGCGCGGCTCGCGCCGATGCCGGCGTTCAGCTTGTCGGCGAGCGGGGTGATGACTTGCTCGAAGGTGGCAGCATCCTTCAAGGCGCGGCCGCCCGAGACGATGATCTTGGCGCTGGTCAGTTCGGGACGCTCGGACTTGGCGATTTCGGCGCTGACGAAGGTGCTCAGGCCACTTTCGTTATTCCCCCATACCGATACTAGATTTGCATCTCCACCAGTTGCTTTGGCTTTGGGAAATGCCGTGCCGCGCACGGTGATGATTAGCTTGGAGTCGGAGCTTTCGACCGTGGCGATGGCGTTGCCAGCGTAGATCGGGCGGGTGAAAGTCTTGGGGCCTTCGACGGAGAGGATGTCCGAGATCTGCATGACATCGAGCAGCGCAGCAACACGCGGGGCAACGTTCTTGCCTGTAGTCGTGGCCGGGGCGACGAAGGCATCATAGTCCGCCATTAGATCAACGACGAGCGGGGCAACGTTTTCAGCCAGTGCATTGTCGAGAGCTGGATCGTCTGCCTTCAGGACTTTGGCAACACCTGCGATCCGCGCGGCGGACTGAGCGGCGCCATCGCAGTTGCTGCCCGCAACAAGGACAGTAACTTCTCCGAGCTGGCCAGCGGCAGTGACGGCAGCCAGCGTGGCGTCCTTTACGGACGCGTTGTCATGCTCTACAAGAACGAGAACATTGGCCATGTCAGGCTACTCCCATTTCCTTGAGCTTGGCGACCAGTGTATCGACATCGGGCACCTTGATGCCGGCGCTGCGCACCGGCGGTTCGCTGACCTTGAGCGTCGTGAGGCGCGCAGTCGTGTCGACGCCGTAGTCGGCGGGCGACTTGGTCGCGAGCGGCTTGGACTTGGCCTTCATGATGTTGGGCAGCGAGGCATAGCGCGGCTCGTTGAGCCTGAGGTCAGTGGTGACCACCGCAGGCAGCGCCAGACGCACGGTCTGCAGACCGCCGTCGATCTCGCGCTTCACCACCACGGCATCGCCCTCGACAGTGACTTCGTTGGCGAAGGTGCCTTGGGGCCGTCCC
>JBEQCK010000188.1:0-6847 GCA_041639335.1 Novosphingobium sp.
GATAGTGGCGACGCAGGTTATGGGCGATGCCGCGGCCGGTGGTGGCTCCGATGCGCGCGCAGATCGCCTGGATCGAGACGAGCAGGGGCAAGGCAAGAATCATAGACCATGCCAGCGAATAGCCGAACTGCGCGCCGACCTGGCTATATGTGCCAATGCCGGAGGGATCGTCGTCTGCCGCGCCGGTGATCAGTCCGGGGCCGAGCACTTCGACGAGCGAGCGCTTCCCGTCCTCGCTCGGCGCGGGTTCGCTCATGCGTTGAGCGCGTTGATGGCAGCTTCGACGCGTGCTTCGATTTCTTCGCGCTTCAAACCGGGAGGGATTTCCTCGGCAAAGCGATAGCGGATCGTGCCAGGGCGCTTCCAGGTGCGGTGATAAAACGGGCCACTATCGACCGCGACCGGGATCACTGGCAGGCCGAGCAGCTTGTAGATCCCGGCAAAGCCTGCCTGGAGATCGCGGCGTTCTCCATGGGGCACGCGGGTGCCTTCGGGGAAAATGATCAGCGGGCGCCCTTCGGCAATCAGGCGGCGCGCCTCGGCCAGCATGGTGCGCAGGGCGCGTGCCCCCGCCTCACGCTCCACCGAGATCAGGCCGTAACGTGCCCCGGCCTTGCCCCAGCCCGGAATGCTCATCAGTTCGGCCTTGGCGAAGACCACCGGCAGGCGGAACAGCCAGGGCATGTCGATCGCTTCGAAGAAGGCTTCATGGCGGATGGCGTAAAGCACGCCGGGCTTGAACACCGGGTTCTCAAGCTCGACGCGGATGCCGAGCAGGACGCGCGCGCAGAGCCTGTGCCAGCCTGCCCAGCCGCGCACGACGGTGCGGAAGCCATCGCGCCAGATCGACATCAGCGCGAGCGAGGCGAGCACGAAGAACACCGAGCCGACATAGAAGGCGATGTAGAACAGCAGGCTACGGGGAATGGAGAGCAAATCGCGCAAGATCACCAACCGATCGCTTTCGCTCCGAGCCAGACGACGAGGCGCGCAACGTACTTGTTGTATTCGATGAAGAGAATGCGGAAGCTGGGCTTGGAGGCCACCGCATCTTCGACGATGATGAGACTGGTCGGCGCTTCGGCCGAAAGGTCGAAGGCGGCGCGGCGCATGTGCCAGTCAGTCGTGACGAGGCGGACCGAACGCAGCTTGTTTTCCTTGACCCAGCGCGTCGTCTCGACCGCATTGGAGCGGGTATCGACCGCGTCGTAGCCGAGCACGATGCAGCACAGCATCAGGCGATCGGGCACCTTGTATTCGGCGGCGAACTCGCGCGGGCGTACTTCACGGTCCACGCCCGAGACGAGCAGCTTGCTGGCGCGACCGCGCTCCAGCACCTTGAGCGCGTGAGGAATGCGGCCTCCGCCGCCGGTGAGCGCAACAATGCCGTCGGTGCGGACCGGCTCGACCACCGGACGAGGCAGGAAGACCGCAAACCAGATGAAGCCCAGCGCCCAGGCGATGAGGAGCAGCGCCAGCAGCCTGCGGAAGATGCCCCGCTTCGTCACAGCATGCGCCGCAATGCGCTGAGCACGGTGAGGCGCGCGGTGATGACCGCGAGAAGAACGCCGCAGATCGGGATGCAGCAGATTGCGATCCAGTCGCTCCAGGCAAGGCCTCCGGCGGCCATCATGCCCGAACCGAGCGCGGCGAACTGGCGGCCGAGGAGCCCGGTCACGACCACGCCGAGAAGCAGTCCGCCGATCCCGCCTGCGGCTGCGTCCACCGCCATCGAGCGCTGGAAGATGCGGGCGATCTGCGCGTCGGTGCCGCCAAGCATGTGGACGATCTCGATCGTTCCGCGGTGGTTGCCCAGCGCATTGCGCGAGGCGAGCAGCACCGTCGCGATCGTGGCGAAGGCCAGCAGTGCGATCAACCCGCCGGCAAGCCACTGCAGCGCATGGACCGCCTCGAACACCGGTGCGAGCCAACTGGCCTGCGCATCGAGGCGCGCCGCCGGTGCCTTGCGCCGCACGGCCTGCCCCAGGGCCTTGACCCGCGCGGGATCGGCACTTCCGGCGAGGCGGACGTCGATCAGCGCCGGCACGGGCAGCGCGTTCACATCGTCGCCCGCGCTGGTGCCGAGCCATGGCTCCACCAGAGCATCCAGTTCCTGCTGGGGGACGAGGCGCGCCTCTGCGATGCCTGGCGTCGCCTTCAGCACAGCGAGCGCAGCCTGAGCCTGACGGTCCCTCTCACGCGGGGCGCCATGGACGATCTGGACGGTAACGCCACCGGCAACATCGGCCCGCGCCGCCCGGGCGGTGTTGCGCAAGGCAAGGCCGCTGGCGGTGGCAACGACAGTCAGGCCGATCATGATCGCGATGACCCATGGCATCGGGCCGGAAAGCTTGCCCTGAGGCAGCAGGCGGCTTTCCGCGCTGGTGCGTTCTCGCCAGTCGCCACCCAAGGCGCTCGTGATGGCGGGAAGTACGCTCATGCGCCGAGCACGTCCGGGCGCGGCGGGACGGCAGCGCGGCGCGGCGGATAGCGCAGGGCTCCGGTCGGGTCGGACAGCCGGCCCTTGTCCAGCCGCATGATCAGCGATTCCGGCACTTGCCGGATCAGATGGACATCGTGGGTGGCGACGACGACGGTCGTGCCAAGCCGGTTGAGCGCTTCGAACAGACGCAGCAGTTTGACCGCCATTTCGGGATCGACGTTGCCGGTCGGCTCGTCAGCCACGAGCATGTCGGGGCGTCCGATCACCGCGCGGGCGATGGCGACGCGCTGCTGTTCGCCACCTGAAAGCGTGGCGGGACGGGCATTGCTGCGATCGCCGAGGCCAACCCATTCGAGCATGTCGGAAACGGGCTTGATGATGTCCCGTTCGGGCACGCCGGCCACGCGCAAGGGCAGCGCCACGTTGTCGAATGCCGAGAGGTGCGGGACGAGGCGGAAGTCCTGGAACACGACGCCGAGGCGGCGGCGGAAGCCGGGCAGGCGTTCGCGCGGCAGGGTGATCGCATCGGTGCCGAACATGCGGATCAACCCGCGCGAAGGCCGCTGGGCAAGGTAGAGCAGCTTGAGCATGCTGGTCTTGCCCGCGCCCGAAGCCCCGGTGAGGAAGTAGAAGCGCCCGGAATAGAGGGTGAAGCTGACATCGGTCAGCACTTCCTTGCCCGTGCCATAGCGCAGGCCGACGTTGTCGAAATGGACAATCTCCGCGTCGTCTGGCTGGCTCATGAGGTGGAGACTGTACCCGTTTGTTCTGCGCCGATCGTTACGCCCCAAGGGCTATACGCGGCAATCCATGTGGAAAAAAGGCCGGGGATGCGTTTCTTGGGTGGTGTGGCTATTGTTTCCCACGGCACGGCCATGCTTAACCCGGTAAATGATCATTGCGTGCCCAGCCTGCTCGACGCGCTATGTCGTTCCCGACACCGCGATCGGCGTGGACGGCAGGACCGTGCGTTGCGCACGGTGCCGCCATTCGTGGTTCCAGAACGGGCCTGAGCTGCCCGCGCGTGAGGAAGCGACGCTAGAGCCCGCGCCTGTGGCGGCTGCGCCCATTGCGGCTGCGACTCCGGCGACCACAGCACTCCCGCCCGAGGCGCAGGCGGCTCCGGCCGAGCCTGAACCGGATCTGCCGTTCGCGCGCGCGCCGCAGTCAGGCGCGGACCCGGGTGAGGCCGAGCCGCCGACGCCCCCGCCATTGCCCCATGCCGCGCGGCGCAAGTTCGCTCCGGTTGAGGAAGCGGCCGAGCAATCGCCGTTCGAGCACCAGCCGCCATTCCGTCCGCGGCGCAATCCCACCAAGCTGTGGACCATGGCCGCCGTGGCCTTCGCGGTCACGATCGCGGCCCTCGGCGGGGCGGCATGGTACTTTGGCGTGCCGCAGTGGATCCCGGGCGTGAACCAGACATTCGGCGCAGGCCCTGCCGATCTCGTCCGCTCCTTCCCGCCGGAAAAGCAGGATCGCCGCCAGTTGCCCAACGGCACCGAATACTTCGGGCTCAGCGGCACGGTGACCAATACCGGCAAGGAAGTGCGCGCCCTGCCCGAGATCCTGATCGTGCTGCGCGATTCGAACGACAAGGTGGTGAAAACCTGGCCGGTGCCGCCGCCTCAGGCCGAACTTGCGCCCGGCGAAAGCGTGACGATCAACGCTGCGGTCACCGACGTCCCGAAATCGGCAAAGGTCGCGGAAATCGGCTGGAAGCCTGATTGATCCGCAGCTGTTTCGGGGCGAGCGCGAAAAATTGCGCGAAGCTTGTTGCGCAGGCCAAACTCCTTTGCTAGGGGCGCGCTCCTACCCCACCACGGGGCGCCGATCACAGGTCGGGCACCCCGTTTGATTTTGCGGTCGTGGCGGAATTGGTAGACGCGCAACGTTGAGGTCGTTGTGGGCGAAAGCCCGTGGAAGTTCGAGTCTTCTCGACCGCACCATCACTCTCCGAACAGTGTGATCCTTGCCTTCGGGCACCCTATTTTCGCTTCGGACGGAAACCTCTTCCTGCGCACTGCGTTGGCCAGGCAGGATGAGACGCATGACCCTTGGCGGGGCGTTGGCCGAAAGGCCGACGCCCCGCTTTTCTGTTAATGCCAGGGCGTTGGCTGAAAGGCTGGGGCCCGCTCTTCTGTGTCTGCTGATTGGCGGTCAGGTGAGGTCCGATAGAGCGATCTGCTGGCCTTCGGCTGCAGCCTTGTTGGCAGCGCGGCGCAGGCGTTCGATGTGGAGGCGGCCTTCGGGGATGTCCTCCTTCGGCAGCGCCTCGAGCGAGGTGCGGTAGATTTCCTCGAAGTCCTCGGCGAATTCGCCGTGGGTAAGGATCAGGCCGCGGTTCTCGATCATGCCCTGCAAGGTCTTCCGGCCAACCTCGAGGGGGTCCATGCCAAGTTCGAAGGCGGTGCCGAACTGCTCGAGCTCCACCGGGTCGGCCGGTGCAAAGCCGGAGGCGGCAAAGCCTTCGGGCCGCTTGAGCGCGCTGGTCCAGGCATTGGTGCGCGTGAGGCCGGGGCACATCAACGAGACGCCGATGCCATGCGGCGCCAGGTTGTAGCGCAGGGATTCGGTGAGGCCGCGGACGGCGAACTTGCTGGCGGTGTAGATGCCTGCCTGGGGACCGGAGAGATAGGCGGCCATGGAGGCGACGTTGACCACGTGCCCGCCCTCGCCATGGGCCTTCATGCCCGGCAGGAAGGAAACAAGGCCGTTGACCACGCCGCCAAAGTTGACGCCCATGATCCAGTCGTAGTCGGCATAGGTCGCCTCGTCGGTCGGCCCGAATACGCTGACGCCGGCATTGTTGACGAGGACATGGATCTTGCCGACCTCCGCTGCGACTTCGGCGAAGCGGGCGCGGTCGGTGACATCGAGCTGGACGTAGCGCGCTTGTGGCAGGGCGTTGTCAGCCAGCCAGCGGGCGGCGTCCTCGCGGTCCTGCTCCTTGCGGTAGGTAAGGACGAGGTTCATCCCGGCCAGGGCGAAGGCGCGGGCGATGCCGAAGCCGATGCCGTTGACGCCGCCGGTGATGAAGGCGGTCTTTCCCCGAAATTCGCGTGTCGTACCAGCCATGTGTCGTTCCTCTTCCGTTTGGCAGGCTAACAATCGTGAGGATCGTCGGCAAGCGTGCGGAGTGAAACGAGCGGCGGCTCAGGCGGGTTTGCCGAGGCCGTGGAGGAAGATGCGAACGCAGGTATGCGCATGGTCGGCGAGCGATGCGTCATCGAAGCTTGCATCGACCCGGTAGAGCTTGCGGCTGACCATGCCGGCGAGCGTCAGATCGAAGAAGGCGAGAGCGGCGCGTTCCGGATCGTCACAGTGAAGCAGTCCACGCGCGGTCCAAGCGGCGAGTTGCGCGGCGAGCAGGTCGTTGAGCGGCGTGACCGCATGCTGGCGGTAGGTTTCGCCCACTTCGGGAAACAGATGCCCCTCGGCGATGGCCATGCGGCCAACGAAGATGCTTTCGTCGGTGAGGATCCAGCGCAGGGCGCGGACGCCGAAGCGTTCCAGCCAGTCGCGCGGTTCGGCATCGCTGACATCCGCCATGTCCACCGCATCGCGCCAGCGTTCGGCGATCCGCGCGACCACCGCCTCGAACAGCGCGCGCTTGGTTTCGAAGTGGCGGAACATCGTGGGCTTGGATCCGCCGAAGCGTTCGAGGATGCGGTTGGTGCTGGCGCCAGCAAAGCCCTCGGCCATGAACTCGGCCTGCGCGGCATCGAGGATACGCGCGCGCACCACTTCCGGATTGCGACTGACCGGGCTTCTCATTGCGAGCGCCCGTGATATAAAGAAACCAACTGGTGTATTTGATTCGACATCTGGGGAGAATGACCGTGAGCGCCTTCATTCGCAATGGCTGGTATATGGCCTGCTGGTCGCACGAAGTGCCCGACGGCGGGTTTCTGGCCCGCCGCCTGCTCGACAAGCCATGGGTGATCTGGCGCAAGTCGGACGGCGAGATGGTGATGATGGCCGATCGCTGTCCGCACCGTTTCGTGCCGCTGAGCCGGGGCGAGCGCGATGGCGACATGATGCGCTGTGGCTATCACGGCCTGGCATTCGACGGCGCAGGCAACTGCGCGCACAACCCGTTCAGCGGCCAGCCGCTCGACATCGCCAAGGTTGAAGTGCTGCCGGTTGTCGAGAAGCACACCGGCGTGTGGTTCTGGCCGGGCGATGCCGACAAGGCCGATCCTGCGCTGATCCCCGACTACAGCTTCCTCGATCATGACAAGCCGCTCCATCGCGGCACGATCAGGATGGAGGCAAGTTACGAGCTGGTCACCGACAACCTGATGGACCTGAGCCACGCCGAGTTCATCCACCGCGAAAGCTTCGGCGTGAATGGTTCACTGCTCAGCTGCGGCCAGCACGAGGTGGTACAGGAGGAAAACGGCG
>JBEQCK010000189.1:0-6773 GCA_041639335.1 Novosphingobium sp.
TCGCAGACCACCAAGCTCGACAGGCACCTCTTCAACGAGGCCTACCTGATGCACACCAGCACGAGTCCGCAGTACAGCATCATCGCCAGCTGCGACGTGGCCGCCGACGCGTTGCCGTTGCCATCCCCGAAGATCTGGAATTCGATGTGGCGCGGGTTGCCGAGATACTTCTCGATATAGACCGTCGCATCGCCGAACGCGGCCTTGGCTTCGCTACCGGCCTGCTGGATCAGCGTTTCGAGCTGCTCCGGGCTGTTGCAGACCTTCATGCCGCGACCGCCGCCGCCCGAAGCGGCCTTGATGATCACCGGATAGCCAGCTTTCTCGGCAATGGCCTTGGCTTCTTCGAGGTCAGAAACTGCGCCGTCCGAACCCGGGACCAGTGGCAGACCGAGTGCGCCAGCGGTGCGCTTGGCCTCGATCTTGTCGCCCATCGTGCGGATGTGCTCTGGCTTGGGGCCGATCCACGTGATGTCGTGCGCTTCGACGATCTCGGCGAACTTGGCGTTTTCCGAAAGGAAGCCGTAGCCCGGGTGGATCGCGTCAGCGTGGGTGATCTCGGCTGCCGAAATGATCGCCGCGACGTTGAGGTAGCTGTCCTTGGCTGCGGGCGGACCGATGCACACCGCGTGGTCTGCCAGGCGAACGTGCATCGCGTCAGCGTCGGCGGTGGAGTGAACCGCGACCGTTTCGATGCCCATTTCGTGAGCAGCGCGATGGATGCGCAGCGCGATTTCGCCGCGGTTGGCGATAAGCAGGCGCTTGATGGCCATCAGCGGACCTTTACGCGATCACGACCAGCGGCTGGTCGAACTCGACCGGCTGCGCGTTCTCGACCAGGATCGCCTTGACCACGCCAGCGGCAGGGGCAGTGATCGGGTTCATCACCTTCATCGCCTCGATGATCAGCAGCGTGTCGCCCGCTTTCACGGTCTGGCCCACCGACGCAAAGTTCGGCGCGCCCGGTTCGGCGGCGAGGTAGCAGGTGCCGACCATAGGTGACTTCACGGCGTTGGCATGGTCATCTGCCGGAGCAGCGGCAGGCGCAGCGGGTGCCGCCGCCGCAGCAGCAGGGGCAGCCACCGGGGCCGGGGTTGCAACCGCAACCTGTGCGACCGGCGCAGCCGTCAGCTGACGGGCGACGCGGATCTTGCGTTCGCCATCCTCGACTTCGATTTCAGAAAGTCCGGTTTCGGCAAGAAGCTCTGCCAGTTCGCGCACCAGCTTGCCGTCGATCGCCATGTTTTCGGCCTTGTCGCCGCGTTCGTGACCCATTTGAATTTCCTCGCGGGGTAAGAATTCTGACCGCGCGCCATGCCCCCAACACGATGGACTGGCAAGTGGCAGCGATCAGCGGAAGTGGAAAAACGCCTGTTTCAAAGGCGCGAAACGGCATCCAATGCCGCAAGGTAGCTGTTTGCGCCGAAGCCGCAGACAGTACCAAGCGCTGCCATGCCGACATAGGAATGGTGGCGGAATGCCTCGCGCTTGTGCGGGTTGGACAGGTGAACCTCGATCACCGGCACCTTGATCGACTTGATCGCATCATGGATCGCCACGGAGGTATGGGTATAGGCACCGGCATTGAGCAGCACGGCCTTTACGCCTTCGGCCTGGGCCTCGTGCAGCCAGTCGATCAGGTGGCCTTCATGGTTCGACTGGCGCATGTCGATCTCGAGGCCGAGTTCGCGCCCCCGATCTTCCAGCATGCCGGCAATGTCATCCAGCGTCTGCGAACCGTAGATTTCCGGCTCGCGCAGGCCGAGCAGGTTGAGGTTGGGGCCGTTGAGCACGTAAACGGTCGTGCCTTGGCCGGAAGCTTGTGTCATCAGATCCCCCGATCGCGAATGCCTGCCGTGATAGACATTGCAGGCAAAGTCGCAAGGGCAAGAGGGGGATGCCCTTTAAAAGCCGGGAGCGATGGGTGGTCCGGCAGGTGCCTCGATGGTGTTTTCGTATATCGCGCTGTCAGCCGAGCCATCGGTGACTTCATCCGACGATGAGGGCTCGCCGAAGCTGTCGGTCGTTCCGCTCTCGACAACCGGTGCGGGATTGTTCGTGGCGGCCATGCTCAGGGCTTGCCGCGAGCGCTTGTCGGCGGCATCTGCCTTGGCTTCGAGCGCTGCCAACCGTGCCTCAAGCTTTTCGTTTTCAGATGATCCGCATCCGCCAAGCGCAAGGATCAATCCGAGCGGCGCGAGGCTGGCCACAAGCGGCGCGCGCCTGCCTGCGGCCAGCATTGGCGATGATAAGCGGTCCGACCTCGTTCTCATGCCTGCTTTCATATCAGGCGGAGGTTACCAGAAACTAACCAAGGTGTTGCGCATTCAGCGGTCGGTTCCCCGGGCCTTTCCCCACTGCCGCGCCGCAGTGTAACCAAGGTAGCCGGTGCCGAACAAGGCATAGAGCGGTTCGGGCAATCCCTTGAGATAGGCGCTCGTCGCAGTCATGATCGCCTGTGCAGCTACCGGATTGAATCCGGCCAGCAGGCCCATGGGCAGGGCCCACAGGATCACCGCATACATTACATAGAGAAAGCCGGGGCGCGCGCGCCGAGTCCAAGGATCGTCAGCGCTGGATTCGGCGAGAATCGCCGAGATGCGGGTCTTCAGCGGCTTGAATTCTCGTGCGCTTTCAAGGCGAAGCAATTCGAGCTTTGCCTGATCGCGCAGGCCAGCATCGGGGATGATCTTGTCGATGATTGCACAAACCGATGAAATCAGGGCTTCGGAGTTTGCCATGCTTGCGTCCTTCCGGGTTGCGGGACGCAGGGACATATAACCACAAGGTGCGGTGTAGGAAAATGAACACAGCAAAAAGGCCCGCGAGCGCAAAGTGCTTCGCGGGCCTTTTGAATTGGTCGGGACGAGAGGATTCGAACCTCCGACCCCCACACCCCCAGTGTGATGCGCTACCAGGCTGCGCTACGTCCCGACCGGAAGCGCGCCTATAGGCAGCACTTTTCAGGATGGCAAGCGCGAGATTGGCGAAAGGTTCCGCGCATCGGTTGCGCGGTGCGCTGGCGCTTACATTGCCTTGCGCAATCCAAACTGCTAACCGCGCCGCTTGTCCAATCCGGGGCGCGTAAAACGCAGCCGGTGCGGTTGTAATCCTTGCCTTGCGATCCCAGAAACGGACCCATGATGCTGAGCACTCTTTCCGCCGCCGCTGCCAACGCCGGTCAGCCGCCTGCCTGGATGACTTTCATGCCGCTGGTGGCGATGGGCTTCATCTTCTGGTTCCTGATCCTGCGCCCGCAGATGCGCCAGCAGAAGGAGCACAAGGCCAAGATTGCCGCCATGAAGAAGGGCGACATGGTCGTCACTGCCGGCGGTCTGATCGGCAAGGTGATCAAGCTGGACGATCATTACGTCGAACTCGAACTCGGCCCGAACGTCAAGGTCAAGGCCGTGCGCGCCACCATCGGCGACATCGTGCCGCCTGTCGGCTCCTCGCCTGCGAACGACTGATCTCACTTTCCTGAAGGCTGAACGCCCATGCTCGAATTTCCGCGCTGGAAGGTGATCTGGCTTTGGCTGATAACGCTGGTTTGCGTTGCTGCCGCGATCCCATCGCTTACCGCCACCATGGGCCTGAACTGGCCGGCATCGCTCCCCGAACCCAAGGTCAACCTCGGGCTCGACCTTGCCGGCGGCAGCCATATCCTGCTCGAAGCCGATCCTGCCCAGGTGCGCCAGCAGCGCATCGAAGGCATGGAGGAATCGGTCCGCAACAAGCTGAAGCAGGATGGTAAAGACATCCGCATCAGTGACATTTCGAACCGGGATGGCGCGCTGACGTTCGTCGTGGCCGATGCCTCGCAGGTCGATGCCGTGCGCGAAGCGGTACTGCCGCTGACCAATGGCGCAGGGCTGACGGGCCAGCGCGATTGGGACATCAACGTCGTCGATAGCAACCGCTTCGTCCTGAAACCGACCGACGCCGGCGTCCAGCAGGCGGTTACGCAGGCGATGGACACGGCCGTCGAAGTCGTGCGCAAGCGTATCGACGCCCTCGGCACCAAGGAGCCGACGATCATCCGGTCCGGCCCGACGCGCATCGTCGTGCAGGTGCCCGGCCTTCAGGACCCGCAGGCGCTCAAGAACCTGCTTGGCCAGACCGCCAAGCTCGAGTTCAAGCTGGTCGACACTTCGGCGCTGCCTTCGGACGTGGCCCGTGGGATCGCGCCTCCGGGCAGCGAGATCGTGCCTTTCGCAAGCCCCGCAGAGGGCGGCGGCGTACCGTCGATCGCAGTAAAGCGCTTGGGTGGTATCCGCGGCGATCAGTTGACCAACGCGCAGCAAACAAACAACCAGCAGACCAACGAGCCCGTCGTCAACATCACCTTCAACACCGATGGTGGCGCAAAGTTCGCGAAGCTGACTACGCAGAACGTCGGGAAGCAGTTTGCCATCATCCTCGACGGCAAGGTCCTTTCCGCGCCGACGATCAACGAACCGATCCTTGGGGGCAGCGCGATCATCTCGGGCCGCTTCACCACTGAAAGCGCCAACGCATTGGCGATCTCGCTCCGTTCGGGTGCGCTTCCGGTGGATCTGAAGGTTGTGGAAGAGCGTACCGTTGGACCGGACCTCGGTGCGGATTCGATCCGCAAGGGCGCGATCGCGATGGGTGTCGGCACGCTGGCGCTCGCCGTGTTCATCCTCGTCACCTATGGCCGCTTTGGCGTCTATGCGAACCTCGCCGTGATCATCAACGTGATCATGATCCTCGGTATCATGGGCATCATCGGAACGACTCTGACGCTGCCGGGCATCGCCGGCTTCGTGCTGACCATCGGCGCGGCGGTTGACGCCAACGTGCTCATCAACGAGCGCATCCGCGAAGAGCGGCACCGTGGCCGAAAAGTCGTCCAGGCTGTGGAGCTGGGCTACAAGGAAGCCAGTCGTGCGATCTTCGACGCCAATATCACCAACGTCATTGCCGCCGTGCTGATGTTCGCCTTCGGTTCGGGGCCAGTGAAGGGCTTTGCGGTGGTTCTGATGATCGGTATCGCGACATCGGTATTCACCGCCGTCACCCTTACGCGCATGTGGGTCGCACAGTGGCTTCGCCGCGCCCGCCCCACCGACATTGCCCTTTAAGAGGAGGACAGACCGATGAAACTCCTCAAGCTCGTACCCGACAACACCAACATCCACTTCCTCAAGTGGCGCGTGCCGTTCTACGTCATCAGCGTCATCCTGATGGCGGCATCGTGGGGACTGGTGCTGACCAAAGGCCTCAATCTCGGCGTCGATTTCATCGGTGGCCAGATGATCCGCGTGACGTTCGAACGCAGCGCCGAGGCGCCCGTTGGCGAACTTCGTGAGGAAGTCGCCAAGCTGGGTTATGGTGAGCCGATCATCCAGCGCTATGGCAAGCCCAACGAAATCTCGATCCGCATGAAGCTGCCGGAAGGCGCGGAACAGGAAGCGGCGCTTGCCGACAAGATGGCCCGCACCATCACCGCAGACATCAAGAAGAACCACGCCGATGCGCGCATCGACGGCGTCGATTCGGTTTCGGGCAAGGTTTCCAAGGAACTGGGCTGGGACGCCTTCAAGGCGCTTGGCCTGGCATCGCTGGCGGTGGCAGCTTACATCTGGTTGCGCTTCGAATGGCAGTTTGGCGTGGGCGCACTGTTCGCGCTGGTTCACGACGTAACCCTGACGCTGGGCCTCTTTGCCGTGACCGGCATGGAGTTCGACCTTAACATCGTGGCCGCGCTCCTGACGTTGATCGGCTATTCGCTGAACGATACGATCGTGGTCTATGACCGCATCCGCGAGAACATGAAGAAGTATCGCCGGATGCCCATGCCGGAACTGCTCGACCTTTCGGTAAACGAGACGCTGCACCGCACGATCGTGACGTCGCTGTCGATGCTGATCACGCTCGTGGCCTTGCTCCTGCTGGGTCCCGACGTGATCTTCGGCTTCACCGCGGCCATCACGCTCGGCATCTTCGTTGGCACCTACAGCTCGATCTACATGGCAGCGCCGATCCTGATCTGGCTGAAGGTCAACCCGAACAGCTTCGTGCCGACTGAAACGGCGCTGGAAAAGCAGGAGCGGATCGCGCGCGAAGGCGTGTAATCATCGCAGGCAAATCGATTGGCGGCGGTGAAGCTTAGCGCTTCGCCGCCGCCGCTTGCTCGTACATGGCGGCGAGCGCACTGGCATTGGCCTCCCAGCTGAACCGCGCGGCATTTGCCGCAACTGCATCCTGCGTGGGTGGGGCCTGGAGCAGTTCGTTCACTGCTTCGGCGATGGCTTCAGGGGTGCGGTCCGCAATCCGACCGGCGCTGCTATCGGCCACCACCTCACGCGCGCCGCCGATGTCGGGGATCACGACAGGCGTTCCGCATGCGATCGATTCGATCCAGGCATTGGCCAGCCCCTCGCGTTCGGATGGCAGAACCATGACATCTGCAGCGCACAGCAAATGCGGAAGGATGTCGTGTTCAACAGAACCGAGGAAATGGACCCGCGATTCGAGGCCGAGCTTTTGGACCAGGCGCTTCAGGACGGTCTCATCCGCGCCTGTACCCGCAATGGCCAGCCGCACATCATCCGGCAGCAACGTCATCGCGCGGATCGCCAGGGCCTGCCCCTTGATCGCAATCAACGCGCCAACGCACAGGAGCAGACGGCCCTCCGACCAGATCTGGAGAGACGGCAAGGCCGACACCAGTTGCCGCGCCGCCTGGCGCTCAAGCGGGCGGAAGCGCGATCGATCGAGGCCGGTGTAGTGGACCTTGATACGGTCAG
>JBEQCK010000190.1:0-6585 GCA_041639335.1 Novosphingobium sp.
AGCGCCACAAGGTCTCGCGCAAGGACTTCCTCGACATGTATGTCGGGCATGAGCTTGACGACGGGTGGCTGCAGGCCTTGGCCGGCCGCGACAAGAAGTGGGCTGCGTTTGCTGCAAACGAAGCCACTCCAGTCGAACGCATTCGCGCCGAGATTGCCGACATCGCGGCTGCCACCGGCATGTCGCTGGGCGAATTCCGCCGCATCGTGAACATGGTCCAGAAGGGCGAGCGCGAAGCGCGCATTGCCAAGAAGGAAATGGTCGAGGCGAACCTGCGCCTCGTGATCTCGATCGCCAAGAAGTACACGAACCGCGGCCTGCAGTTCCTCGACCTCATTCAGGAAGGCAACATCGGCCTGATGAAGGCGGTCGACAAGTTCGAATACCGCCGCGGTTACAAGTTCTCGACTTACGCCACCTGGTGGATCAGGCAGGCGATTACGCGCTCGATCGCAGACCAAGCCCGCACGATCCGTATCCCGGTCCACATGATCGAGACGATCAACAAGCTGGTCCGCACCAGCCGACAGTTCCTGCACGAGCAGGGCCGCGAACCGACGCCGGAAGAAATGGCCGAGCGTCTGTCGATGCCGCTCGAAAAGGTCCGCAAGGTGATGAAAATCGCCAAGGAGCCGATCTCCCTCGAAACGCCGATCGGCGACGAGGAAGATTCGCACCTCGGTGATTTCATCGAGGACAAGAACGCGATCATTCCGGTTGATGCTGCGATTCAGGCGAACCTCAAGGAAACGGTCACCCGCGTCCTTGCCAGCCTTACCCCGCGTGAAGAGCGTGTGCTGCGCATGCGCTTCGGCATCGGCATGAACACCGATCACACGCTGGAAGAAGTCGGCCAGCAGTTCTCGGTCACCCGCGAACGTATTCGCCAGATCGAGGCCAAGGCGCTGCGCAAGCTCAAGCACCCGTCGCGCTCGCGCAAGATGCGCTCGTTCCTCGACCAGTAAGCAATCCGCTGATGGAAGGCGCTGCCCCCGGAGCAGTTCTGGAATGGGGGTATCGTCCCGAAAGTTGGCCAATGCGCGAGCTGCGGCGGCAGTTGCGGGATCTGCAGACGCATTTTCCCGCGATGCGTCGTGCAAAGTTCTCGGCCTATAACCTTGCCACGCGCCACCTTGGCCTGTTCGTTGACCCCGAAATTCGCCTGCTGCGCAAGCTCGCGCCGTTGGGCCTCGCGATCGACATAGGCGGCAATTGGGGGCAGAGCGTCGTCGCCTTGCAGCGCTACGCACGGCCCCGTCAGATCATCACGATCGAACCGATCCCCATGCTGGCGCAGCAGCTTCGCCGGCGGTTCTCCGGTGACAGCAGCGTGGATGTGCGGGAAATGGCGCTCGGTCCGGCGAGCGGCGAACAGCACATCCACGTGCCGCGCTATCGCAACTTCATTTATGACGGCATCGCCTCGCTTGACCGCGAAGCTGCGCTAAATTGGCTTGATGAACGGCGGATGGCGCGGTTCACACCAGATCGGCTTGTTGTCGACAGCCACAAGGTAAGGATCGAGAAGCTCGACGCGCTGGAGCTGGCCCCGGACCTCATCAAGATCGACGTTCAGGGCTTCGAATCGCAAGTCATCGGTGGTGGCATCAAGACGATCGCCACGCATCAGCCTGCGATCATCATCGAGCGACCCGAGGCGTCTGCTGTCGCAGTCCTCGGCAAACTCGGCCTGGCGCCCTATGGCTGGAACGGAAAACGCCTCGTGCCGGGCGATCTCACCCGAAAAAACGCGATCTTCCTCTCCAGCCGACACACCGCCTTGCTGGATTGACTTCCGGACCGGCAGCCAAGGCTCCTAGTCGATCCTGTAGACTGCAAGACGCACAGTATTGCCGACCTTCCCGCCCTTTGCGATGAACAGGGCTCGGTTCACCCAATCGTATCCTGCATGGCCGGTCTCGAGCCGGATCGCCGTACGCATGTAGTACTCGGCCGGGTCGACTTCCTCGCCCCCGGCGATGCGCGCATGCACCTCTGCCGTTGCATGCCGAATGCCCTGGCTGATGACTTCGACCACCGCACCGTCATCTGTCTCGACCGCGTAGCGCGCGTCCAGTTCGGCAATCCCTCCGCGCGAAACGGTCTGCCAGTCGGCCCCGATCGGCAAAATGCGGCCGCGGAGCAGCGGTCCGTCTGCGCTACCTCCCACAATCGGGATGATGCGGCGCACGCCAAGAGGGCAATCGCCCATCTCATGGGGCCTGGACAGTTCGACCACCAGATCGGTCACATGAGTCAGCGCAATGCTCACGCGGGCACCCTTGCAACTTGAGCACCTTCAGGAATGGTCCTTGGCGCTCCGTTCAGACGGTCCTTTGCGAAGCCCGCAGCCTGCTGGTAGGCCAGCATGAATGCGCTGCGCTCTTCCGCCGGGATGACATCGTCGATGTCCTCGAACTGTCCGCCGCAGCGTTCGTCCACCATATTCAGCAAACCGAAGGGGCCTGCCCCGCGGTTGCGCATCGCCACCTGGCCGATCGGTCCACAGAACTCGCTGTCAAACCGGGCAAGTGCCTCAGGCGTGACGCCCCGCTCCACCATGATGCGCCCGATCTGGCGCGCATCGACAATTGCCTGGGAGGCGCCGTTGGACCCCGTGGGATACATCGGATGCGCCGCGTCCCCGATCAGCGCGACCGGTCCATCGACCCAGCTCGGCAATGGGTCGCGATCGATCATCGGGTTCTCGTAAGCCATGTCAGACTTCGCCAGCAGCGCTGGCAGATCGAGCCAGTCATAAACGAACCCGTCGAACTCGTGCGCGAACTCAGACATCTCAACAGGCCTGAACCATCCCGACTTGGTCCAGTCATGACTGGTGTCGTACGTCTGCTCGGCGATCCAGTTGATATCGGACAAGCCGTCAGTATCCGGGTGCGAGATCGGGTAGATCACCACACGATGTCGGCTAGTGCCGAGGCCGACGAAAGAGGAACCCGAACGGATTGGCACGCCCTTGGCGGTTCCGCGCCACATGATCGTGCCACCCCAATGGATCGGCGGCTGATCAGGGTGCATCTGCGCACGGATCGCCGAATGTATGCCGTCGGCGCCGAACAGCAGCGTTCCCGCCACCTCCTCGACCGTGCCTGAACGGTCCTCGACCAGCGCGGTAACCGATCCATCCGCTTCCTTGCGATAGCCGGTAACCTTGCTGCCCAGTCTCACCGCCTGTGGGCCAATGCGCTCGATCACCTTGCGGTAGAGCAGCATGTGGAATTCGCCGCGGTGCACGGCATACTGGTGCCAGTTGTATCCCGCCAACTTGCCACGCGGCTCCGAATAGATCTCGCGCCCATTGAGACCAACCAGAGCCCACTCCCGCGCCGGGATGCCCACCGCATCCATCTCGGCCTCGCCGATGCCGAGGTCTTCGAGTTCCCGAACGGCGTTGGGCTGTAGGTTTATGCCCACGCCCAGCGGCTTCAATTCGCGAACGGATTCGAAAACCGTACAAGGGACGCCGATCTGGTGCAGCGTCAGCGCAAGCGTGAGCCCGCCAATGCCGCCCCCGGCGATGAGCACGTGTTCCTGCGGCATTTCCGTTCGTCCCGTCCGATCCTGATTGCCGGGCCTTTACGCATCGCACGATCCGGTCGCAACCGCGATGACGCTCCCACCTGTTAGGATGAGCCCCATCGGGCAGATTTCCCGCAGCGATTTGCGGTGGCTTGTTGCGCTGCAAGAGCCTAAAGGCGCGCCAACGAATCCCCGAATACCGCTGTCGAGTAACGATCCCCATGCGTATCGCCATCGCTTCCGATCATGCCGCTGTCGACCTGAAGGCGGCTCTGCGTGAGTACCTCATTGGCCTCGGCCATGAAGTTGCCGACCTGGGCCCAGAGACGGCCGATCGCGTCGATTATCCTGACTATGGCTACAAGCTGGCCTCGGTAGTCGCCGAGGGCATTGCCGAGCGTGGCGTCGCCCTTTGCGGATCAGGCATCGGCATCTCGATCGCGGTAAACCGCGAACCGGCTTGCCGCTGCGCGCTGGTTTCCGAACCGCTCTCGGCAGCGCTGGCACGTGAACACAATGACGCGAACGTCATCGCGATGGGCGCGCGCCTGACTGGCGAGGACATGGCCAAGGCCTGCCTCGACGCATTTCTCTCCACCGAATTCGGCGGTGGCCGCCATGCCGGCCGCGTCGAAAAGCTTTCCAACCCCGCAACCTGAAGGAGCCCCCAGAGATGACCACCGCCACAGCAGCGCCGGAAATCCGCAAAGCCGGCTTCTTCACCGAGCATCTGGAAACAGCCGACGCCGAAGTGTTCGCCGCGATCAAGGGTGAACTGCACCGCCAGCAGACCAAGATCGAGCTGATCGCGTCTGAAAACATTACCAGCCGCGCCGTGCTCGAGGCGACCGGTTCGGTCTTCACCAACAAGTACGCCGAAGGCTACCCGGGCAAGCGCTATTACGGTGGCTGCGAGTACGCCGATATCGTCGAGAATCTGGCGATCGAGCGTGCCAAGCAGCTGTTCGGTTGCAACTTCGCCAATGTCCAGCCCAACTCGGGCAGCCAGATGAATCAGGCCGTGTTTCTCGCCCTGCTGCAGCCGGGCGACAGCTTCATGGGGCTTGACCTGAATTCGGGCGGCCACCTTACCCATGGCAGCCCCGTGAACATGAGCGGCAAGTGGTTCAACGTGATCCCCTACGGCGTACGCCCTGACGATCACATGATCGACATGGACGAGGTTGCCCGCCTCGCCCGCGAGCACAAGCCCAAGCTGATCATCGCCGGCGGCACCGCCTACTCGCGCACCTGGGACTGGGCCGCCTTCCGCGCCATTGCCGACGAAATCGGTGCATGGCTGCTGGTCGACATGTCGCACATCTCGGGCCTCGTTGCCGGTGGCGCTCACCCCTCTCCGTTCCCGCACGCCCACGTTGTCACCACGACGACCCACAAGAGCCTGCGCGGCCCCCGTTCCGGCGTGATCCTCACCAATGACGAGGATCTGGCCAAGAAGTTCAACACCGCCGTGTTCCCTGGCCTTCAGGGCGGGCCGCTGGTCCACGTGATCGCTGGCAAGGCCGTTGCCTTTGGCGAAGCGCTGCGCCCTGAATTCAAGGCCTATGCCCACCAGATCGTTGCCAATGCCAAAGCCCTTGCCGAAAGCATCAAGGATGCCGGCCTCGGCATCGTTTCTGGCGGCACCGACAACCACCTCATGCTGGTTGACCTGACCGCCAAGGACGTGACCGGCAAGGCCGCCGAAAAGGGTCTCGATCGCGCTTGGCTGACCTGCAACAAGAACGGCGTTCCGTTCGACAAGCGCTCGCCTTTCGTCACCTCGGGCATCCGCCTCGGCACTCCGGCCGGCACCACTCGCGGTTTCCGCGAGGAAGAGTTCCGCACCATCGGCAAGCTGATCGTCGAAGTCGTCGATGGCCTTGCGCGCAATGGCGATGAGGGCGATGGTCAGGTCGAACAGCGCGTGCGCGATCGCGTCGCGGAGCTTTGCGCGCAGTTCCCGATCTATCCGGAGCTGTAAGCCTATGAACGACCAGAACGATCTCGCCGCCCGCGCCAAGGACGAACTGTCAGGCATGGCCAAGCAGGGCCTTGCCCACCCGTCGACCAAGCCGGTCCTCACCGGTGCGGCAATCGGCGCGGTCGCGGGCGTTCTCCTCCCGGTCGTTTCCTTGCCGCTCGGCCTTGCCGTGGGTGCAGGCGTTGCCTTCTGGCAGAGGATCAAGCGCTAAGCCGTGCGTTGCCCGTTCTGCGCCCATGACAACAGCCAGGTAAAGGACAGCCGGCCGAGCGAGGACAACACCTCGATCCGCCGGCGCCGGCAGTGTGAAGGCTGCGGGGCGCGGTTCACCACGTTCGAGCGCGTGCAGTTGCGTGAGGTCGTCGTGGTGAAAAGCGGAGAACGACGTGAACCGTTCGACCGCTTCAAGATCGAACAGTCGGTGTCGCTCGCCTGCCGCAAGCGTCCGGTTGCGCAGGAACGGCTCGACCAGCTCGTCTCGGGCATCCAGCGACAGATCGAGACCATGGGCGATTCAGAAGTACCCTCCAAGGTCATCGGCGAGATGGTCATGGAGGGCCTGCGCCAGCTTGATAGCGTGGCCTATATCCGCTTTGCCAGCGTCTACCGCGACTTCACCGAAGCGCGTGACTTCGAGGAATTCGCCTCGAGCGTCCAGGAAATGAGCGGCCGCGCCTGACCATGAGTGACACAGAACAGCGCCAACCGGTCATCGTGCTGGTCCGCCCGCAGTTGGGCGAAAACATCGGCAAGGCCGCCCGCGCCATGCTCAATTTTGGCCTCACCGAAATGCGGCTCGTATCTCCGCGCGACGGCTGGCCCAATCCGTCTGCCGGTCCCGCCGCCGCTGGTGCTGACAGGGTTCTGGAGCAGGCACAGGTCTTCGAGACCCTGGCTGATGCCGTCAGCGATTGTTCGCACGTCTACGCCACCACCGTACGCAAACGTGGTGTGACCAAGCCGGTGCTGACGCCGGAGCAGGCAGCCAAGGACGTCATTGCGGCGCAGGGCCGCAGCGCGATCATTTTCGGGCCGGAACGGTCAGGTCTTGAGACGGACGA
>JBEQCK010000191.1:0-6472 GCA_041639335.1 Novosphingobium sp.
GGATCGCTCTGGCGCGGCCGGGGTATGTTGCTTACCGCAACTCGCTGAAGGCCATGTACCTCGAGCCGGTCGAGATGGATTGTGGCCCGGCCGAGCGGTTTCAGGTGACTGCGGCGGCGGTCGAGGCGCTTGACCCGGTGCCCGATGGATTGATCGTGGCGAGCCCGGCCAACCCGACGGGCACGATCATCGAGCCTGCAGAGCTTGCCGCAATTGCCGAGGTTTGTCGCCGGAAGGGCATCAGGGTGATCTCCGACGAGATCTACCATGGCCTGAGCTATGGGGCGAAGGCGGCGTCCATGCTCGAGCATCTGCCCGACGCAGTGATCGTCAATTCGTTCTCGAAATACTTCAGCATGGCGGGTTGGCGTCTCGGCTGGCTGGTCGTGCCGCCCACGCTGATCGATGCGGCGCGGGCGCGGATGGGCAGCCTGTTCCTGACGCCGCCGGTGCTGGCGCAGAAGGCTGGTCTCATGGCGTTCGAGTGTCGTGACGAGCTGGACGGGCATGTCGAGACATATGCGCGGAATCGCTCTATCCTGTTGGAGGCGCTGCCGCCCATGGGCCTGGGGCGCATCGCGCCGCCCGACGGCGCGTTCTACATCTATGCCGATGCGAGCGAGTTCACCGACAACAGCCTGGCGCTGTGCGAGGAGCTGCTGCGCGATACCGGCGTGGCGACTGCGCCGGGGATCGACTTCGACCCGGTCAACGGCAAACGCTTCATCCGCTTCAGCTTTGCGGTTTCGAAGCCCCTGGTGGAAGAGGCGATGCGCCGGATCGGGCCTTGGTTTGCGGCACGGCGCAAGAGTTAGTCCGGCGTCAGCACCATCTTGAGCGCACCTGCCTCGCGCGCCTCGAACAGGCGGTAGGCTTCGGCGCCCTGTGACAGGGGCAGGCGGTGGCTGATGTAGCGTTCGGGCTTGAGGCGGCCGGAGGCGACCAGCGGGAACAGCGCCGGTAGTTCCTCAGGCACAGAACAGGTGCCGACGCGGAAAGTGAGGCCGCCGGCGAAGGCGCGCTCCAGCGGGAAGGGGAAGCGTCGCGACTGCTGGACACCGATGACCGAAACGGTGCCGCGCACGCGGACAAGGCGCAGGGCCATGTCCACCGTGGCATCAGCGCCGACGACTTCGACGACGCAGTCCAGCCGCTTCCCGTGGGTGTCTTCCTTGATGCGTGCTGAAGCTTCGTCGGGATGAAGGGCAATCGCGCCGAGACTTTCGGCAATGGCGCGGCGTTCGGGCACAGGATCGATGGCGTAGACCACATGCGCGCCCATCACGAAGGCGCTTTCGACTACCATCAGGCCAATCGGGCCGAGGCCGATCACGCCGACCGACGCGCCGGGGCGGATGTCCGCCTGCCGCGCGCCGAACCATGCGGTTGCGAGGGCATCGGTCATCATAAGGGCCTGGTCGGTGCTGACGCCATCCGGGATCGCCACTGCGTTGGCATCGGCGGCGGGCACGCGCACCGCTTCGGCCTGCGAGCCCTGCAGCTTTGCCGAAAGGCCGTAGCAGCCCGATCCGTTGTTCTCGCACGTGTTGACTACGCCTGCGAGGCAGGATCGGCAGGCGCCGCAGCCGACCGCAGCCGGGATCATCACCTTCTGGCCGACTTTCAGGCGATGGACGCCACGGCCGACCTCGACCACTTCACCCACGGCTTCGTGGCCGACGCAAAAGCCGACGTCTTCGGAGAAGCCGTGGCCATGATAGATGTGCAGGTCTGAGCCACAGATCGAGCAGGCATCGACCTTGACGATGGCATCGCGATCCGAGTGGAGCGCGGGATCTTCCATGCTTTCGTGGCGGATGTCGCGGGTCCCGTAATAACGCAGGGCTTTCATGGCAGCGGCTCCTTCAACGGGCGTTCGAGGCGACGTATTCGGCGATCTTGAGCTTGCCGAGCTGGCTCATGTGGACTTCCTCCGGGCCGTCGGTGAGGCGGACGTAGCGGTTGAGGGTGAAGAAGTAGGCCATCGGGCCGTCCTCGCTGACGCCCATGCCGCCGTGGACCTGGATTGCACGGTCAGCGACCTGCTGCGCCATCGAGGGCGCGACCACCTTGATTGCGGCGATCAGGTCTCGCGCTTCCTTGTTGCCCTTGCGATCCATCGCATCGGCCGCTTTGAGCGTGAGCAGCCGGGCCATCTCCACCTCGCAGAAGGAGCGGGCAACGTCCTGCCGCACGCTCGACTGGTCGGCCAGCTTCTTGCCGAAGGCGACGCGGCTGTCGGCGCGGCGGGCCATCCACTCGAGCGCGCGCTGCGCCTGGCCGATCGAGCGCATGCAGTGGTGGATGCGGCCGGGGCCAAGGCGCCCTTGCGCGATCTCGAAGCCGCGTCCTTCGCCAAGCACCATGTTGGCGCGTGGCACGCGGACGTTGGCGAAGCGCAGTTCGACTTCGCCGCCCGGGGAATTGTGCGAGCCGAAGACCTTGAGGTGGCGAACCACGGTAACGCCGGGCGTATCGCGCGGGACGAGGATCTGCGAGTGCTGGCTGTGGCGCGGTCCGTCGAAGAAGGTCTTGCCCATCACGATCATCAGTTCGCAGCGGGGGTGCATGGCGTTGGAAATCCACCACTTGCGCCCGTTGATCACGTAGTCTTCGCCATCGGGAATGATCGAGAGTTCAAGGTTGGTGGCGTCGGACGAGGCCACTTGCGGTTCGGTCATCACGTAGGCCGAGCGGATCGTGCCTTCAAGGAGCGGGCGCAGCCAGCGCTCCTGCTGTTCGGGGCTGCCGAACTTGGCAAGAACTTCCATGTTGCCGGTGTCGGGCGCCGAGCAATTGAATACCTGGCTGGACCACGGCACGCGGCCCATGACTTCGGCCAGGGGCGCGTATTCGAGGTTGGTGAGGCCGGGCGACCATGATCCATATTCGTGAGGCAGGAACAGGTTCCACAAGCCGGCTGCGCGCGCCTTTTCCTTGAGCGGTTCCATGCCCGGCCACTCTGCCCAGAGGTTCTGCTGGTCATGGACGAAGTCGTAATAGTCCTGTTCGGCCGGATAGATGTGCTTGTCCATGAAGGCTTCGAGGCGAGCGAGGAGGTCCTTGACCTTGTCGGTATGTTCGAAGTGCATCCGGAAATCTTTCAGAGCGAGAGGCCGCCGTCGACCACCAGAGTGTGGCCAGTGACGTAGGAAGCAAGCGGGGAGGCGAGGAAAATTGCGGCACCTGCCATGTCGGCGGGGGTGCCCAACCGGCGCTGCGGAATGCTGGCAAGCGCGCCTTCGAGCCGCTGCGGGTGGGCAGTGGTGACCCTGGTCAGCTTGGTATCTACGAGACCGGGGGCGAGGCCATTGACGCGGATGCCCTCAGACGCAAGCGCCTGCCCCAGCGTCTTGGTCAGGCTGATCGCGCCGGCCTTGGAGGCAGCATAGGCCGGGTTGCCGATATTGGCCTTGAGACCGGAAATCGAGCTGACGACGATGATCGAGCCATTGCTTTCGCCGAGTTGCGTGCGGAACTTCATCGAACAGTGCATCACGCTGTCGAGATTGACGGCCATGACCTTGTCCCAGCCTTCCCGCGCGAACTCGCCGCGCTTGTAGACGACGGTGCCCTGGCAAAGGACGAGCACATCGAGGCTCGAAGCGGGGAACGGGGCGGCCGCGATGGCATCAGGATCGCCGACATCGACGCAGGTGTAACCGAGACCGCCGAGATCAGAGCCTTCGGCAGGGTCGTAGTCTTCCGCCCTTGGCCGGGTTCCCCAGACGTGGACCGTGGCACCGCGTTCGCGGAAGGCGTGGGCGATGCCGTTGCCAATGCCGCTGGAACCGCCGACGACAAGGACATGCCTGCCGGTGAAGTCTGTATCGTCGATCATCATTCTCCCTTTCGGCCGCTGCATCCGACTCTGTGCAGTCAGCTTAATGGCCCATTCGTGACGCAAAAGACCCTCGCCATCTTTCGAAAGCGAGGCTCTTTGCATCCATTCCTGCGAGGTCAGAACGAGGTGCGGACGCGGATGCCGTAGGTGCGTGGCGAGCCTGGATAGGCGTTCTGGTCGCCGGTCTGGAGCGGCGTCGGGAACGACTGGGTGAACCAGGTCTTGTCGAACAGGTTCTGCACCCAGCCTTCGATCAGCAGGCCGGTCCTGGGCAGCTTGAATCCGAGGTTGGCGTTGACCAGGGTAACCGCGCCCTGTTCGGCCGAAGTTGCCGTGCTGATCAGCTGGCGGCTTTGATACTGCGCCTGCACGCGGGCCAGAACGCTGAGGTTGTCGCTGACTGGCTGGTCCAGGTTCAGCGTGGCGTTGCCGGAGAACTTCGGGCTGAAGCGGAAGCGCGAGTCCGACAGGACCGGGTCGATGTTGCTATCCTTGCCGTACTGGGCATGCGGGATCCACGTACCATCAAGGCCGAGCGTCAGGCTGTCGGTAATCTGGAACAGGTTCTCGATTTCGAGACCGTAGTCCTTCGCCGACTTGGCATTGAGCACGGTGAAGCGCAGCCCGATGAACTGCGCGATCTGGAGGTCGGACAGGTCATAGTAGAAGAACGCAATGTTGGTACGGGCGCGTCCGTCGAGGTACTGGAACTTGCCGCCGACTTCGAAGGCGTTGACCTTCTCCGGCTTGTAGCGAGGGTTGAGCGGGGCCTGCGCCGGCGCATTGCCGAAGAAGCCGATGCGGATGGCAGCGGGCAAGGCATTGTAGACAGCCGCGTTGTTGATCAGCGTGCCCGCCGCGTTGACGTCCATGTTGACGCCGCCCGCCTTGAAGCCGCGGTTGTACGTCGCATAGAGCATGATGTCGTCAGTGGGACGGTACTGAAGGCCAAGGGTGCCGGAAAACGCCTTGTTGGTCGTCGTGGCATCGTATGCCGGCGATGGGGCGATGCCGAGCAGGGTGAAGACATCCGTCGGGATCGGGCGATAGAAGGCGTTGTTGAAGAAGCCGCGCTTCTTCTCGATCGAGTAGCGCACGCCGGCGATGACGTTGAACTTGTCGTTCACCGCGAAATCGAGGTGGGCAAAGCCTGCATAGGACTTGGCCGTGCCGCCCATGCGCTCGGTGGTCCACGTGCCGGGAGCGGCGTTTGCGGTGCCCGGCGCGACGCCGAGGCTGGCGAAGATCGCATCCCAGTAGAACTGCGCCTGGTTGGCCCAGGGCAGGCTGCGACCCATCTTGAGCTTCTCGTCAGAGAAGAACAGGCCGAACACCGCTTCGGCGTTGAGCGCCGGAATCTTGGTGTTGTAGGTCAGTTCCTGCGAGATGAAGCGGCTGGAGAAGCTTTCGTTGTAGCGGAAGATGTCGGCGCCCGAGAAATCGGGGTCGAGATCGCGCTGGTCGACGGTGAACTTGCGCACTGCCGTGACGGACTTGAGCGTGCCTTCGCCGACCTGTGCGTCGATCAGCATGGTGCCGCCGTAATCCTCGATTTCCTGCTGGCCGTTGCCATTCAGGGTCTGCTCGAACTTCGAAGGATCGCGGGCGGGCAGCTTGCGACCGGTCGGCGTCATCGACGAGGCCGGGATCAGGCCGGCAAGTACGCCGAGGAACTGCTGGCTGCTGGCAGGCTGATATAGCGTCAGCAGGTCGATGATCGGCTGGGTGGGACCATCAATGAAGGCCGAGGTGGCGTAGCAGCAGTTGCCTTGGCTGTGCGAGTAATCGCCGATCAGGCGGACGGTGAGGTTCTCGCTCGGCTCGAACAGGAGCTGCGCCTTGACCGCACGGGTCTTGTTGTCGTTGAGGCTCTGGCCGGTGGTGCTGTCGGTAAAGAAGCCATCGGCCGACGAGGCGAGGCCGGCGATGCGGAATGCCACCTTGTCGGAAAGCGGAGCGTTGACGGCGCCGCGGGCAATCAGCGTATCGTAATTGCCGTAGGTCACTTCAACGGCGCCATTGACGTCGTTGAGCGATGGCGATGCCGAGGCGAGCAACAGGGCGCCGGCGGTGGTGTTCTTGCCGAACAGGGTGCCCTGCGGACCGCGCAGCACCTGAAGGTTGTCGATGTCGAGGAAGTTCTGCAGCGCCGCTGCCGCGCGGGTGCGATAGACCCCGTCGATGAAGACACCGACCGAACCTTCGAACGAGCGGCTGTTGCCGGTCGTGCCGAGGCCACGGATGATGAGGTTCGCGCTCGACGTTGCGATGTTGGTGACGCGGAAGCTGATCGAGGGGCTGATGGCCTGGATGTTGGCGACGTTCTCGACGCGCGCCTGCGCGAGCGTTTCGGCATTGGCCGCCGTTATCGCGATCGGCACGTCCTGAAGGTTCTCGGTCCTGCGCTGTGCCGTCACGATGATTTCAGCGAGGCCGGTGGCAGACTGCTCTTCGGCCTGCTGGGCGTTCGCGAGGTTCGGCACGGCGGCCGAAGCGACGATTGCGGCCAGTGCTGCGTTACGCAAGTACAATGCTTTCAAGGCTGCCTCCCATGCGCCGCCTTGTGGCGGCTGTAATTGGTGTTCCAGACGCTGTCCCTGACTGGACAGAAGCTGGCTGCAGCGGCAT
>JBEQCK010000192.1:0-6388 GCA_041639335.1 Novosphingobium sp.
CGCCGGCCGTTTCCGCTGCGCGCACCGCCTGGCATTCGCCGCGCCGGGCGTTCATGCCGGCAAGGCCGATGGGGGCGAGCGCAACTGGCAGCTTGAGCTTCTGGCCGAACAGTTCGGTCGAAAGGTCCAGACCTGACACGTCGCGCAGCACGCGCTGGCGCAGGGCAATGTCGCGCAAGTCCTCGACATTCCGCCTGAGCGTCGTCTCGCTATAGGAGCCGCCGTCGATGTATTCGAACAGGAAGTGCGGCAGGCGGCGGCGGGCGAGTTCGCGGAAGTCCGGTATGGAAGCGGCGATCATGCGGCGGTTCTCTTCGCAACGGCGTCGATTTCGGCGTGCCAGCGGTTGCGATAGGTGTCGAGGTCACCGTCCAGCGGTTGCACGCGTACCAGTTCGCCTTGCGGCTTGAGCGAAGGATCGATCAGGCGGAGCGCGCCGAACGAGACATCGTTGCGCGCGTTGGCGGTATAGACGGCGGTGTCGGGGCGCAGTGCGGCCAGTGCGCGGACAAAGACTTCGGCTTCGGCAAAGCGCCCTTCGACGAGCAGGCGCTCCGATGACACGATCAGGTCCAGCGCGGTGTCCGCGACCAGCGCGGCATAGAGGCAGGCGGCGGCGCGGCGTTCGTACCAGTCCTCGGGCCGGTTGACCCAGTCGAACGTGCCGTGCGGATAGGGTCCGAAGCCGCGCATCAGGGTGGGCAGAACCATGCGGGGGGCGCGGAGAACGTCCAGGACGGCGGCGAGCAGTGCGGGCTGGTCGGGCTTGATGTCGACGCGGCGGGTGTCGATCTCGATCAGCGTCTCGATCTCGCGCCCGCCCATGAAGCGGGCCGAGGGCACGGCGCGACCGTGGACGTCGACGTTGACGAGGCAGTCGCGCGCTTCGGGAAGGTCGGCGGTGTTCACGGGGGTTGCCGGAAGCCGCATGCCGATGAACCAGGTGCCGGTGGACAGGACGGTCGCTTCGTTGTCGGCAATTTCGGCAAAGCCCCGGGCGGCGAGCAGGGCGGCGTTGGAATCGTGCAGGCCTGCGAGCACGCGGACGTCTGGTGAGAGGCCGGTCTGCGTGGCGATCTCGGGGCGGAGCGTGCCCACGGTATCCCCGGCGCGGGCCAGCGGGGCAAAGCGCTCTGCCCAGCCGAGGCGCCTGGCCATGGGCGAGAAATCGGCTTCCTGCGGGCACCACAAGTCCGAATGGCAGCCAAGGCTGGTCACTTCGCTCACCGCATTGCCGGTGAGGAACCAGGCCCAGTATTGCGCCCATGGCAGCAGCGTGGCGCGGGCCATCGCTTCGGGGGCAAGACGCTCCATCCACCACAGCTGGCTGCCGAAGTTGAGGCCGTCGGGCAGGGCGGGGGAGCCAGTCAGGGCAAATGCGTCGCGCTGCGCGCGGTACTCGGCCAGGATTGCCGCCGGGATCGGCTGCTCGTAATCGAACGGCGGGAATGCCATCGCCTCGCCCACCAGCGCCACTACGCCTGCGCCGTGGCCGACCGGCACGATCGTCTCCACCGGCGCATGGGCATAGCTGGCCAGCGTCTCGATCAGCCACTTGCCCGTTGCGGGGGCATCGAGGCGGCGAATACCGTCGACTTCCAGCGGCACGTTGGGGCGCACCTGACGGTCGCGCAACGTCCCGCCTGCGTCCCACAGGCTGACCTTGCTCAGCGTCTTGCCGAGATCGATGACGATGGTTGCGCCTGACGGCACTGCGCTCTCCCGCAGACTTTTCAATAAACGATCAATAGCAATCAAATATGATCGTTTCCAGCGGAAACTCAAAAGACCGCATGATCGCCGCGATCGACGCTGGCGCGGCCGTCCAGCACGGCGCGGTAGTGGTCGAACAAGGTATCGCTGCCGGTCGAAGGGGTCGCCTCGGCATCGTACCGGCCCGTTGCCGGATCGAGCACCAGCATCGATTCGCTGGCATAGTATCGCCCGATCCGCGCGAGTTCCGCTTTGGCGCTGAGGCCCGGAATGACTTTGCCGGCAAGGCCGAGCATCCCGGCAATCGCGTCCAGCAATCGCAGCGGCACCGACCGGAAGCGGGGCTCGCGTCCCAGCATCGCAAAGAGCGCTTCCCCCTGTTGGCTCGGAGTGAGGGCCGGGCCGGGGCCGCCGATCGGCAGCACGCGGTTCCAGCGGTTCTCATGATCGAGGCAGTCGGCAATGTAGGTAGCAAGATCGCCATCGCTGATCGGCTTGCATGCGGTCAATTCGCCATTGCCGAAGACGAGGAACGGCTTGCCGGCCTTGATCCGCTCGATCTGTCCGGAGAGCGATTTGAAGAAGGCGGTCGGGCGAACGATCGAATAGCGCAGGCCAGATGCGGCCAGTTCCGCCTCGAACGCCAGCTTGGCATGCTGGAACGCCAGCAGCGGCTTTTGCACGCAGATGGCCGAGAGCAGCACGAAATGCCCGACGCCTCCTTCCTTGGCGCTGCCGAGCAGATTGAGGTTGGCCCGGTGATCGACCGCCCAGGCATCGCCGGGCACCCCGGTGCGCGAAGCGATGCACGAGATGACCGCATCGAACCGGCCCTCGATGAAAATGCGCGTCAACGCTTTCGTATCGGCAAGGTCGACTAGAGCGACTTGAGAGAATGCTGCCAAACCATCGTCCGGCCGCCGCGACAGGCAAGTGACCACATGCCCATGCTTCGCCACTTCGCGAACCACCACGCGCCCGATCGTCCCCGTCCCCCCGGCCACGCAGACCCGCATCGCGTCCTCCCCCGCCTGCTAACAAGCAGACGTCAGGCAGGAACAGTCAGGCAGATCGCAAGGGCGATCAAGTGATGATGTGGTGATCGGCGAAAATGCGGCTTTCGCATTGCGAATATCGGTTTCGGCCAGATTGAAATAGTCGGCATCACCATGGCGCGGTTTTACAGACCCTAGGGTCCAAACTCAATCAGGGCACGTTCGAGGTTCGAGGCAGAATGGTTCAGCGCAAGGAGGCAGGGCGCAGGAATATGTCGATATTTCCAGTCCTGCCGACGCGGCGATGGGCCATTCTGATCGAACCCCTTCGGGGCGTCCAGATTGAGTTTGGACCCTAGGGAGCGTTTGCCGGTGAGAGACCCGACATCTTTCGAGGTCCTGACGAGTGAAGCAGGATGAGCGCGCCTATCGAGCGATGCAAGGATCATCCCCGTTATTGTACAAGTCGGCGTTGTAGTGAGCCCATCCAGCGATTGCATCTTTGATGTTTTCTGCACTCTGGCGGGCGATCGGCTTAGGATGCCTCTCGAATGGGTCTTCAGCCAGATTGTACTGCACCATGCGATCATTTCGCAGGTCCAGAACGTACTTCGTGTTTCCTTCTCGATAGCCCACGTAAGGGCGCCTTAGAAAGGCCATCCCAAAGGCCCGTTTGCGCTTTTGTTCTCCCAACAATGACAGGCCCTGCCAGCCACATGGTTGGCCAATCCCGGCAATGGCGGTAAGCGTCGGTGCGATGTCCTGAAGCTGTGCGAGACGACCATCTGTTTTTCCACTTGGGACTCCCGGCCCCGAAATGATGAGCGGAATGCCAAGTTCTTCCTCAAACATCGTCTGGCCGTGCATCACAAAACCGTGTTCACCAAACGCTTCGCCATGATCGCCGAGAACCACCACCACAGGTCGAATGCCACGTTTGGCCAGCCTTTCGAGCATTTCACCAAGCAAGCGGTCAGTTTGCTGCAACGCATGGAAGTATGCTTCGCGTGAGCCAGTCGGCGCTGACACTTTTCCGTAGTCATATGGGAAATGGGTTGAAACCGGCCAGACGACAGCGGCACGCGGTGCCCGTTGCTTAACGAACCAACGCTCAATTGCTCCATATGTGCAGCGATCGCTCAGCCAGACCTGATGTTTCAGGCGTTCCGTACTTCGATCTGCGCGCTCGTCACATTTGATGGTCTGATAGTCTTCCAGCGGGCCGGCATTCGTGCGTCGAAGCATGATGTCCGTCGATTGGAACGCGAAATCTCCACCTTGCGCGAAAACCGTGCTGTATCCTGCCTTGCGCAAGGTCAACAGAAACGGCTCAGGAAAACCATTTTCGATCGCCTGTGGCTCGAACTGGAAGGAAAGCCGGGGATAGCGACTGTAGAGCAGGGAAAACATGCTGCGAGATGAAGCAGCGACAGCTACACTGGCATTTGTGAAAGTCGTCCCTTCCTGGCTCAGCCTTGCAATTGTCGGTAGCCGCGAGATGTTGGATTGAACTGCGCGTCTTCCTACTGATTCAAGCACAACGACCAAAATGTCAGGCTGGCCATGCTGTCCGGACGGCGGTGCGAACGGCGGATTCTCTGCAGGTCTCAATGCGTAGTCGCTGTTTTGACCGTCTCCGTTGCGCTGCATCAACGTGTTGAATTCGTTGTGTCTGAAGCTGATCCAGAGTTCGATCATCGGACTTGATACTGCATCGCGCCATTGGTTTGGTGTAGCCGGTCGCCCAGTCGCAGCGATCATCGCGCAGACCGCAATCGTGAACACCAACAGCCAGCACGACCATCGACGGGCTTGAGCTAACCCAAGACGAGCAAGGGCAACGACGGCAAAGGGAAACAGGAGAGCACCGGCAAGCCCGGCAACGGCTCCTGTGCTGGCCACGGATTGAACCATGACCCACGGCGTGGCGCTCTTGCCAAGGTCAGCCGTCTGTATCCACGAAAGCGTAAGCGGTGCGGCTAACCACTGAACCGAGGTGTAATTTATTGCGAGCAAGGCAATATGGAACAAGCCGGTTGCCCATGCCAATGCAGCAATAACAAGGCGGGCAGGCTTGGATCCATGAAATACCAGGGATAAGCAAAACCCCGCTCCAGCGAAGCAGGCTATTACAAGCACGTCATGGACCATGAAGCTGCGCAGGAGGGTTAGCGCACCAACATTGGGCCAGAGCAATTTCCGCATCCAGAAGGACACACTCAACTGAGCGAGGGTCAGCGCAAGCAATGGGAGGCAAAGCGATCCAAGGTGCTGTGCGCTGCGATGTTCAGAAGAAACGGTAATCATCCGAGCACGCATATCGTTGATGCTCGGATTAGGAAACCAAACGTCACCCGTTATCAAGGTTAGCCACCCGCGACGTGCCGCACCAATCAGCACGATTTCAGCCCCCGTCTGGACCGTCGTGAGGACGATTTTACAGACTTTTCAGTGCTTTGGGAGGCGATGGTGCCGGGGACGGATTGAACCGCCCCGAGATTGCCGGAGGCCCCAACTCCTGAGAGGAAGGGTCTATGAGCAAGACGACGAACAAGTTCTCACCCGAGGTTCGCGAGCGAGTGACGTGACCCCCTGATTTTCCTCCAAGCTTGATTAGAGTCCGGCCCATTGGAAGGACGGACAGATGAAGCGAACGAGGTTCACGGAAGAGCAGATCATCGGTGTGTTGAAGGAGGCCGAGGCCGGCGCGAAGACCGCTGACCTGGCTCGGCGGCACGGCGTATCGGAAGCGACGATTTACAACTGGAAGGCCAAGTATGGCGGGCTGGAGGTGTCGGAGGCGAAGCGACTGCGGGCGCTCGAGGACGAGAACGCCAAGCTGAAGCGGCTGCTGGCCGAAGCTATGCTGGACAATGCCGGTCTGAAGGACCTTCTCGCAAAAAATTGGTGACGCCCGCTGCCAAGCGAGAGGCGGTCGCGCGTCTCCAGGCATACCTGGGGATGAGCGAGCGGCGGGCGTGTCGTGTCATAGGCGCTGACCGGACAAGCATGCGCTACAGGTCGCAGCGGGACGACGATGCCGAGGTTCGGTTGAAGCTACGCGAACTGGCTCAGGAGCGACGCCGGTTCGGCTATCGCCGTCTGCATATCCTGCTGCGGCGGGAGGGTGTCGTAATCAACCGGAAGAAGACCCAACGACTTTACCGCGAGGAGAAGCTGGCGGTTCGGCGGCGGCGTAATCGGCGCCGCGCCATCGGCGCACGGGCTCCAGCGCCCGTTCTGGCGCTGCCCAACCAGCGCTGGAGCCTGGACTTCGTCCACGATCAGCTAGCGTCTGGGCGGCGGTTCCGGGTCCTGAACATCGTCGATGACGTAACCAGGGAGTGCCTGCGCGCGGTGCCGGATACCTCGATCTCAGGACGCAGGCTCGTGCGCGAGCTGGCCGATCTGATCGCCGAACGTGGCAAGCCCGGCATGATCGTCAGCGACAACGTCCTAGGTCGGGAAGCAACGGCGGAAAACGGCTAGCAGGTCTCGTTGCGCCGATTGCGATCGGCGCTGATTGCGTTCTGATCCAGATGGCTTCCATCGTCAAGGAATGCGCTCTCGGCCATAGCAAACACAGGATCCAGCGGCCGTGCCGGTCGTGGTCCTCACCGTCCTTAAAATGAGATGCGGATGCCAGATGGAAGGCCCGAACATTATCTACAGGGTCGCCG
>JBEQCK010000193.1:0-6359 GCA_041639335.1 Novosphingobium sp.
ATTCCTCGCTCATTTCCGTGGCATAGCCACCCGCGCCCTCACCCTCGAGGCCGGCGACGTTCTCCACGAAGATCGGCTTGGCGCCGAGCGACTGGATCTGCTCCTTGGTGGCCGAACGCACGTCGGTCGCCGAAACCTGCGCACCCAAACGGCGTGCCGTGGCGATGGCCTGAAGCCCGGCAACGCCGACGCCCATGACGAAGCACTTGGCAGCAGAGACCGTGCCCGCCGCCGTCATCATCATTGGAAACGCGCGACCGTAGAGGTTGGCGGCGACCAGCACCGCCTTGTAGCCGGCGAGGTTCGACTGCGAGGACAGGATGTCCATGCTCTGCGCGCGGGTGATGCGCGGCATGAACTCCATGGCGAGGGCTTCGAAACCGGCAGCGGCGTAGGCGTCAACCCGCGCCCGCTTGCCGAAAGGATCCAGACCCGCAACGATCCATGCGCCGGGATTGGCGCCAGCCAGCAGCTCAAGCTCAGGCCCCTGCACGCCGAGCACGATGTCCGCGCCCTGCACCGCATTGTCCGTCACCTCGGCTCCAGCCGCACGGTATTCCTCGTCAGAGATCGAGGCGGTAATACCCGCCCCGGTCTCGACCGCCACCGTAGCCCCAAGGGCAATGAATTTCTTGCAGGTCTCCGGCGATGCCGAAACCCTGCTCTCCCCTGTCGCACGTTCCCGAAGGACGGCGATCTTTATTGCCCCCGCCACGGCGCTCTTACTGGATCACCAGGACGACCACGAAAACCAGCACGCAAATTGCTGGCGTGGCCCACTTTACCATGTTCACGAAGCCTTCGTAGGTCGACTTTGCAGCCTTGATGTCGTTTGCCGGAGCCATTTTATTCCCCAAAAACCATGCGCCACCGGGGCGCGACGTGCATGCTCTAGCGATGGCCGTCCCTGCGCTCAAGTGCGGAGCGGTCCTATCGCGCTTAATCGGGTCTTTACCCTATGACCTTAGACCGACGCTCCTGACGTATTTGCGGGGGAGTCAAAAGACTAGGTCATGCAGGAGCCCGAACAGCGCCTTCTCATGCTGATTGATGACGAACCCGCCCAGTGCCGCCTGATTTCGGCGCTGGCTTCGCGGGAGGGATGGCGCACGATCATCGCCCGCGATTCGGAAAGCGCAATCGCCACGCTCGGCACTCGCCAGGGCATGCAGCTTGGCGCCATCATTCTCGACCAATGGGTTCCAGGCGACGATGCCTGCGCGCTGATCGCTGAATTGAAGGCACGCCGCCCTGCACTTCCGATCCTGATGCTCACCACCAGCAACTCGCCGCTGCTCGCGGTCGAGGCCATGCGCGCGGGCGCCACCGATTACCTGATCAAGCCGGTCGCGCCGGAACGCCTGCTCCAAGCCCTGCGCAGCGCAACTTCGCGTGAGACCGACGCCAGCGAACTGCAGCCCCTCACAGAGAAGTTCGGCGCAGCGCTGGACTTCGATTCGATGATTGGTGCCACTCCGGCCTTCCGTGCCGCGCTGGCCGTGGCCGCGAAGGCAGCGCGCACCCATGGCAGTGTCCTGATTGAAGGCGAAAGCGGCACGGGCAAGGAGATGCTGGTCCGCGCCATGCACGCCGCCAGCCCGCGCAGCCGCACCGCGCTCAAGACCATCAACATCGGCGGCATGCCTGCCAATCAGGTTGAATCCGCCCTCTTCGGACACGAAAAGGGCGCCTTCGCCGGAGCGTTCGAACGTCACGTCGGACTGCTGCAGCACGCCGATGGCGGCACCCTGGTGATCGATGAGGTCGATCGCCTGCCCGATTCCGTGCAGGAGCGCATGATCCGCTTCCTCGAACGGGGCGACGTCCAGCCAATCGGCGCGCGTCATTCTTTCCGCGTCGATGTGCGAGTGATCGCCTGCGCCAATGCCGGCCTGCGCGACCTTGTCGAGACCCGCGACTTCCGCGCTGAACTCCACGCCTTGCTCAGCCAGACACAGGTCCTGCTGCCCGCCCTGCGCGAGCGCTCGGCCGATATTCCGGCCCTTGCAAGGCATTTCCTGACCCGCATCGGCGAGCAGCCAGGGCTCAGACCGCTGGGCATTACCGATGGCGCCCTGGCACTGCTGTCGGCATACGATTGGCCGGGGAACGTGCGCCAGTTGCAGGCCACCCTGTTCCGCGCCGCCGTGTTCTGCGATGGAGAAGCCCTTACGGCACAGGACTTCCCCAGCCTTTCAAGCTTGATCGGGGAATCCAGCCGCCGCGCACCGAATGTCACCGATGGCGCCGGCATCACGCTGTTCGCACCCGATGGCAACCTGCGCCCTCTCGAGGAGATCGAGGCCGACGTCATACGCCTTGCGATCGGCCATTACCGCGGTCGCATGACTGAAGTCGCCCGCCGCCTTGGCATCGGCAGGTCCACCCTTTACCGCAAACTCTCGGAACTGGGCATCGACAACGCCGCCTGACCCGCGCTAGCCTGCGGGCATGACGGGAACCACGGAATTTGCAGGGCGCGTCGCGCTCGTTACCGGCGCGGCATCTGGCATAGGGGCAAGCACAGCCCGCTGGCTCGATGCGCGAGGAATCGAAGAACTCGTTCTGGTCGACATCGATCGTCCCGCGCTCGATCACTTGGGTCTGGCCTGCAGGGCACGCCCTTTCGGCGGCGACGTCTCTGACCCAGCGCTGTGGAAACTGCTGGAACGCGAAGTGCCACGGGTCGACTACGCCGTGCTCAATGCCGGTATTGCCAGCAATGGCGAGATCACGGACCTTGATATCACCGCGTGGCGCAAGACCCTGTCAGTCAATCTTGACGGGATGTTCCTCTCGCTGCGAACCGCCTTGCGCGCCATGAAGAAGGCACAGAGCGGCGCGGTCGTGCTCACCGCATCAGTCTCCGGTATCAAGGCGGCTGCCGGGACCGCTGCCTATTCGGCTTCGAAAGCGGCCACGATCCAGCTTGCCAAAGTCGCCGCAGCAGAAGCCGCAAAGTATGGCGTTCGCGTGAATGCCATCGCACCGGGCGGCGTCGACACCGGCATATGGGACCGCGCCGAATGGTTCGCCCCATTGGTCGAACAGCACGGTGGCCGCGCCGAAGCGCTTGCCGCGATGGCCAAGGATGCAACACCGCTGGGCCGCTTCGCCAGTGCCGATGAAGTCGCCGCGCAGATCGGCTTCCTGCTGTCCGACGCTGCCGCCACCATCACCGGCACCTGCCTGGTCAGCGATGGCGGCGTCTCACTTTAGACGAGTTGCGCGAAGTCCGTCAGGGCCGCGTCGCGCAAGCCGCGCCATACATGTAGCGCCTGTACCGTTTCAGCCACGTCGTGCACCCGCACTATCTGGCAACCTGCATCCATCGCTTTCAGCGCCAACATCACCGAACCAGGCATGCGTTGATGCGCCGGCACCTCATTCGATAGCGCCCCGATCATCCGCTTGCGGCTCGCCCCGAACAGGATCGGCTGGCCGAGCGCATGGAACATTGGCAGGGCATTGATCAGCGCAAGGTTCTCCGCCAGCGACTTGCCAAAGCCTATGCCCGGATCCAGCAGCACCTTCTCCCGCGCGATCCCCGCCGCCACGGCTGCATCACGACGTTCGCGCAAGGCATCGAAGACATCGAGCACAACATCGGCATAATCGCCATCGGCGTGCAGATCGCCGTCGGTGCCCGGCGCATGCATCAACACCACCGGCGCGCCTGACCGCGCCACGATCTCTGCCGTTCGTGCGTCGTGACGCATGGCCGAAACATCGTTGACGATGTGCGCTCCGGCCGCCAGCGCTGCCTCGATCACCGTGGAGCGTCGGCTGTCTATGGAAATCGCCGCACCCGCTGCAGCCAGTTGCTCGATGACAGGCACAACGCGCTTGGCCTCGTCGCCTTCCCACACGGCCGCCGCGCCGGGACGGGTGGACTCACCGCCGACGTCGATCAGCGCCGCTCCGGCTGCAAGCATCGCGTGCGCATGATCCAGCGCGGCATCCGGCTTGTCGAGGAACTGGCCGCCATCGGAAAAGCTGTCCGGCGTGACGTTGAGAATGCCCATCACCACCGGCTGATCGAGCCGCAGCATGCGCTGCCCGCAGACCAGCGGCGCGTTGGTGCGGCGCAGGTTGTCCCACTGCTCCACAGCATCAACGGCGAGTGCATCGGGCAAGGTGGCAATCGCCGCCTGAACATCGCCCGCGCCAAACCGCTGTCGCGAAACCACCTTCCCGCCCTCACGCACGATCAGGGCAAAGCGACTGGCATGGACCAGCCCGCCGCCCAACCTGATCGCCTCGCCGTCCTCCGCCTGCGGACTATCGCACAGCGCAATCGGGCGAATGTAGACGCTTTGCATCAGTCCTCGACAGCCAGCAGGTAGAGCTGCCGCAGCGCATCGATCGGCTTGACCTCGCCCTCATGTTCGACATGCCAGAAGGTCCAGCCGTTGCACGAAGGCGCACCCTGCAGCTTCGCGCCCAGGCCATGGATCGATCCGGTATCTGCGCCTGCCTGGAGCGAACCATCGGCGCGCACCACCGCTTCGAACTTGCCTTTCTTCGCCGTCAGCCGCGTGCCCGGTGCGAGCATGCCGCTCTCGACCAGCGCTCCGAACGCCACCTTCGGCGCGCTGCGCTTCGATTGCATCGTGGTGAGCGCGCTTTCATCCAGTGGCAGCGCCAATTCGATGCGCTCCTGCGCAACCTCGATGTAATCGTCCTCGCGCTCGCAGCCGATCCAGTCGCGGCCAAGGCGCTTGGCCACCGCGCCGGTCGTGCCGGTGCCGAAGAACGGATCGAGCACCACGTCGCCCTTGTTGGTCGTCGCCAGCATTACGCGATATAGCAGCGCCTCGGGCTTCTGCGTCGGGTGCGCCTTGGTGCCGTTGCGGCGCAGGCGTTCCGGGCCGGAACAGATCGGCAGCACCCAGTCCGAGCGCATCTGCAACTCGTCGTTCAGCGTCTTCATCGCGCGGTAGTTGAAGGTGTACTTCGACTTCTCACTCTTCGACGCCCAGATCAGCGTCTCGTGCGCATTGGTAAAGCGCGTGCCCTTGAAGTTGGGCATCGGGTTGGCCTTGCGCCAGATAATGTCGTTGAGGATCCAGAAGCCCAGGTCCTGCAGGATCGTGCCGACGCGGAAGATGTTGTGATAGCTGCCGATCACCCAGATCGAACCATCGGGCTTTAGCAGGCGTCGCGCCTCGGTCAGCCATTCGCGGGTAAACTGGTCGTAGACCGCAAAGCTTGAAAACTTGTCCCAATCGTTGGTTACCGCATCGACATGGCTACCATCGGGACGCGCCAGATCGCCGCCCAGTTGGAGGTTATAGGGCGGATCGGCAAAGATCATGTCGATCGAGGCATCTGGCAGCTTGCGCATTTCGGCAATGCAGTCACCACGCAGGATCTGGTTCACCGGAAGCGCGACATCCGCCTTCAGCACCTTTGCCGGCGCCGCACGCAATGCTCTCGCGCGTTCCTTGACTGCAACTGCCATATCTAGTCCCTGACCCCTTGTGGATAAGGCCACCGTTTGAGTCATCGGAGACTCGCCGTCAAGCGGCGACTCGCCAGATTCCGGCGAGTCGCGTGGGCTTCAGGATGAGAACGAAAAGAGTCTATTTCGACATCTAGAGTCTTGGCACGGGCACAGGACTCAACATCTAGTGGTGTGCCCACACGGACTCACCGCCAAATTTTTTCGTCAGAGCAACTGCAACTGCGCCACAGGGGCAAAGCTGCGCCGGTGCAAGGGCGTTGGCCCGTGTTCACGCAAGGCCGCGAGATGCTCGGGCGTGCCGTAGCCTGCATTGCGCTCCCACCCATAGTGCGGATGCGCCAGCGCCGCCTCGCGCATGATCCGGTCGCGGTGTTCCTTGGCAATGATCGAGGCTGCAGAAATGCACGGCTCCAGCGCATCTCCGCCGACGATCGGCCGCGCCGGCCAGCACCACTCCGGCCGCCGGCCATGCGGCGTAAGGTTGCCGTCGACCAGCACCTCGCCCACGCCCTCGTCATGCGCGATCTGCTCGCACAGCGACTTAACCGCCAGCGTCATCGCCAGCATTGTCGCGCCAAAGATGTTGAGCCGGTCGATCTCCTCCGGCTCGACCACGCCCACCGCCCAACGGCAACGCCGCTTGATCTTCTCCTCGAGCTCAGCCCGACGCGCCGCGCTCAGCTTCTTGGAATCATCCAGTCCCGAAGGCCGCGGCTTGCACAGCACCACCGCCGCCGCCACCACCGGCCCGGCGAGTGGCCCACGCCCCGCCTCATCCACGCCGATGGTGATTATGGACGAAAAGGAGGTGGCACAACTGGCGTTCAGGGGCATTGTGGGCTGCATGACGAATCCGATCCTGCGCTCGCTATCGCCGCTCGCCCTGCTACTC
>JBEQCK010000194.1:0-6331 GCA_041639335.1 Novosphingobium sp.
ATTGCCGCCAATCCGATGAAGGACCGCGATATCGTCGACTTCCTGGGGTACGAATGATGGCCACGCACTTTGCTCCCAACCGCTATGACAGCCAGCGCGAGAAGCTTGCCGCCTACTTCGATGGCACTGCGCAGAAGGCGTGGATCGACCTGACATCGAACGCCAAGGTCAGCGGCATCCGCGCGACGGTGCGCGCCGGGCGCGAGGCGATGCGGGCGCAACTGCTGGGCTGGCTGCCCGAGGACTTGCGGCGGCGCGACCTGCTCGACGCCGGATGCGGCACAGGCAGCCTCAGCGTGGAAGCGGCCTGCCGCGGCGCGGTGGTGACGGCCATCGACGTGGCGCAGGGGCTGGTCGATATCGCGGCACAGCGCGCGCCGTCGTACCTTGGCCATGGCCGCATCCAGTGGCGGGTGGGCGACATGCTCGACCCTGCGCTGGGCAGCTTCGACCATGTCGTGGCAATGGATTCGCTGATCCACTACACCCTGCCGGACATGGTCTGGGCGCTGTCTGCGCTGACCCGCCGGTGCACCGGCTCGATCCTCTTCACCTTCGCGCCTTACACCCCGCTGCTGGGCGCGATGCACACTGTGGGCAAGGTCTTTCCCCGGTCCGACCGCTCGCCCGCGATCGTGCCGATTGCCGAGAGTGAACTGCGTGCAGCGCTGAGCCAGTTCGATGGCTGGGAAGTGCGCCGCTCAGGCCGGATTTCGAGCGGTTTCTACAAGAGCCATGCGATGGAGCTGGTGAAGATCTGATGGCTGAGCGGCAGGCCCTTTCTGCGAAGTGGAGCAAGGTGGCGCTCACCTGGCTGCCGTTCGCCGATGCGGCCAGCGCCGAAATCCCGCTGTCGCGCCTGCTGCGCCTGTCGCTGTTCCAGGTGAGCGTGGGGATGATGACCGTGCTGCTCAACGGCACGCTGAACCGCGTGATGATCGTGGAGCTGGGCATTCCGGCGTGGCTGGTTTCACTGATGATCGCGATTCCGCTGCTGGCCGCGCCGTTCCGCGCGTTGATCGGGCACAAGTCTGACGTGCATCGTTCGGTGCTGGGCTGGCGGCGCGTGCCATTCATCTGGTTCGGAACGCTGATGCAGTTCGGCGGCCTTGCCATCATGCCGTTCGCGCTGCTGCTGATGGCGCGGCCCGAACTGTTCGCGATTGGCGTTGCGGCAAGCGCGCTGGCCTTCCTGCTGGCGGGCTTTGGCATGCACACGACGCAGACGGCGGGCCTTGCCCTGACCGGTGACCTTGTTGACGACGAACGCCGCCCACGCGCGGTCGCGCTGCTCTACCTTGCGCTGCTGGCGGGCATGATGATCGCGGCGCTGGTGATTGGCGGACTGCTGGCCCACTTCACGCCGACCCGGCTGGTGCAGGTGATCCAGGGATCGGCCATCCTGACCTTCTTCCTCAATGTGATTGCCCTGTGGAAGCAGGAGGCGCGCAGTGCGGCAATCGCTTGTGCCGACACGCCGCGCCCGGACTTTACCGAGGTTTGGAAGAGCTTTGTCGCCGAGCCGATCACGATGCGCTTGCTCGTGGCGGTCGGCCTTGGGGCCACGGCATTCTCGATGCAGGACGCGCTGCTCGAACCTTACGGCGGCGAGATCCTGGGCCTTTCCGTTGGCGCAACGACGTTCCTGACCGGGGGCTGGTCGCTGGGCGCGCTGGTCGGCTTCACGCTTTCGGGCCGCTGGCTTTCGCGCGGGATGGACGCGCTGCGGATTTCAGGGTTCGGCGCGGTCGTCGGCATCGCGGCGTTCATGCTGGTGATCTTTGCGGCACCGCTCGGCAGCCCGGTTACTCTTCTTGCCGGTGCGACCGCGATCGGTGCGGGCGCTGGCTTGTTCCTTGTCGGCACGCTGACAACGGCAATGACGCTGGCGACCGAGAAGACATCGGGCCTTGCCCTGGGTGCCTGGGGCGCGGTGCAGACGACGTTCGCCGGCCTTGCCATCGCCATGGGCGGGGTGCTGCGCGATCTGGTTTCCAGCCTTGCCGTCTCGGACGAGCTGGGCCTGACTCTGGCCAGTCGCGCGACCGGCTATGCCACGATCTACATCATCGAAATCTGCCTGCTGCTGGCCACGCTCGTCGTGCTGGGCCCGCTCGTGGGCCAGACCCCGGCGGCCATCCGGCGGGAGGGACGAAGCTTCGGACTGACGGAATTCCCCACATGAGCAGCAGGGGCACGAGGAACGTGAAGAGGACACGCACATGAACTACGGCAATATCGTCGGCACGATCGATGCCGCTCAGATCGCGATGATAACCTTTATCGGGTTCTTTATCGCCCTTGTTTTCTGGCTCCGGCGCGAGGACCGGCGCGAAGGCTATCCGCTGGAAGACGCGCTGACCGGGCGCCTCCTGAGCGAAGGCGGTCCGCTTTCGGCAGCGGCGCCGAAGACCTTCATCCTGCCGTTCGGAAAGGGCACGAAATCCGTTCCCACCGGCGAGCGTGATCCGTTCGAGGTGAACGCCAAGCGCCGCGAGAACTTTGGCGGCGCGCCGCTGAGCCCGGTGGGCGACGTGTTTGCCGCAGGCGTTGGCCCTGGCTCCTATGCCGACCGGGCCAAGTGGGCAGATATCGATGCCCATGGCAATCCGCGCATCGTGCCGATGGGCCTGGTGCCGGAAATCAGCGTGGCCACGGCCAGCACCGATCCGCGCGGTCTGCCGGTCTATGGCGCAGATGGCCTGAAGGCCGGCGTCGTGACCGACATGTGGGTCGATCGGGCGGAGCACATGGTGCGTTATCTGGCAGTGGATACAGGCACTTCGACCGTGCTGGCGCCGATGCCGATGGCAGTCGTCAAGAAGAACGCGGTGATCATCGATGCGATCAACGCGGCAGACTTTGCCGGAGCCCCCTTCCCCGCCAATCCGGGCGAGATCACCCGGTATGAGGAAGAGCGCACCGTGGCCTACTTCGGCACCGGCTATCTCTATGCCAACGAAAACCGGCTGGAACCGCTGATATGAGCGAGTACGACCACGAGCCGATCCGCGGGCTGCCGGGCGACCTGCCCGCCGGCGAGAGCATCCTGTGGCAGGGTTCGCCCGACTGGCGAACCTTTGCCCGCAGCGCCCTGCACACCCGCTGGGTGAGCGGCTATTTCGCGGCACTGGCCCTTCTGGGCCTCGCCAGCGGCAAGCTGTTCGGCGCTGGTGCAGCCGTGGTCGGCGGGGCAATCACGCAGGGCTTGCTTGCCGTGTTCGCGATCGCCGTGGCGAAGACCACGGTCTACACGATCACCAACCGCCGCGTGGTGCTGCGCATCGGCGTGGCACTGAACAAGTGCGTGAACCTGCCGCTAGCGATGATCGGCTCGGCAGACCTGCGGCCGCAGGGTGGCGGGCATGGCGACATTGCGCTGACACTGGTCGGGCGCCACCGGCTCGGCTTCGCCATGCTCTGGCCGCACGCACGGCCGTGGCGTCTTGGCCAGCCCAGCCCGATGCTGCGTGCTCTGCCCGATGCAGAAGCAGCCGCCAGGGTTCTCGCCAAGGCCTGCGCGGCGATAGTGCCCAACGAGGCCGCAGCGGTGCGCACCAAGGCGACACCGGTGCGTGACCATGGCCTGCAGGGAGCGGCGGCATGAGTCTTGTCCATGACCATGAAAACACGGTTCCCCGCCCGGCGCTGATTCTGGCGGGTGCGCTGGTGGCGACGACGCTGGCGCTGACGGCGCTGGTGCAGGTCGGCGTGCTGGAGCGCGAGGCGGTTCCGGCCGTGGCCCGCGCCCAAGGCAATGTTGCAGCGCTCGAAGTGCGGCACCTTGCTTTCGAGGACCGGGCGGACGGGGCAGTCGTGGTCAAGGACGCAGATGCAGGTTCGACGCTCGCCGTGATGGTGGGCGAAAACGATGGTGGCGGGTTCGTGCGCGGGGTGATGCGCGGCATGGCTCGCGAGAGGAAGATGAAGGGGATCGGCCCAGCGGCTCCCTTCGAACTGACGCAGTGGCGGAACGGATCGCTCTCGCTGCGCGACCCGGCGACGGGGCGTTCGATCGAGCTTGGCTCGTTCGGCGCGACCAACCGGGCCGCCTTTGCCAAGTTCCTGAGTGGAACGGCTGTGAAGGGAAATCAGGCATGATCCGCGCCCGCGCCTTCGAAGTGCCCTGCCGTGTGGCGGTGGAGCAGAGCGAGGCGCACTTCCACGCGCATGTCGAGCTGGCGGGCAACCTCGCCGTCCAGCCCGGCGACAAGGTCCGCGTTCATGGCGAACCGATCCGCGTGGCCTTTGGGCAAAGCGCCGTGTTCGAGCGGACGGCAACCGTCGTTCGTGCAGGCCCCCTCCTGCGGGGCTGGATGCGGCTTGTCGCCTACCTTGGCCTGACCGAACTTTACGAGGTCAGCTTCAATCCTGGGAGCCTGAGATGAACGCGATCACACTCGAACGTCCGGTTGCGGCGCCGGAGCCCGCGCCCAAGCCCGACGTGCACAAGATGGTGCAGCATGAGACCGTACTGAGCCCGCGCTTCTACACCACCGACTTTGCCGCGCTCGATTCCATCGACGTCTCGCTGGTGCGCAGGGAGTGGGACGAACTGATGGCCGAAATGGTCAGCGATCCCAACAAGAAGCACTTCAAGCGACAGGAAAGCTTTGCCGGGGTGATCGAGGGGCTGGAGCCGGAACTGCGGGCCGAGTTCATCGACTTCCTCGTCAGCTCGCTGACCTCGGAGTTTTCGGGCTGCATCCTCTATGCCGAGATGGCCCGGCGCACGAAGAATCCGGACATGAAGCTGCTGTTCAAGCTGCTGGCGCGAGATGAAAGCCGCCATGCCGGGTTCATCAATGAATCGCTGAAGGATGCCGGCATCGGCATCGACCTCGGCTTCCTGACCAAGGCGAAGAAGTACCATTACTTCAAGCCGAAGTTCATCTTCTACTCGGTCTACCTCTCCGAGAAGATCGGTTACGCCCGCTATATCGCGATCTATCGCCAGCTGGCAGCGCACCCGGAGCTGCGCTTCCACCCGATCTTCAACTGGTTCGAAAGCTGGTGCAACGACGAGTTCCGCCATGGCGAAGCCTTCGCGCTGCTGCTGCGGGCCGACCCCAAGCTGCTGAGCGGCATGAACAAGCTGTGGGTCCGGTTCTTCCTGCTCGCGGTATATTCGACGATGTACGTGCGCGATCATGCGCGGCCCGTGTTTCACAAGGCGCTGGGGCTGGATCCCGAGACCTACGACTACCGCGTGTTCGAGATCTGCACCGCGATCAGCCGCCAGGTCTTCCCGGTAGAGCTCGATACCGACGATCCGCGCTTTCGCCGGGCGATGAACCGCCTGCTGGCGGCGAGCCAGAAGATCGAAGAGGGCAAGAAGCGTGGCGGGCTTTCGGGCGCGCTGATGCGGGCTTCGGGCACGGTGGGCGCGGGGCTCAACTTTGCGCGAATGTACTTGCTGCGCCCTCGCCGCAACGAACTGCCTGCCACGGTGCGGATGCAGCCCGCGTGGTAAGCTGGACCGGCCACGTCCTGCCGGTGATCGCCACGATCGTGGTCTGGTTCCTTGCAACCGGCCTGATCGCATGGGCGGACAACCGCGAACGCCGCACTTTCCCGCGCAGCCTGACGCTGGCGGGAATTGCGGGGGTTGGCGGGCTGGCAGTGGTGGCTTGGTCGATGAGCAAGCCGACGCTGACCGGGGTCTATGCCGCATTTGCGGGCGCGATCCTGATCTGGTCGTGGCACGAGATCAGCTTCCTGACCGGAGCGGTGACCGGGCCGAGGCGTGAGGCTTGCCCGGTGGAGGCGCGCGGGCTGGAGCGGTTCTTCCATGCCGTAAGTGCCGTGGCCTGGCACGAGATTGCGCTGGCGCTGAGCGCCATCGGGCTGATTTCGCTGAGCTGGAACGCGGCCAACCAGATCGGCGCAATGACGTTCACGCTGCTGCTGGCGATGCGGCTTTCAACCAAGCTGGTGATCTTCTTCGGCGTGCCGAACATGAGCACCGAGATCTTCCCGCCGCATCTCGCCTATCTCAAGACCTACTTCGGCCCGCGTCGCATGGGGCTGGAACTTTTTTTAGCGATTGCAGGCACTTCCGCTCTTGCGGCGTGGCTTGGTTTGATCGCGATCAATGCGCCGGAGGGCAGCCCCAGTGCATCGGGCGCGAGCCTGCTCTTCGCGCTGGCCGCCCTTGGCGCACTCGAGCACCTGTTTCTGGCCCTGCCGATCCGCGACGGGGCGCTGTGGGGTTGGGCCCTGCCCAGCCGCCGACCTGCGAACTGACATAGAAAAGAATTCACGAAGAGGACCGACGACCATGGACTACGAGGGCTACTTCAAGGGGGAACTGGACGCGGTCCGGGGTGAA
>JBEQCK010000195.1:0-6291 GCA_041639335.1 Novosphingobium sp.
AGGCATGGGCGGTCATTTCCACCGGGTCGACCGCCATGCTCGGCTCGCTCGCGGATACCGCGCTCGATCTCGTGGCAAGCCTTGCCACCTTGCTCGGCGTGTGGGTCGCTTCGCAGCCCGATGACCACAACCACCGCTTCGGGCACGGCAAGGCCGAGGCGCTGGCCGCGATGTTCCAGGTCGTTCTGATCTCGATCTCGGCCATTGGCCTTGCCTTCCGCGCGGTCGGTCAGTTCCTCGGGCAGGCGCAAGTGGCCGAGGCCGAATCGGGCGTTGTCGTCTCGACCATCGCGCTTGGCGCGACGCTGGCACTGCTGGCCTACCAGCGCCACGTCATCCGGCAGACCGGCAGCCTGGCGATCAGCACCGACAACGTCCACTACAAGTCCGACCTGTTCCTCAACCTCGCGGTTATCGCCGCGCTGGTGCTCGACACTTATGTCGGCATCAAGGGCGCGGATGCGGTGTTCGCGTTCGGCATCGCGCTGTGGCTGGCGTGGGGCGCGTGGGGCGCATCGCAGGAAGCCGTCGATCAGCTGATGGACCACGAATGGCCCCTCGAGAAGCGCGAGCGCTTTCTGGAAGTGGTCGCGCAGCATCCGGAGCTCAAGGGCCTGCACGATCTGCGCACCCGCACCAGCGGCAACCGCGATTTCGTCCAGTTCCACGTCTGGGTCGACGGACGCATGACCGTGACCGAGGCGCACCGTGTTATGGACGAGATCGAGGACAAGCTGATGGCGGAGTTCCCCGGCGTCGAGATCCTCATCCACCCCGACCCCGAAGGGCTGGTCGACGAGGACATGATGGGCGCGGAGAACCTGCTCAGCCCCGGTCCCGATGGCACCAGCCCGGCCATCCTGGCCCAGGGTGCGCCGAACACCTGAGGACAGCCGCGTGACCGATTCGAAAGTCCCCTACTTCCACGTCGATGCCTTCACCGCCCGCGCGCTGGGGGGCAATCAGGCGGCAGTGATGATGCTCGAGGCCTGGCCGGACGATGCGACGCTGCAGGCGATCGGTGCCGAGAACATGTTCGCCGAGACCGCGTTTCTGGTGCCCGATCACACCGGTGCGGCCGATTTCGAACTGCGCTGGTTCACCCCTGCGGTCGAAGTCGCGATGTGCGGACACGCGACGCTGGCATCGGGACATGTGGTGCTGGCGCAGGACCCGATGCGCGGCCGCGTCACCTTCTCGACGCGCAAGGCCGGCGTGCTCGAAGTTGCGCGCGATGGCGATCGCTACGTGCTTTCGCTCCCGGCCGTGCCCACCATTCCGGGCGCCTTCGATGAGGCGGTGCCCCTGCTCGGGCCGGGGCAGCCGAGCGAGGTCTGGCAGACCGAAGGTTACAATATCTTCCATTACGCCACACCTGAAGAGATCCTTGCGCTCGCTCCCGATTTCAAGGCGCTCCTCCGGTTCGGCGACGTCCAGTTCATCGCGACGGCGCCGGGCGCCGGGCATCCCTCCGGCGCGGATATCGTCAGCCGCGTGTTCGTGCCGGGAGGCGGGATTGATGAGGACGCGGCCACCGGGTCGGCCCACGCGGCGCTGACGCCATACTGGGCAGCCAAGCTCGGCCGCACGACGTTCTCGGCGCATCAGGCATCGGCACGAGGCGCGGACTTCGTCTGCCGACTGGAAGGTGATCGCGTGCTACTGGGCGGGGATTGCGTGACGGTGGTCGAAGGGCTCTTCCGCCTCCCGTAGGCCAAGGCACTAACGGTAGAGCGCCACCACGTCTGCCAACCCATCGACCAGCGGGGCCAGCTTGTCGTCCTGCGTCTTGCCGAGGCGGACCACGGTGAGTCCCCGGCTCGGGCTGACCATCACGTATTGGCCGAGATGGCCGATGCAGGCGAACAGGTCCTTCGGCCCGCGATCGGGAAACAGCGATGATTCGCCGTTCGTCGGCGCACGGTTGAGCCAGATCTGCGCGCCGTACTGCGCTTCGCGCGGGGAGGGCGTGACCATGAACTCGATCCACTGCCGCGGGATGATCTGCGCGCCCTTGACCGAGCCCTTGTTGCGCAGAAACTCGCCGAACTTCGCCCAGTCGCGCGCGGTGCCGTGGATCAGCGAACCACCGATCAGCGTGCCCGAGGCGTCGAATTCAGGCAGCATCGATTTCATGCCCGCCGGTTCGAACAGGCGCGTGCGGAAGTAATCGGCCACGGCTTGGCGGCGATTCTCGGGGTTCGGCGCAGGCGAGAGCACGCGCGCCGCGAGATCGGCAAGGATCACGCTGGTCGCCGAGGAGTATTCGAACTTGCGGCCGGGCTCTGCTTCGAGCGGCTGGTCCTCGGCATAGCGCGCCATGTCATCGCGTCCGTCGAGGAACAGCATGCGCACTTCGTCGGATTCGTAGACCGGATCGATCGCCTCGGAATGGCGCAGGCCCGAGCGCATCTGCAGCAGCTGGCGCAGCGTTATTTCCCCGCGCGGGTCGCCGGGGCGCTGCCACGCCGGAACCGGCGCGGTCTCGTCCAGCCGCAGGCGCCCATCGGACACGAGCATCCCGATCATCACGCCAGTGACCGACTTGGCCATCGACCAGCTGACGAAGCGGGTGTTCTCGTGATAGCCCTCGGCGTAACGCTCGGCGACGATGCGGCCGTTCTTCATCACGATCACGGCGCGCGTCTCGCCCATCTCGGGAGCGAACAGGGCATCGACGGCGCGGGCCAGCTTTTCGCGACTGGTGCCGGGGTCCTTGACCACCGCCTGCAGCGCCTCTTCCGAGACGGGCGGCGGCCCATCGGCCTCATTCGTCCCCCGCGAACAGGAAGCCACGGCTGGCAGCAGCGCAAGGGTCAGGATAAGGGAGAGCGAGCGGCGGGCCATCGGGCCAGTCCTTTCGACCAGAATCGGCAGTCATGGCAACCGGCAACCACAGTTCCCCCACAGCTCCGTCACTGACGATCGCGCCCAGGCGCAGCTGGCGCTGGCGCGTGCTGCTGATTGCACTGGCTCTGCTGCTTGCGGTGCTGGCGACGTTCTGGTCCGCAATTCACGGCTTTGCGACGACGGGGGCGAGCTATGGCGCGCGCGTCGCATGTTCGTGCCGCTTCGTCGGCGGGCGCGAACTGTCGGATTGCCGCAAGGACTTCGAGCCGGGGATGGAACTGGTGTCCCTGAGCGAGGACGCCGAGGCCAAGAGCGTGACAGCGCGCTTCGCCCTCGTGTTCAGCCAGACCGCAACCTATCGCAAGGGGCCGGGCTGCGTGCTCGAGCCCTGGAAAAACTGAAGGTTCAGCCGTCCCAACGCTCGGTCGAATCGATCCAGCCGCCGCCGACCACCCGCTCACCCGCATAGAGCACCGCGGCTTGCCCGGGGGCGACGCCGTATTCGGGTTGCAGGAAGCGGATCGTTGCAGTGGCGCCTTCGCCGAACGGGCCATCGAGTTCGACCGGGACGGGCTTTGCCAGCGAGCGCACCTTTGCCGTCAGCGGGCCTGAGGGGAGCGGGCCGATGCGGTTGGTTTCCGTGATCGTCGCGCGGCTGACCGCCAGCATCGGACGCGGTCCCACCAGCACGCGGCGCCGGGGCGCATCAAGGCCGATCACGTAGAGCGGTTCGGGCTGCCCGCCGATCTCGAGGCCGCGGCGCTGGCCGACGGTATAGTGAATGATGCCGCGATGGTGCCCGAGCATTTCGCCACTGGCGGCATGGACGATCTCGCCCGGCGCATCGCCTTCCGGCCGTACCGAACGGACGATCTTGGCGTAATCGCCATCGGGCACGAAGCAGATGTCCTGGCTGTCGGGCTTGGCGGCGACGACGAGGCCCATGTCCTCGGCGATGCGCCGCGTCTCGCTCTTGGGCAATCCGCCTAAAGGAAAGCGCAGGAAATCGAGCTGGGCTTCGGTCGTGCCATAGAGAAAGTAGGACTGGTCGCGCGCGGGATCGAACGCGCGGTGGAGTTCGGGCCCGTCGGCACCGACCACGCGGCGCACGTAGTGGCCGGTGGCAAGGCAATCGGCGCCAAGTTCGCGGGCCATTGCCAGCAGATCTGTAAACTTCGGTCCCATGTTGCAGCGGACGCAGGGGATGGGGGTCCGCCCATTGAGATAATCGTCGGCAAAGCGTTCGACCACTTCTTCGCGGAAGCTCGATTCGTGGTCGAAGACGTAGTGCGCGATGCCGAGGCGGTCGGCCACGGCGCGCGCATCGCGGATGTCATCGCCTGCGCAGCAGGCACCCTTGCGTCCGGTTGCCGCGCCATAATCGTAAAGCTGCAGGGTAACGCCGATCACTTCGGCCCCGCTTGCCGCCGCGATTCCCGCAACGACCGAACTGTCGACCCCGCCGGACATCGCAACGACGATGCGCCGCGCCTTGAGCGGTTGCGGCAGGTCGAAAAGGTCGGGAAGTGTTGCCGTATCGAGCATGGTGCGCGCCATAGTCGGTTTGGCGCCGCAGCGCAAAGCGTGCCGCATGGCGCGGCATTGGACTGCCACAAGATAAACAACAGCTAAACGGCCCCTTTACCGGACCTTAGCCATCTCGCGCCTAGAAGCACGGCGATGGATATGAGTTTGAACGATCACGCGGCGTTTTTCGGCGGCGACACGGCTTCGGCGGCCGGGACCGGATTGCGTCCGCTGTCGTGGCACGGGCTGTGCGCCCGCATTGCCGCGACGCAGGATTTGCGTCGATCGCTGGGCGCCGATGGAGAATACGGCGATGCCGAAAGCGGTGGCAGCTTTCACCGGCTCACCGCTGCATTCATTGCGTCGAACGTGCAGGGCGATCTGGCGCATGAACGGATCGTTAACCCAACCTCTTCAGCGAATAGCAAAGCCGATTTGGGCACATTCGCCGCCGATATGACCGTGACGCGGCAGGGCCGCGCCGAAGCACGAGACTGACATGATCGAGAACCAGAAAATCCGTCCGGCACAAGTCATCGGCCCGCTCGGGGAACCCCTGACGCTCGATAGCCTGCCGCCTGCCAATACAACGCGCTGGGTGGTTCGTCGCAAGGCGGAAGTCGTCGCGGCAGTGAACGGCGGGCTCCTGACCATCGACGAGGTCTGCGAGCGCTACAACCTCACGCTCGAGGAGTTTGCCTCGTGGCAGCGCGCGGTCGACCGCTCGGGCATGCAGGGCCTGCGCGTTACCCGTATCCAGCATTATCGCGATCTCTACGAGCGACAGCTCAAGTATTGATCGCAAGCACCAGCTCCATCCGCGGCGGCCGCTTCCTTCGGGAGGCGGCCGTTGTTCTTTGGGGCATCTGTTCCGTTGTTCGTTCGGACTGCAAAGGTAGCTCACCGGTTACAAAAAGTTACAGGTGCAAGAAAGACACGGTGTCCATTTCGGCATAAGTCCTTCGTCGAGACGGAATTGCGCCTCGTCGGAAGGCTGGCTATTGCAGTGCAATGACCTGCCATACGGCGGTGCCGCATGCTTGCGGCAAGTGCGTTATGAATGTAACACACCTACTCGAATTTCAAGGGGCCTGCCCTCGCCCCGCTGCGGGACGAAGGCATTGACGAACATGAACTACGAAACGACGATCAACGCCGACAACGCAGCCTCGCCCATGTTCGACGGAGAGGGTGATGGTCAGCGGTCGTCCCGACGGCTCTGGATCATCGGCGCGATTGTTGTGGCGGTTCTGGCCGGGGTGTGGTTCGTGATGCACCGGGGCGATGGCACTGCCGCCGCCGATGCGCAGGAATCGCAGGCGCAGGTCGTGACCGTCGTGGTGCCCGGCACCACCACCATCGCCGGAACCATCACGGCCAGCGGCACGATTGCCGCGCGGCGCGAGATGCCGGTCGGGGTCGCCGGAGAAGGCGGGCAGATCGTGCAGGTGCTGGTGGATGCGGGCGACTGGGTCCGTGCAGGGCAGGTCCTTGCCGTGATCGACCGGTCGGTCCAGGGCCAGCAGATCGCGAGCCAGGCCGCGAACGTCGAAGTGGCCGCCGCCGATGCCCGCCTCGCGCAGGCCAACCTCGATCGTGCGCTGAAACTGGTGGAGCGCGGCTTCATCTCCAAGGCAGACATCGACCGGCTCACGGCCACCCGCGACGCTGCCAATGCGCGGGTGCGCGTGGCACGGGCGAGCCTTGGCGAACTGGGTGCCCGCGCTGCGCGCCTGAACATCGTCGCGCCGGCGGCGGGCCTTGTCCTGACGCGCGCGGCCGAACCGGGCCAGATCGTCACTCCGGGTTCGGGTGTCCTGTTCTTGATGGCGCGTGACGGGCAGATGGAAATGCAGGCGCGCCTGTCGGAGTCCGACCTTGCGCGTCTTTCCGTCGGGGCGAGCGCGGACGTCA
>JBEQCK010000196.1:0-6189 GCA_041639335.1 Novosphingobium sp.
GCGGGTTGGCATGGTTTTCTCACGCGCCTTGTGCGGTTTGCGGCCGGCTGTCAGGTCCATGCCGTAGTAATGGACGACATCCACCGTGGCGCCGGGGGCAAGTTCACGCAGGCGGTCCCGGGCGAGGGTTGCGCTGGTGCCGCCGGGGGCCGCAAGGCGCAGCAGATCCCGGTCGAGCGCTTCGAGGCGGGTCCGTTCGATGATCCGGTAACCGGAACGCTGGATCTGGGCGAGCACGCCTTCGGGCACATCCAGGGCAAAGACCTCGCCGCGCCGGACCGGATATCCGCGCTCGTCATGCTCGGCGCGTTCGCCATCGGCGATGTCGCGGATTTCGGCGCTGCTCCCCCGTTCGAGGCTGTCATCGTCGGATTGCTCGGCAAGCTCGGCGGCATCCTCGAGTTCATCCTCGGCCGCTTCGGCCAGGTCCTTTTCGTAGTCCGCCTCGGCCTTTTCGGCATCCTCGGCAGCCTTGGCTTCATTCTCGGCGCGGTCGGCTTCCAGCTTCGCGAGGTCCTCCGCGGCCTTGGTCGGTTCGCGCAATTCACGTTCTTCTATACGGCTGCGATCGCGCTCGAAGCGGGCGGCGCGCTCTTCCGCACGCTGGGCCGCACGCTCCTGCTCGCGCTCCAACCGTTCCTGCGCGCGCTCGGGCTCGGGCGGGTCACGGTCATGCGCGAATGCGGGCGCTGCAAGCAACCCGATGACAATTCCGGACAGGATGGCGCGCATGTTCATGGATCAAATCCCGCTTGATACGCGCCGACAACGACTGCAAGTGCTCGCTATTCCGATGGTCGGCAACTTTTTTGTAGCGCGACCGGGGGCGGGTTGGAATAGCCGGACGCGCAAGACGTTGTGGGGGCATGGATGGAGCAGGCAGATCACGATGCAGGAGGCATGCGGGCGTCGATCGTCGCCGCATTGCCGCGCCTGCGACGGTTCTGCCAGGCGATGGCAGGCAACGCCGCCGATGGAGACGATCTGATGCAGGCCACGGTTGAAAGGGCGCTGCGGCGTGCCGACCAGTTCGAGCCGGGCACGCGGCTCGACAGCTGGATGTATCGCATAGCGCAGAACATTCACATTGATGGCACGCGCGCTGCCCGGCGGCGCGGCACGGCAATCGACGTCGATGCCCTTCACGGCATTGCCGGCAGCGATGGGCGCGAAACGGTCGAGAACCGCTCGCAACTGTCTGCAGCCCAGCGCGCGCTGCAGGCGCTGCCCGACGATCAGCGCGCGGTCTTTGCCCTCGTGGTGATCGAAGGCCGCAGCTATCGCGATACCGCCGAAGCGCTTGAGGTGCCGGTGGGCACGGTCATGAGCCGTCTGGCCCGGGCCAGGGCCAGGATCGCCTCGTGCCTTGGCGAAACGCAACTCACGCAAAAGGATGCCCAACCATGACCCTTTCGCGCGAAGAACGGCTTGCCGCATGGCTCGATGGCGAACTTCACGGCACGGAGCTTGAGGCGTTCGAGGCGGAACTTGCCTCCGACCCCGAACTCAAGGCCCTTGCCGACGAATGGGGCGCGAACGACGCCCTGATCGCCGGGGCGTTTGCGCCGGTGGCAGAGGCGCCGATCGATCCGGCGATGCTCGAACGGCTGGGCCTTGGCGAACCGGCTCCGCTTGCGGTTCCGCCCCCGTCCTTGGCGGCCAATGACAATTCGCCATGGTGGAAACGCCATGCCCTGCCGCTGGGCGGCGCGATTGCGGCGAGCCTCGTGGCGGCGCTGGTGCTGGCTCCTCGTGGTGGCTCGCCAGAGCGCGATCCTCTTTCGCTCGCGCTCGACCGGACGCCTTCGCTGGCTTCGGCAGAGCTGCCCGATGGCCGCAAGATCACGCCAGCGCTGACCGCGCGCGCCGCCGATGGACGCTGGTGCCGCGAATTTGGCGACAGTGGCAAGGTGGCCGTGGCGTGCCGCGACACAAAAGGCATCTGGACGATCGAAGCGCAGGGCGCTGGCGGCACCTCGGCAGGCACCGGCGAATATGCGGTCGCAGCCGGAGCCGATGATTCCGTGCTGGACGCCGTCCATCGCCGCCTGGATCTGGCCGATCCGCTCGATGCGGCTGCCGAACAGGCGCTGATTGCAAAAGAATGGGGCGGCCACCCCAGGAGGTGACCGCCCCGGCGGAAGCCAACCCGAAAGGCTCCCGCTTTAGAAACTCAGCTGAGCACGCACGACGCCCACGTGGTTCGTCACCGGCGCACCCCCGCTCGGAAAGCGGACGCGGTTGTCAGTATATGTGGCCAGCAACCGCAGATTGGTGCTGATCGTCCAGATTGCACTTGCACTGAGCGCGCGGCCGATGCCCCTGTCGAACGTGCCGTCGACCAGATCGAGGCGGCTGTAGCGCGCCGCCAGTTCAAGCGCGCCCCCGCCCTTGCGACGTTCCGGACCGCCGAATATCCCGCTCGACGCGCTGTAGGCATGGCGCTGCCCGGTCACGATCCAGCCGACCTGGACGGTCTGGCCGTTGAAGCTGCGGTTGTCCCGCAAGGTGCGATGCAGCTTCAGCGAAATCGACTGTGCCTGGACCAGCACGGGGCCAAGCGAAACCGCCGCCTCGACATTCAACGCGTTGAGCGTCTCGAGCGAGCCGAGGGTGCCGCTGGACATGACGTTGGGCGCGAAGACGGAGCCGGGGTCAGCCGTAAATCGCACGCGCTCGATCGCCGAGAATGTCCTGCGTTCTCCGCCGAGACCCAGATGCACGATCGCATTGCGTGAGCGAACCGGCGCGAACGTTATCCTGCCCACCACGCCCTTTCCACGCTCGGTGGTGCGGCCTTCGTCGTTGGCCAGGGCATCGGTGAAGTAGCCCACGCTGGCGCTCCAGTTCCGGCCGCCGGAGGAGATTGCCCCGCCCAGGCCAAAGCCGCCTGTCAACGCAGAGGCCATCGAGCGTTCGGCAAATGGCGTGGCATTCGAACTTTGCAGATCCTCCATCGAGAACGGCACGATCATGTTGCCGCCCTTGATCTCCAGGTTCTTCACTGGCTCGATCGAAGCCCAGAGATTGCGCCAGCCTCTGGCCCCGGCGAATTCCCGGTCAACGCGAAAACGCAGGATCTCGCCAGCCTTGCCCGAGAGCTCGACGCGGGCGCGGCGAACGTCGGCGCTGGTCACGCCTGTCCGTTGCAAGGCGGGATCGTCGAATACGCTGGCATCGAGATGCAGCCGTCCGCCGAGGTTCAGTTGCAGCGGGCCGGCATCAAGCGTCAGGCCTTTCTCGTCGGCTTTGACCTCTTGCGCGTGGGCAGGCAAGGCACACAGGGCGATGACGGGCACAATGGCCCTTGCGAAAGTCTTCATGGTTCGGGTTCCTCGGGTTTAGAGCACTTTGGCGCGGCACGTGCCGAGCAGATCCAGGACAAGCGGGACGAGGCCGAGCTGGACGGCATCGCTGAAGGCGTGGCTGAGGCTGGGGATGATCGTCAGGCCGCCTGAAAAGCCTGCCTTGCGCATGGCCCGGTTCCACCGCCGGGCGCGCTGCAGGCGGTGTAGCCCCTGCACGGCGTCAATGGCCTCGGAGCGCCGCAGGGCCTTGTCCTGCTGCCGGTCAAGCGAGCCGACCAGCACGTCGAAGCGGACATTGGCGAGTGCGGCCTGATCGATCGCGGCAGGTGCGCCCTGAAGGCCAAGCGGCCAAGGCAGCGAAGCATCGGGCATGGTGTACCATCCCGCTGCCGCAGCGATGCAATGTCGCACTAGGTGGGGATGGAGCATCGCCAGACGGTGGGCGAACTGAGCCCCCCCGGAAAAGCCGAACAGGTCGCAATGCCGAGCATTCACCCCGAACCGGCCCGCCGCATCTGCAAGAATGTCGAAGAGAGCATCGTCGCAATGCGGAGCGCCATCAGGATCGCGCACCAGCTGATACCTGCCGAAGCTGCCGCGCTCGAACAGAGGGGCGATCACCGGGATGCCGTGCAACGCCGCAAGTTCGCCAAAGCGCAGCGCCAGTTCAGCGGCGTTTCGCGAAATCCCGTGGACCACCACGAGCGGGACTGCGCCGTTTGCACAGTTCTCGGGGATCACCGCGTAATAGCGGCGGGCGGGCGTCGCCGGCACGGTGACGAACTGCGGCAGGGTCATGGTGATTGCAGCCGTTTGCGGGATCGGGAACAGAGCGGTCATGCGCAGTCCTGTCTGTTTGCGGGGCGAAGGCGGGCTTGAGGCTCGGCCGGGTCGACCAGCGCCAGGGGCCCAGGTTGCGGAAGCGCCTTGGGCAGGCGCAGCAGGCGCTGGATGCGCAGCGCCGAAATCCGCGCCGGGATCCAAAGCTCTGCCGCGCGGGCAAGGTCGTTCAGGGCAAGGCCAGCGGTGCCGATCACCACGACCGTTCCCGAAATGGCGCCGCCTTCGAGCAGCACGACAAGCACAATCAGGCTGGTCAGCAGGTGCGGCAGGCCGCGCAGGGTTCCGGTCCACCACGCACGCCGCAATGCGGCACGGTTCAGGTCATCGTTGCGCCGGTGAAGGCGCCGCATCCGGGCGCGCTTCCTTGGCGGAACCGAACCATCGGCGATTTCCGCAATGGTGTCGGACGCGAAGGCGGACAGGCGCCCGCGGGTGCGCCTCACCTCGCGAACCGCGCGCGACATCGGGCGCAGCAGCCCGGCTCCCACCGCCATGCCAAGAAGCAGGAGGATCGCAATTCTGGCGCAAAGCCATGGGGATTGCGCTGCGGCCCAGGCCAGAAGAGCGGCGACGAGGATGGGTGCTGTCACGGCACGGGGCAGTCCGTCGCTGAGCCACTGGCGCCGCGCAGAAAGATCGCCAACAAAGACCTGGAGCAGGGCGCCATGGCGCTGGCGGGCAATTTGTGACCGGTCGGCCCGCAAGATTCGCCGGAACAGCGCGGCGCGCACTTGCGCCACTTCGTGCCAGCCAATCGCCTCGCACAGCCTGCGGCGCGCCACTTCCAGCCCGAAAGCGCAGACAAGTGCAAACATGGCGAGTGCGGTCACCGGTGCGGCCGCGGGCTGCTGCGCGGCGCGGTGCACCAGCGCGGCACCGATCAGCGTTGCGCAGCCTTGCGCAACAGCCACCGCAACCGGACCGGCCATGCGCCGCGCGATGGATGGAGATCTCAGGCGAGGCATGACTTCGCATCGCCAGCGAAGCAGATCTTCGGCGCAGTCAGCGGATCGCGCAGATCGGCCAGCGACAGGACCGGCCAACCGAGCGCCGCTTCGGCTTCGCGCACGGCAAGCGGTGACGCACTGAGCAGACCCGACACGCCGAGCACCCTGTGCCCCGCCTTCACCAGCCAGTCATGGCCCGCCACCGCGCCCATCGCATCGCCAGCGTTGAATAGCACGCCGTGCAGCGCCTCAAGCAGACGCCTGCACTTGAGCAGGGCGCCTGTTTCGCGCTGCAGCAAGCCGTCCGCAACTTCGACAACGATGAGGTCCGGATTCGATACCGCACTGTGGGCGATGAGCGAAAGGGCGACACTTTCGATGCGGTCGAGCGCCAGGCCAGCTGTCGAAGTGTGGCCATGATCGGTGAAATCGAGGACGGAGCGCGCGCCGGCGTCGAGCATGGTCCACAGATCGCCGCCGGAGCCTGTCCCGGTGACCTTCGTCGCAGCGACATGGAGACCCGCACGCGAAAGGCCATGGATCAATCCGGCCGCAGCGGTCGTCTTGCCGGCGTTCATCGACGTACCGACCACCGCGACGACGGGGGGCAGGACAGGCGGCAAGGCCAGGCGGGGCAGCCCGAACCAAGCGAGGTTGAGGACCTTGCCATCGTCATCGGCGAGCAGGCCAACCGGCTCGATCCGAGTCGCCACGCGGATCCTGGCATGGCGGCTGAGAACAAGGCCGGCGACGCCGCCGCCGGCAACCAGATCACAGGCCGAAAGGTCCTGCGGCACAATGGCCTCGAACTGGTCGGGTGCGTAGCGTTCGCCATAGGCGACGATGATCTCGTCGCCGACATAAAGCTGGGCGCGGCGGCCGTGGCGGGATTCGAGCTTCTGGTGCTGGCCGAGCTGAGCCACCCGGGCCAGCACCAGATCCCCCGCCCGCGGCCTCAGGTCGCTGCGCAGCCGCGTCGCCAGATCAAGGTCGACGCGGCGCGTGGTGAAGGCCCGCTTTGCAGCCGTGCGGCGATCCTCGCGCAAGGGACGTCCCTTGCGCGAGGATCGCCGCACGGCTGCAAAGCGGGC
>JBEQCK010000197.1:0-6103 GCA_041639335.1 Novosphingobium sp.
GCTGCGAAACTCCCGCTGAGCGAAGACAAGCGCGAGGACCTGCGGCACCTGCCGATCGTGGTGATTGATCCGGCCGATGCGCGAGACCATGACGACGCCATCTGGGCCGAGCCGGACGGGGAAGGTGGCTTCAACGCCCTCGTCGCGATTGCCGACGTCAGCTTCTACGTGCGCCCCGGGGGACAGACCGACCGCGAGGCGCGCAAGCGCGGCAACTCGGTTTACTTCCCCGACCGCGTCGTGCCGATGCTGCCCGAAGTGCTGTCGGCAGACGTCTGTTCGCTGAAGTCGGGCGCGGACCGCGCGGCAATGGCCTGCCACCTCTCGATCGACAGCGAAGGGCGGATCAAGGACTGGCGCTTTACCCGCGCGATCGTGCGGATCGCCGAGGTGATTGCCTACGAAGAAGCGCAGCGGCGCATCGATGCGGGTGAAGCCGAAGCGCATCTTGCCAACCTGTGGGACGCGTGGCGACTGCTGGAAAAGGCGCGTAATGCGCGCGATCCGCTGAACCTCGAACTGCCCGAGCGGCGCGTGGTGCTCGACGAACAGGGCAAGATCGCCGAGATCGCGATTCGCGAACGGCTCGATGCGCACCGCGTCGTCGAGGACTTCATGATCGCGGCCAACGTCGCTGCGGCCAAGGCGCTTGAGGCGAAGGTCGCGCCGGTGGTCTATCGCATTCACGAACCGCCAAGCCGTGAAAAGCTGGTGGCGCTGAAGGACTATCTGGCGACCTTCGATCGCAAGCTTTCGCTGGGGCAGGTCATCACGCCCTCGCTATTCAACCGCATGCTCAAGGACATCGCCGACGAGGCCGAGAAGGCGCTGATCATGGAGGCGGTGCTGCGCAGCCAGACGCAGGCTTACTACGGCCCGCGCAATGCCGGGCACTTCGGCCTGAGTCTGGGGTCCTACGCCCACTTCACCTCGCCGATCCGGCGGTATTCGGACCTTCTGGTGCACCGCGCGCTGGTTGATGCTTATGGGCTGGAGCAGCCGCGTCCCAAGGCTGACCTGCCGCCGACCTCGGGCTTGTCGGACCGGGACCGGGGCGACCTGGCGCGGGTTTCCGAAGCCATCAGCAATGCCGAACGCCGCGCAATGGAGGCCGAGCGCGACACCATCGACCGCTACGTCGCGGCATGGCTTTCGGGCAAGGTCGGTGAGGTGTTCGATACGCGAATCACTGGCGTCCAGAAGTTCGGTCTTTTCGCCACGATCATCGGCCTGGGTGGCGATGGCCTCGTGCCGGTCTCCACGCTGGGGGCAGAGCGCTTCAACTATGATGAGAAGGCGCAACGCCTGATCGGAGAATTGAGTGGCGAGGAATTCGCCATGGGCCAGATTCTCAAGCTGCGCCTTGCCGAGGCCAATCCGCTGACCGGCGCGCTCAAGTTCGAGCCGGTTGACGTGGCCGAGGGCGTGCAGCGAATCGAGCGGCGCGGCGGCAAGATGGAGCACAAGCCGAAGCGGCAGGGAAACTATACCGCAGGCAAACGCGGGCGGCCATCGAACATCCGGCACCAGGGCAAGCGCAAGTGATCAGCTGAAGCGGTCGATTTCTTCGTCCGAGATCGCGCCGGGGACGATCATCAGCGGGCAGGGCAACTGCCCGGCGATACCGGCAAAGTGGCTGACCAGTGGCCCGGGATTGCCGCCTCCGGCTGCGCCCAGCACCAGCGCGGAGACTTCCGGGTGTTCGCCCAGATATTCGCGCACCACTTTCGGGCCATCGCCCATGCGCACCGAGATCTGCGGAGAAAGGCCTGACTCGCTGGCCAGACTTCCGGCAGCGGTCATGGCGAGGACTTCGGCGCGGTCGCGTGCTTCCTCTTCGATCGTGGCCTGCACCCCGCCGAACGCAACGAACTGCTGCTGCGGCACCAGGGCCAGAATATGAACCGTGCCATCGGTGCGCACCGCGCGCCTTGCCGCGAAGCGCAAGGCACCCTTGGCTTCGTCAGTCTCGTCCATGATGACCAGATATATGCGCTGCGACATGGCGAATTGTCCTCTCGACGCACACGTATCGGCAAATTCGTATGCGGCGCAAGCGCCAAGCCACTTGACCCGACACGCCAGACTGGTGAAATGGGCCTGACAAAAGATACAGGGGTGGTTTCCGCTACGACCCCTTCGCTTTATTGCCATCAGGACACGGAAAAACACGCCCATGCCCATCGCCATCAAGATGCCCGCCCTCTCCCCCACCATGGAAGAGGGGACGCTTTCCAAATGGCTGGTCAAGGTGGGTGACAAGGTTTCCTCGGGCGACATCATGGCCGAGATCGAGACCGACAAGGCCACGATGGAGTTTGAGGCTGTCGATGAAGGCACGATCGTTTCGATCGACGTCGCCGAAGGTGCCGAAGGCGTGAAGGTCGGCACGGTGATCGCGATGATCGCCGGCGAGGACGAAGATGCCAGCGCGCCCGCGCCGGTTGCAAAGCCCGCAGAGCCTGCACCTGCTGCCAAGGCCGAAGCTGCACCTGCACCCGCAGCTGCGCCCGCTCCGGTCGCAGCAACTGCGCCTGCTCCCAAGGGTGACCGCGTAATCGCCAGCCCGCTGGCCAAGCGCATCGCCGCTGACAAGGGCATCGATCTTGCCGGTGTGGCCGGTTCCGGCCCCAATGGCCGCATCGTTCGCGCCGACGTTGAAGGCGCCAAGCCCGCCGCAGCCGCGCCTGCTGCCGCTGCGCCCGCTGCAGCCCCGGCAGCGACGCCTGCCGCGGCTCCGGCTGCTGCAGCCGTGCCCGATTTCGGCATTCCGTACGAGGCAACCAAGCTCAACAACGTCCGCAAGACGATCGCTCGCCGCCTGACCGAGGCAAAGCAGACGATCCCGCACATCTACCTCACGGTCGACATCCAGCTCGATGCCCTGCTCAAGCTGCGCGGCCAGCTCAACAAGGCGCTCGAGGCGCAGGGTGTTAAGCTCTCGGTCAACGACCTGATCATCAAGGCTCTGGCCAAGGCGCTGGTGCAGGTGCCCAAGTGCAACGTCAGCTTTGCGGGCGACGAGCTGCGCACTTACAGCCGCGCCGATATCTCGGTTGCCGTCGCGGCGCCTTCGGGCCTGATCACGCCGATCATCGTCGATGCCGGCAACAAGTCGATCTCGGCCATCGCCACGGAAATGAAGACGCTGGCCGGCAAGGCACGCGAAGGCAAGCTGCAACCGCACGAATATCAGGGCGGCACGGCTTCGCTTTCCAACCTCGGCATGTTCGGGATCAAGAGCTTCGATGCGGTGATCAACCCGCCGCAGGCAATGATCATGGCCGTGGGTGCGGGCGAGCAGCGCCCCTACGTGATCGACGGCGCGCTGGGCATCGCCACGGTCATGTCGGCCACCGGCAGCTTCGACCACCGCGCCATCGATGGCGCCGACGGGGCCGAGCTGATGCAGGCGTTCAAGAACCTGATCGAGAACCCGCTGGGTCTGGTGGCCTGAGCCTGATCGCCTGAAACAAGTCGCAGGGGTGCAATGATGGCCGATCCGCTACCACAGGGCGAACCGGCCATCCGCATCACGGCGATGCCAGCTGATGCGAACCCCGCCGGCGATATCTTTGGCGGATGGCTCATGGCGCAGATGGACATGGCGGCAGGCATTGTCGCGGCACGAAGGGCCAAGGGCCGCGCTGCTACGATTGCCGTGGAGGGCATGACTTTCCATCACCCGGTCCATGTGGGTGACGAGGTCTCGGTCTATGCCTCGCTTGCCAAGGCGGGACGCACTTCGATGACCATCGATGTGGAAACCTGGCGCCGCGCGCGGACAGGCGAGGACCGCCAGAAGGTAACCCAAGCACGATTCTTCTTCGTCGCCATCGACGACGAACGCAAACCGCGGCCCTTGCCGCAGACAGACTGACAGGAGCATTTGCGTGGCTGACCAATACGACGTCATCGTCCTCGGATCGGGCCCCGGCGGCTATGTCGCGGCGATCCGCTGCGCGCAGCTTGGCCTGAAGACCGCCATTGTCGAACGCGAGAACCTCGGCGGCATCTGCCTCAACTGGGGCTGCATCCCGACCAAGGCGCTGCTGCGCTCGGCGGAAGTGCTGAACCACATGAAGCACGCAGCCGCCTATGGCCTCGCTGCCGATAACATCCGTGCCGATCTCGACGCGGTGGTGAAGCGTTCGCGCGGCGTGGCCAAGCAGCTCAATCAGGGCGTCACGCACCTGATGAAGAAGAACAAGATCACTGTGCACATGGGCAATGGCGTGCTCAAGTCGGCAACGTCGGTCGAGGTGACGGGCGATAAGGGCACTGAGACCATCTCGGCCAAGCACGTCATCGTCGCCACTGGCGCCCGCGCGCGTGACCTGCCGTTTGCCAAGGCCGATGGCGAGCGGGTGTGGACCTATCGCCACGCCATGACGCCCAAGGTCATGCCGACCAAGCTTCTGGTCATCGGCTCTGGCGCGATCGGCATCGAATTCGCCAGTTTCTACAACGACATGGGCGCTGAAGTTACCGTCGTCGAGATGATGGACCGCGTGGTCCCGGTCGAAGATGCCGACGTTTCCGCCTTCCTCGAAAAGGCACTCACCAAGCAGGGCATGAAGATCATGACCGGCGCGGGCGTCGAAAGCCTCGCGGTTTCGGCCTCCGGCGTGAAGGCCAGGATCAAGGGTAAGGACGGCAAGGTTGCCGAAGCCGACTACAGCCATGTCATCGTCGCCGTCGGCATCGTGCCGAACACCGAGAACATCGGGCTTGAGACAGTGGGCGTGAAGGCCGAACGCGGCATCATCGCCATCGACGGCTATGGCCGCACCAATGTAAAGGGCCTCTGGGCCATTGGCGACGTGACGCCGGGGCCATGGCTGGCGCACAAGGCGAGCCACGAAGGCGTGATCGCCGCCGAAGCCATTGCCGCCGAACTCGGCAACAAGGACGTCCATCCCCACCCGATGGACCGCGCCAACATTCCGGGCTGCACCTACTGCCATCCGCAGATCGCCAGCGTCGGCCTGACAGAGGCGAAGGCCAAGGAAGCCGGTTACGAATTGAAGGTCGGGACTTTCCCGTTCATCGGCAACGGCAAGGCCATCGCGCTGGGTGAACCCGAAGGCTTCGTGAAGACCGTGTTCGACGCCAAGACCGGCGAACTGCTCGGTGCCCACATGATCGGCGCGGAAGTGACCGAGATGATCCAGGGCTATGTCGTCGGCAAGACGCTCGAGACGACCGAAGCCGAACTGATGCACACGGTCTTCCCGCACCCGACGATCAGCGAATCGATGCACGAAAGCGTGCTCGCCGCATACGGACGCGCGATCCACATCTGAGGGTCCGCAACGGGCAAGAAAAAGGGGGCGCGTGGACAGGTCATCTGTTCGCGCCCCCCTTTTTAATCCGGAACCGTGAATGCCAAAGGTTCAGCGGTGCGCCCACGCAATTGTTGCCCGTTGGCGTAACCAACGGAACACTCTCCCCACTGGAGATTTTCCATGTCGAGGAGAGCGTTCAATGGAATTCGAGATTGAAGAACCCCTGCATCCGCTGCCGTGGGAAGCAGAACTGCACCGCAAGACGGCCAAGCCCGGTCACTCGGTCGACCGCAACGACATGACCATGAAGGCGCTCGAAATACCGGAATCGGAGGAAGAGTAATTGGCGGACAGGGTGGGATTCGAACCCACGGTGAGCTTCCACCCACGGCGGTTTTCAAGACCGCTGCCTTAAACCACTCGGCCACCTGTCCGCACTGCCGACTTCGCCCGATGGCGACGCTGGCTCGGCTCGCCGTTAGCGGGTTTGGCGTCGGTCGCAAAGGGGATTCCCATCCATGGTGTTCCGTGCGACATCGGTTTCATGATGTTTCTGAAGAATGCGAAGGCGATCCGGGCGTTTGGCGTGGCTGCCATGGCGCTGCTTGCGGCAGGCCCTGCCGCCGGGCAGGTCGATGAGGAAGAGGCAGGCTTTCAGGGGTATCTGCAGCTTCTCGCCGCGCGCGGACGGGCTGAAGGTGTGCGCGAATCGACAATTGCGGCAATGACTTCGGGCCTCACTCTCAACCAGCGTGTGATACAGCTTGACCGTGCACAGCCCGGATCTTCCTCGGGCACCATACCGGCCTTTGAGC
>JBEQCK010000198.1:0-6088 GCA_041639335.1 Novosphingobium sp.
AGGAAATCAGCTACATCCACGCAGAAGGCTATGCCAGCGGCGAGATGAAGCACGGCCCTATCGCCTTGATCGACGAGGCGGTGCCGGTGATCGTGCTGGCGCCTTCCGGGCCGCTGTTCGAGAAGACCGTCAGCAACATGCAGGAAGTGCGCGCGCGCGGCGGCAAGGTCGTGCTGATCTCGGACGCCGAAGGCATTGCCGAGGCGGGCGAGGGGTGCCTGGCCACGATCGAGATGCCCAAGGTGCATCCGCTGATCGCGCCGCTGGTCTATGCCGTGCCGGTGCAGTTGCTGGCCTACCACGTCGCCGTGGCCAAGGGCACCGACGTCGATCAGCCGCGCAATCTGGCGAAATCGGTCACCGTCGAATAGCTGGGGGTTGTAGCGCCCGCCATTCTCCGGGTGCGATGCCGTCCAGCGTCCAGTCACCGATCTGCCAGCGGACGAGGCGCAGCGTGGGGTGGCCGACGGCTGCGGTCATGCGGCGGACCTGGCGGTTGCGGCCTTCGCGGATCGTGAGGCGCAACCAGCTGTCGGGTATGGATTTTCTCACGCGGATCGGCGGTTCGCGGGGCCACAGCGCCGGGTCGTCGATGCGCTCTACCCTGGCGGGGAGGGTGGGGCCGTCCTTGAGCGTGACCCCCTTGCGCAGGGCTTGCAGTGCGGCCTCGTCGGGCTCGCCTTCTACCTGGACAAGATAGGTTTTCGGCAGCTTGTGGCGGGGGTCGGCGATGCGGGACTGGAGGGGGCCGTCGTCGGTCAGGAGGAGCAGGCCTTCGCTGTCATGGTCAAGTCGGCCGGCCGGGTAAACACCCGGAAAGTCTATGAAATCCGCGAGCGTGGGCCGGGGCGGGCCGGTGCGTTCGGGGCTGAATTGGCAGAGCACGCCGAAGGGCTTGTTGAACGCGATAAGGGCCATCTTTCGGGCTTAGGCGCTTGATTCCTGGGCGGCAATCGCGCGTTTCCAACTCTCGCGGGCAGAGAGGAAACTCCAGCGGTCGCGCAGCGAACTCGGCACGAACTCTTCAAGGCCAACCGACAGCGCGAGCATGATGGCATAGCCGACCGAGATATCGGCCATGGTGAACCGCCCGGCAGCGACGAATTCCTCGCCCATCATCGCTTCGGCATTGCGCAATCTTGAGCCGAACCATTCGGCGTAGTCGCGTGCGATTTCGGGGCGGCGATCTTCAGGCTTGGCGAAGACCTGATAGCGCAAGTGGATGGTCTGCGGGAACGTGAGCGTCGCTTCGCCCATGACGAGGAAGTTGAGGTAGGCGGCGTAGCCATCCTCGTGCGGGGCGACGGCGAGGTCCGTGGGGCCGTACCGGGTGGCCAGATAGTGCGGGATCGCGACGCTTTCGGTCATCCTCACGTTGCCATCGATCAGGACCGGGATCGTGCCCAAGGGGTTGATGTCGTGCATGCCTTCGTGGCGGTGGCGCGGCGGGAAGGGGAGGGTGTGGAGCCGGTAGGGCAGGCCCATTTCCTCGAGCGCCCAGAGCGCGCGGAAGGAGCGGGCGTTCTTGCAGTGGTAGAGCGTGAGCATGGCGCGAGGATTGCGGGCCTGCGCCCGCAGCACAAGGGCAAGTTTTCGACACATTGCCGCAAAGTGCTGGTCGTGAAGGCAATCCATAGGACAGCACGGGTCGTTACTTACACTGAGGAGAATAAGGATGCGTGTCATTCGAGCGACGGTGCTCACTGCCCTGGGGCTTTCCTTGGGGAATCTGGCCCTGACGCATCCGGCGCTGGCACAGACGGCGCCTTCGGCCACTGCGCCCGCGCGCCCGGCGGGGCCGCCGATGGCGCCGCAGGGGTGGACGATGACCGTGGGCGTGGCGCCGGTGTTCGGAATGGCCTGGGCCGGATCTAAGGACACCGCGCTGTCCATCTTCCCGGACTTGCGGGTCAACTACAAGGACACGCTGTTCCTTTCGGTGCAGGATGGGCTCGGCTGGAATGCCGTCAACCGCGATGGCTGGAAGGCGGGGCCGATCGTGCGGACCCGTTTCGGGCGGAACGAGGATGACGGCGGATCGCCGTTCCTGATCGCCGGGGGCAGCGATGCCCTGCGCGGGATGGGCGATGTGGACATTGCCGGAGAGGCCGGGGGCTTTGTCGAAAAGCGGCTGGGCGCGAAGAAGCAGTGGCGCCTGCGCGCCGAAGTCCGGCAGGGCTTTGGCGGGCATGAGGGCGTGGTCGGCGATGTGCTGGCGCAATATTCGGGGCGTTCGGGCAAGGTGATCTATACGGTCGGGCCGCGCGCGACCTTTGCCAGCGGCGATTTCATGCGGACCTATTACGGGGTGGATGGTGCCCAGGCGGCACGCACCGGGCTGGCGGTTTCGCGGCCTGACGGAGGGCTGGTTTCCTATGGGATGGGCGCCAGCCTGATCAGACCGCTCAGTCCGAAGCGGGCGGTGGCGGTGTTTGCCGGCGTGGACCGGCTGGGCGGGGAGCCTGCGGCAAGTTCGCTGATCCGCGAGCGCGGGCAGCGCACGCAGTTTTCGGTCGGTTTGGGGTATTCGTACCGGTTTGGGCTTTGATTTTCGGGGTTGGGGGTGCGCTTTTGCCCACCCCCGACCCCTCCCGCCTGCGGGAGGGGGGGAAGAACTAGCTGACGATCAGTTTATCGAGATCACGCCGTCGACAGCCCGCCATTCCTGCGGGCCGATCAGGTGGTTGTGGGCGATGCGGACCGAGTGGAGGGCTGCCTCGATTTCGCGCCGCCAGTGATCGAGGAAGCCGTGAAGGCGCGGGAAGCGTGGGGCGAGATCGTATTGCTGGAAGGCGAACATCTGCAGCAGGCTGGGGTGGTCCGGCAGGTAGTAGTGGATCTGGATGGTGGTCAGGCCGTAGCCTTCCATCTGCAGCCGGATGTCCTCATTCGCAGTCACACGTCCCATGCTCTTCCTTCCTTCGTACTGGAAGGAGCATCGGCCGATTGGAGCGCGATGCTCCGACCTCATGCAAAGTCGCAGAAACAGTTACAACTGTGACGAAATTTCCTGAAGAAGCGATGAACCGTCAAGAGGGTTGAAAAGCGTATTCCACAATCAGGATGCGGTAATAGGCGCGACCTGTTCGCACTTGGCCTTGGTATCGGAGGTGCCGCTGCCGCCGAGCATTGTCGCGGCGATGAAGCCGCCGACGACGAGCAGGACGAAGCCGACGGTGACGAGGCCGAGGTACTTGTCGATGAAGCGCTTGATCGGGGCGCCGAACAGGCGGAACAGCACGCCGACGATCATGAAGCTGATCGAGCGGCTGACAATGCTGGCGAGGATGAACGGCACCAGCGGCATGGCGATGAAGCCGGCGGTGATGGTCAGCAGCTTGAACGGGATGGGCGTGGCGCCCTTGATCATGATGATCTCGACCCCGTATTCGCGCAGGTAGCATGCCGCCTTGGGGAAGCTTTCGGTAAGGTGCAGCGCGGCCAGGAGCTGGGTGCCGACAGTGTCGTAAAGGCCATAGCCGATCGCATAGCCGAGCAGGCCGCCCAGCACCGAGGCGATCGTGGCCACCGCGGCGAAGCGCACTGCCTTTCGGGGTTCAGCCAGGCACATCAGGCCGAGCAGGGGATGCGGCGGGATCGGGAAAAAGCTTGCCTCCATGAACGCGAACAGCGCGAGCCACCATTCGGCATGGGGGTGCGCGGCCTTGGCCATGGTCCAATCGTAGAGGCGGCGGAGCATCGGAATCCCGTTCGTTGTTGCGGATGTGCGGATAGGGGAGGCGGGGGCGGAGTGCCAGAGCTTCTTTGAGTTTGGTTATGTCGAAGGCGATAGATAACCTTATTGGCACTTTTTGATTGACTTTCCCGAGCAATTGAGTACATATCAAGAACATCGCGAGGCCGAATCGTTCTGGAAGCGGGAACGGCGGGCGGTGGCGTCAGAAAAGCTCAATTCCGAAAGGGATGGTCCGCATGGCCAAGCCGAAAGTGCAGCCGGGTGCCGATGAGTCATGTGCGGAGACCGCGCGCGTGGACGTTTCCCATGGGGAACTGGCACCTGCGCAGCCGCCGAAGACGAAGAAGAGCAACAGGCCGTGGCGACCGGTGTTTCTGGCCGTGCTGGCCGAAACATCGAACGTGACGGCGGCAGCGGCGGCGGCGGAAATTCCGGTATCGCGGGCGTACAAGGACAAGCGCGACGATAGCGAGTTTGCCGCGCGGTGGCGCGAGGCGCTGTGCGAGGGCTACGACCTGCTGGAGATCGAGGTGCTGCATCGCCTGCGCTTTGGCGAGCCGAAGGACGGCGCGAAGTTCGACAACGCGACCGCGCTGCGGCTGCTTTCGCAGCACCGCGAGACCGTGGCGCGCGAGCGGGCGATCCGGGACAATGCCGACGTGGAAGCGGTGCGCAGATCGCTTCACGCCAAGCTGCTGCATATCCGCGAGGAAGTGCAGCGGCAGCGCCAGACGGCAGCCGGCGACGTGAGCGCGCATGGCTGAGCGGGCGTTGCTGGACTGGCTGTCCGATGCAAGCCCGGAGCGCATTGCCGCTTTCGTCGAAGGACTGGACGAGAAGGAGATTACCGAGTGGCCGTTCGATTGGCGGACCTGGGCGCGGGAAAACCAGCTTGCCCCGGACGACGATTGGCGGGTGTGGCTGGTCATGGCCGGGCGCGGGTTTGGCAAGACGCGGCTGGGTGCGGAATGGGTGCGCAGCGTGGCCGAGACCGATCCGGAGGCACGGATCGCGCTGATCGGATCATCGCTTCACGAAGCGCGCAGCGTGATGGTCGAAGGCGAGAGCGGGCTGCTTTCGATCGGGGCACCGTGGCGGCGGCCGACGTATGAAAGCTCGGTCCGGCGCCTGACCTGGCCGAACGGGGCGCAGGCGTTCCTCTATTCTGCGGGCGAGCCGGAAGCCTTGCGCGGGCCGCAGCACAGCCATGCCTGGTGCGACGAGATTGCCAAGTGGGACAACATGTCGAACCGGGCGCTTTCGACCTGGGACAACCTGCTGATGGGCCTGCGGCTGGGGAGCGATCCCAGGCTGGTGGCGACGACGACGCCGCGACCGGTGCCGCTGGTGGCGCGGATCGTGGGACAGCGTGAAGATGTGGTGGTGACGCGCGGGACGACGTTTGACAATGCGGCGAACCTGCCCGAGCGCTTCATCGAGGCGATGCGCAAGACCTTTGGCGGGACCATGCTGGGACGGCAGGAACTGCTGGGCGAAATGATCGAGGATCTGGCCGGCGCGCTGTGGAGCCGCCGCCTGATCGAAGGTGGCCGCGAGGACGTGGCGCCGCCGTGTACGCGAATCGTGATCGGGGTAGACCCTCCGGCAAGTGCGCACGGTGATGCCTGCGGGATCGTGGTTTGCGGCATCGGGGATGACCGGATCGCCCGGGTGCTGGCCGATTGTTCGGTTGAACAGGCCAGCCCCGAGCGCTGGGCCCGCGCCGTCGTCAATGCCGCGCAGGCCTGGTCGGCTGACCGGGTGGTGGCCGAGGCGAACCAGGGGGGCGAGATGGTGAGCGCAGTGCTGCGTGCGGCACAGGCGAACCTGCCCTTGCGCCTTGTTCACGCAAGCCGGGGCAAGGCGGCGCGGGCCGAGCCGGTGGCGGCGCTCTACGAAGCGGGGCGGGTGCGCCACGCCGGGATGTTCGCGAGGCTGGAGGACGAGTTATGCGGAATGATGCCGGGCGGCGAATACCAGGGGCCGGGGCGATCTCCGGACCGGGCCGATGCCTGCGTCTGGGCGCTGACCGAGCTGATGCTGGGACAACAGACAGAGCCGCGCATCTGGTTTGATTGAAGGTTTTGGTGGTGTTGCTTGCCCACCCCCGCCCCCACCCGGGTGCCGCTGCCGGGGCTCCACACGCACCCCGCACGCCGAGGCCGACGCGTCGCTCGTGCTCGGCCTCTGCTGGGTGGCTCCTCCGGCGCAGGCGACCATCGTCGAGCGGGTGGTCGCGGTCGTGGGAGATCGAGCGATCTTGCTGAGCGAGCTGGTCGAGCGTGCCCGGCCGTTCCAAATGCAGGTGTACGGCACCATGCCGGAAGGCGCGTCGCGGAACGCAGCCATCTCGCAGCTCTACCGCCAGCTCGTCGAACGGCTGGTGGACGA
>JBEQCK010000199.1:0-6051 GCA_041639335.1 Novosphingobium sp.
CAGGCGCTTCTCGCCGGCTTCGACGGCATGCTGCGCAAGAGCCAGGACGCCCGCGTCATCGGCGTGACGAGCAGCGTCGGCGCCACCCCGCGTGCCTACTGGGGTGCCTACGGTGCTTCCAAGGCAGCATTCGACAACCTGCTCAATTGCTACGGGCAGGAAGTGCGCAACACCGCCTCGATCCGCGTTGCCGTGGTTGATCCGGGCGCAACCCGCACCAAGATGCGCGCCCGCGCTTACCCCGGCGAAGACCCGCAGACGGTCAAGGCTCCGGAAGTCGTTGCTGAACGGATCGTTGCGCTTCTTGGTGAACAATTTGCCAGCCCGCACCGCATTCGCGTTAACCAGGACTGATAGCGCCTAATTAACGTAGCCGCGCGATTCTTTGCAAAGGTTTGCCGATCCGTCGGCAGGCCGCAAACGCAATGGGTCGAGGTCGCCCGGCATGACGACGACGGATTGGAATACGAACATCTATGGGCAGGCCGCGCTCGAGGATCGCAGCGCGCCGCGCCAACGTGTCAACATTCCGGCAACGCTCAGGCCTTCCGGCGGCAAGGGTTTCCAGACCGTCGTGCTCGATCTTTCACTCGGCGGCTTCTGCGCCAATGCACTGCAACGCATGCACACCGGCAATCGCTGCTGGCTGACCCTGCCCGGCATGGAAGCCCTGCAGGCCGAAGTTGTGTGGTGGGATTCCGGCCGCGTCGGCTGCGCCTTTGCCAATCTGCTCAGCCCGATCGTCCACGACAACATCCTCGCCCGCTATCGCGGGGACGGCGTGTTCCGCCGCCCCTGACGCTTATCGCTTTATCAGCGTCACCTGGCTGACGTTGATCCCGCCGCCGCGGAACCCGCCTTCGCAGTACATCAGGTAATAGCGCCACAAGTTGACGAAACGATCGTCGAACCCGGCCGGCAAGCGGCCCTCGGCAACGGCGTGATCAAGCGCCTCGCGCCACAACTTCAGCGTCCGGGCATAGTCGAGTCCGAAGTCCTCGCGATCCTGCCACGTCAGCCCGCGTTCCTGCGCCAGTCGCGCAAACTCGCGCTCGCTGATCAGCAGGCCGCCGGGGAAGACATAGGCCTGGATGAAATCCGCGCTGGCGGCATAGGCATCGAACAGGTCATCACGGATGGTGATGTACTGCAGCGCCGCCCGCCCGCCGGGCTTCAGGCAGCGCGCAAGGCAATCGAAGTACGACGGCCAGTATTCTCGCCCCACCGCCTCGACCATCTCGACGCTGGCGATCGCGTCGAACGTGCCCGCGACATCGCGGTAATCCTGGTGGCGGTACTCGATCCCGCCCAGCCCAGACGACGCCAAGGCATCGCGCGCCCATTCGAGCTGTTCGTCCGAGAGACTGATGCCGGTCACCCGCGCTCCGGTCGTCTCGGCCAGCCGCCGCGCCAGAAAGCCCCAGCCGCAACCGATCTCGAGCACTTCGCTGCCGGGCTCGAGCGCCAGTCGCGCGCCCAACCTGTCAACCTTGTTGGCCTGCGCCTCGGCCAGCGGGGCATCCGCGGAAATGCCGTCCCACAATGCGCTCGAATAGCTCATCGTTGCGTCGAGCCACTGGCGGTAGAAATCGTTGCCGAGATCGTAGTGCGCGGCGATGTTCCGCCGTGCCTGCTCCTTGGAATTCTTGCGCAGGAAATTGAGCGCCCGGCCTGCCAGCCGCCACGGACCTTTGGCACGGCCGACGTCGCCCAAGGTCGCGGCGTTGCGCATGAACAGGTCGAAGATCGGCACGGGATCGGGACTGTCCCATTCGCCTTCGACCCAGGCCTCATACCAGCCGATCGAGCCCGCCGTGGCCAGCCGCACAAGCGCATTCCAGCTGTGGAGGTTGATGCGAGCCACCGGCCCCTCGCCCCGCCCGCCGACGGTTCGCTGGCTGCCATCCGGCAAGATAGCGTGGATCGTGCCAAGAACCAGACCGCGGTCGATCCTTTCGACAACGCGCTCGAACGGTCCGGCAAACAGGTGTGCGACCCAGCGGCCGACGGCAGACATGTTCCAGCCCCCGGCCACCAGATGCCGTCCCCTCGATGGCGTCTGTGCAGTCATGGGCGGGATATGCGGCTCCGCAGCGTAACGCGCAAGGTCAGCCATGCGCCTTCATTGCATCATGCGCCGCCAAAGCCCGCGCCCGTGCCTCGGCATGGGGCACGATCTTGCTCGGATAGCCCTTTGGCGGGAAGGTCGGGTCGTGGATCTCGGCATCGGACAGATGTCGAAGTTCCGGCACCCACTTGCGGATATAGCTCGCAGCATCGAACTTGGGCGACTGCGTGAGGGGCGCCATGATCCGCACGAACATGTTCGAATCGATGCCCGTTCCGGCAGTCCATTGCCAGTTGACCGCGTTGGAGCCGTAATCGGCGTCGACCAGCGTATTCCAGAACCAGCGCTCACCTTCGCGCCAGTCGATCAGCAGGTGCTTCACCAGAAAGCTCGCCGCGATCATGCGCACGCGGTTGTGCATCCATCCGGTGTGCCACAGCTCGCGCATGCCGGCGTCGACGATGGGATAGCCGGTGCGCCCCTGCTGCCATGCTGCCAGCCCCTCGGGATCGTCACGCCATTGCAGCCTGTCGTAGGCCTCGCGCGCGTTCTTCGAGCCGTAGTCGGGGAACTGCACGATCACGTTCTGCGCATAGTCGCGCCAGCCCAGCTCGCTCAGGAACACGTCGACCGATCCGCCAGCGTCGGCGACCCGCTGCCAAACCGTTGCGGGCGAAATCTCGCCGAAATGCAGGTGTGGCGACAAGCGCGATGTGCCTTCGATCGAAGGCAAGTTGCGGCATTCGTTGTACCGTGACGCGCGGTCGGCAAAGTCTTCCAGGCGCGCAAGTGCACCCTCCTCGCCGGAGGTCCATTCCTCGCGGAAACCGCCAGCCCAGTCGGGCTTGGTGGGCAGCAGATTCCAGTCCTCGAGCGCGTCACTTGCCGGCCAGTGCTCGGGCGCGCCCAGCTTCGCCGGAGCTTGCGCGGGATAAGCAGGCGGCATCCGCTCTTTCAAAGCCTGCCAGAACGGGGTGAAGATCTTGTACGGCGCGCCGTTTCCTGTCTTCACCGCACCCGCCGGGGCCAGGTAATTCCCATCATGCAGGACAAGTTGCATGGCCTTGGCGACGGCCTTTTCGGCATTGCGCCACCACGGCTCGTAGTGGTGCAACGCGTGGACGACCCGCGCCCCGGTTTCGCGGCGCACAGCCGCCAGTTCCTCATGCACCTTGCCCCGGCGCAGGATCAGCCGCGAGCCCAGCTTGCGTAGGCTGGCGTCGAGACTGGCAAGGCTGTGATGCAGCCACCAGCGCGAGGCACCGCCCATGCGGCAGTGCCTGGGCGTCTCGTCATCGAGCACGTAGACCGGAATAACCGGCCCGGCCTCAGATGCCGCCAGCAACGCCGCTTGATCGGCCAGACGAAGATCGCGCCTGAACCAGACGATTGACGGCTCGGCCTGCGTCGAGGATGGCACCAGTTCCCTTTCCTTCACGTTTACAACCCACGGCAAACCGTTGTGCGGGAACAACGTTTGCCCGTATCTCGTTCCTAGCAACCGATGGTCGAACCCTCCCCCGAACGAAACCTGCCCCAAAGGACGCGAAGCTGGCGGATCTCGCCCCGCCATGCCCTTATCGCGGCGGCGGCGTGCTGGGCGGGGTTCCTGATGGTCGTCTTGCTGGTCATGACGGGACGCGGTGACGCAATGGACAGCGCTGGCCTGCTGTTCTGGCGACGCGGGGCGGACCTTGTGCCCGCCGGTCCGCAATGGCTGCTCGAAGCGGTGCGCGATCTGACGGCGCTTGGCGGAGTCCTGCTGCGCAATCTCATCCTGATCGGCGTGCTCGCCGCGCTGCTGTTCCTGCGTCTGAAGCGAGAGGCGGTGCTGCTGACCGCGACCGTCATGGGCGGATGGCTGGTCAACTCGCTCGTCAAGCTGGCGGTCGGTCGCCCCCGCCCGATGATCGTGCCGCACTTGACCGAGGCTGGCGGGCAGAGCTTCCCCAGCGGCCACAGCTTCAATTCGGCGGTTGTCTTCATCGCCATCGCGCTGGCCTTCGCCGCCATGAGCGCGCGCCGTTCGGTGCGCTGGACCCTGATCATCAGCGCCATGATCTTGAGCGTCGCCATCGCCGTCAGCCGCGTCTGGCTCGGCGTCCACTTCCCCACCGACGTTGCAGCCGGATGGCTCGGCGGCGCGGGCTGGGCGTTCCTTGCCTCGGCGCTGCTGCACAAGCCCGCGAAGGCTGTGGCGGAACAGGCCGACGACATGCTCGAGACGCTGACGCCCCACCCCTAACAGCTGGGCAGGTTGACCACCGTGTTGAAGTTCCGCGCCATTGCCGGACCGCTGATACGGGCATCGGCAAACGTGACCGTGGCCTGACACCCCTGCGTCTTGACCCTCGCCACAGGCATCTGCGACCAGGCGAGGAACTTTACAGCCTCTGGCGTGGCGCGGGCCGCCTGCTTGACCAGCGGCAGCGCCATGTTGTCGGGCGCGCTCGCCCCCTGCCCGGTCACGCGCATCGGACCCTGCAGCGGATCATAATGGCCGAACGAGATGACACCGCGCTCGCGCCACACCATGTCGCGCTCCCAGAACCGCAACGGCGCCGGCGAGGCAAACACGCGGTCAGGCTGCGGATAGGGTTCGCTTGTCACGAGCGCATCCCGCGCCAGCGCTGAAATGCCGATATTCACGCCGATGAACACCACGCTTGCGGCAAGGGCGAAGAGCGCCGGCGCTCCCCTTTCTCGACGCCGCGCCAGCCATATCCCGAAGCCGAGCGTCGCGAGCAACCAGGGCGAGACGATGAACAGGCCATCGGTATGGAACCATTCTTCGCTCATCGGCGAGAGCAGCTGGATCGCATAGACGTTCTGCAGATCAAGCAATGGATGGGTGATTGCGCCGAAGTAGCTCAGCAGCACCAGCCAGCCGAGGCGCAGGGGTGGCGCATCTGCTGCGATTTTCCCGCGCGACATCTGCCAGCGATCCAGCAGCCACAGCAAACCCGCCAGCAACGGCGGCATCAACAACACGCCGCCGACCAGCCCATGCGTGAACCCGCGATGCATGGCGAGAGGCGCCCACGGTACCCAGCCGAAGAACACGTCGATATCCGGCATGTTCGCCGCCAGCACCAGCGCCCCCAGCCCCTTGCGCGTCCGGTGCTTCAGCCCGGTCTCCGCCAGCGCCCATCCGACAAGGCTATGCGTCAGGTTGTCCAATCGGTGACCTCAAACAGAAAGGCCGCAAGAGCGCGCGCCTGTCGCACTCTTGCGGCCTTCGAAGCCTTAGGCAATCCGCAGATCAGACCGGGTCGGCAGCCGTTCCGCTGACAGTCCAGGTCTGGCCCTTGCCGAGCAGCTTGGCGAGGTTGGCGTCCTTGCCCTTGCGGGCCTGTTCGTCCTGGCCGAGCAGCACTTCCTCATAGGACGGGCGCGCGTCGTCGTAGATCACGCCGAGCGCCATCGGGAACGGGCCGAACGGCATTTCCACCAGCATGTGCGCCAGCGCGCGGTTCTTGACGTTGTGGACGATCACGCCCGCCGCCTGCCAATCACCGTCAAACACGTCGACGACCTTGAGCGTCAGCGTCTCCATGTCGAGCGCGATGCCCTTCACGCCGCCCGATTTTTCAGAACCGAACAGCATCGGCTCGCCATCGGTCAGCCACAGCTGGTTCTGGTCGGCCACGCCCTTGGCGACGAAATCGTCGAAGCGGTCCTTGTTGTAGACGATGCAGTTCTGGAAGATTTCCACGAAGGCCGCGCCCTTGTGGGCGTGCGCTGCCTTGAGCACGGAGGGCAGGTTCTTCGACACGTCATAGGCCCGCGCGATGAAGCGCGCGCCTGAACCGAGTGCGAAGGCGCACGGGAGAGCCGGACGGTCGACCGAGCCGAGCGGCGACGTCGGCGAATTGGTGCCTTCGCGGCTGGTCGGCGAGAACTGGCCCTTGGTCAGGCCGTAGATCTCGTTGTTGAACAGCAGGATCTGCACGTTCACGTTGCGACGCAGGATGTGCATCGTG
>JBEQCK010000200.1:0-5945 GCA_041639335.1 Novosphingobium sp.
TGAATGGGTGGCCGGGCGGGGGAGCGGGCCGGTGCCGCCTCACGCGCGCAGCGCAGAAATCGTAATCCGCCGGTAGATGCGCTGGAGGACGGACAGGTCTTCCAGCGCCACGGCCTCGTCCTTCTTGTGCATCGTCGCGTTGCACAGGCCGAACTCCACCACCGGGCATACGGCGCGCAGGAAGCGCGCGTCCGAGGTGCCGCCGCTGGTGGAAAGCTCGGGATCGAGGCCGGTCTCGGCCCGCACCGCCTCGGCAATCAGAGTCGAATAGGCGCCCGGCAAGGTGATGAAGCTTTCGCCCGAAATGACCGCGTGCACCTCGCCCTTGTGGCGGCGTGCCACTTCCTCGACCATCGCCACCAGCCCCGCCCCGGTGTGGCGGTCGTTGAAGCGGATCGAGATGCGTGCCCGCGCCTCGGCGGGGATGACGTTGGTGGCCCTGTTGCCTACTTCGAGGTCGGTGATCTCGAGGTTAGAGGGCTGGAACCACTCCGTACCATCGTCGAGCACCATCGCGTCGAGATCGGCGAGCAGCGCGATCAGGCGCGGGATCGGATTGTCGGCGAGGTGAGGATAGGCGACATGGCCCTGCGCGCCCTTGCAGGTGATCCACATGTTGACCGAACCGCGACGCCCGATCTTCACCATGTCACCCAGGCGGTTGACCGAGGTAGGCTCGCCCACCAGGCACAGGTCGGGCTCGGCCTTCATCTCGCGGATCAGTTCGATCAGCGGCACGGTGCCGTAGCGCGCCGGGCCTTCCTCGTCGCCGGTGATGATGAAGCTGAGCGTACCAGCTTCGGCCGGAACTTCGGCCGCAGCGGCAACCATCGAGGCGATCGAGCCCTTCATGTCTACCGCACCGCGCCCGTAGAGCAGTTCGCCCCGGCGCTCTGCCTTGAACGGGCCGGACGTCCAGCCCTCGCCCGGTGGGACGACATCGAGATGCCCGGCAAAGGCGAAGTGCCGCGAGCCTTCGGGGCCGCACCGGATCGCGAACATGTTCTCGACCGGACCGTCGGGCGCTTCACCGGCCACGAAGCGGTGGATTGCGAAGCCCAGCGGTTCGAGCATGGCCTGCAGGCAATCGAACACCGCGCCGGTCGCGGGCGTCACGCTTTCGCAGTCGATCAGACGTTCGGCGAGGATTACGGGATCAAGCGACATCAGCGGGCGGGCTCCTCGAACTGCTCGATGGTCCAGCCCTCACTCTCGGCAGCTTCGATCCACTGCTGCATCCAGTCGTGCGTCCAGACCGCTTCCATGTAGGTCATGGCAAAGCCCGGCACAGGCACCCCATAGGTCATGAAGCGCGAGACGACGGGCGCATAGATGATGTCGGCGGCGCAGAACGTGCCGAACAGGAACGGCCCGCCCTTGCCGAACCGCGCCCGCGCCTCGGCCCAGAGCGAGAGAATGCGCACGATGTCGGCGCGGACTTCGGCGCTGATCTCCACGCCTTCGACGCGCTTGCGGATGTTCATCGGCAGACTGCGGCGCAGCGGCAGATAGCTGGAGTGCATTTCGGCGACCATCGAACGCGCCATCGCCCGCGCGGTCTCGTCCTTGGGCCAGAAGCGATCGCGCCCGACCTTGTCGGCAAGGTAATCGATGATCGCAAGGCTGTCCCACACCACCGGCGCGTCTTCGCCATCGCCATCCCAGAGGATTGGCACTTTGCCCGAAGATGGTGCAAGTTCGTCGGTCCGGCGCGCTTCGTCCCAGTCCTCACCATAGAGCGGGACGGTGATTTCCTCGAAGTGCAGGCCGGACTGCTTGGCCGCCAGCCAGCCCCGCAGCGACCAGCTGGAATAGTTCTTGTTGCCGATGATCAGCTTCATCGTGTTCGCCCTGTTACGCCTGCGAGCCGCGTAGCCGTTCAGGTTCGCTGTGTCGACCGTGAACGGGTTTACACGGTTTACACGGTTCAGGGCGTGGATCGCCGAGATGCCGCGCAGGGCCTCGTGGAGGCGATTTGCGTCCAACAGGGCGGGCGCGTTCGCGGCTTCGCGCAAGGCTTGACCGAGGTTCTGGCGGGCGGAGTCGAGAGGCTGGCGGTAGGGCATGGCGAAAAGCCTGCGCCCGGCGCTTTGCTGTAGGACAGCGGTTATCGTTCGGGAATGGTGCGGTGTTGGAGTTCACCGCTCGTTACGGCAATCTCGTCATCCTGAACTTGTTTCAGGATCCATTTTGCCAATCAAGCTGCCGCTCATGTGGATAGATGGACCCTGAAACAAGTTCAGGGTGACGAATTCGGAACGGTGACCGGTCGGCAATCCTGCATCTACCCGGTCATAGGACCTAGATTAACGAATCCTGCAGCACTGCTGCGCGCAGTTCCTCGATGCCCATCTTCTTTTCCGACGAGGTGACGAGCACTTCGGGATAGGCGGCCGTGCGCTTGCGGGCGGCAGCGATGGTTTCGGCGGTCACCGCCTCTAGCTCGCTTGCCTTGATCTTGTCGGCCTTGGTCAGGACAACGCGATAGCCGACGCCCGCTTCGTCGAGCATCTGCATCATGTCCTCGTCCACGGGCTTCACGCCGTGGCGGCTGTCGATCAGCAGCAGGGTGCGCTTGAGGACGACGCGCCCGCGCAGGAAATCGCGGACCAGCCGGCGCCACTGCTCGACCACCTTGGGCGGTGCCTTGGCGAAGCCATAGCCGGGCATGTCGACCAGGCGCAGGCGGGTCGGCTCGCCCACCTCGAAGTAGTTCAGCTCCTGCGTGCGTCCCGGCGTGACCGAGGTGCGCGCGATGGATTTGCGGCCCGTAAGCGCATTGAGCAGCGACGACTTGCCGACGTTCGAGCGCCCCGCAAAGGCGATCTCGGGCACGTCCGGATCGGGCAGGTGCTTGAGCGCAGGGGCCGACTTGAGGAACTCGACGCGCCCCGCAAAGAGGAGGCGTGCCTGTTCGATCAGTTCGGCGCGGGCGGCTTCTTCTTCAGGTGTCACCGCGTTCTCGGCTTCCGGTTGGCAGCAGGCTTCTGCTCACGCGCGACCGAGCGGTCGACATCGAGCTGGTCCTTGTCGGCCTGGGCCTTCAACTGCGGGTGCTTGCTGTAGAGGTACTTCTGCTGCGCGATGGTCAGGATGTTCGAGGTGATCCAGTAGATCAGCAGGCCAGCGGCGAACGGCGCCATCACGAACATCATCATCCACGGCATGATCGCGAAGACCTGCTGCTGTGCCGGGTCCATCGCGGTCGGCTGCAGCTTGAACTGCGCCCACATGGTGATGCCGAGCAGGATCGCCAGCACGCCAATCGCAAGGAAGCTCGGCGGCGTGAACGGCAGCAGGCCGAACAGGTTGAGCACGTGCAGCGGATCGGGTGCGGACAAGTCCTTGATCCACAGCGCGAACGGCTGGTGACGCATTTCGATGGCCAGCGTCAGCACCTTGTACAGCGCGAAGAACACCGGGATCTGCAGGAACATGGGCAGACAGCCGGCGAGAGGATTGACCTTCTCCGTCTTGTACAGCTCCATGATCTTCTGCTGCTGGGTCTGCTTGTCGTCCTTGTAGCGTTCCTGCAGCGCCTTCATCTTGGGCTGCAGCGCGCGCATCGCCGCCATCGAGGCGAACTGGCGCTGGGCAATCGGGAACATCACGCCGCGCACGATCAGCGTCAGCAGGATGATCGCCACGCCGAAGTTCTTGACCAGCTTGAACAGCGAATCGAGCAGCCAGAAGATCGGCTTTTCGAACCAGCGGAACCAGCCCCAGTCGATAGCCAGGCTGAAGTTGGTGACGCCGGTGGCTTCGTATTTTTCGAGGACCGAATTTTCCTTGGCGCCGGCAAAGAGGCGGACCGACTGGCTCTGCGCCTTGCCCGGGGCGATGGACACGCCGGGATAGATCAGGTCCGTGCGGAACACGTTGTTGCCGAGCGAGCGCACCGCACCTTCAGCCTTGGCACCGGCATCGGGAATCAGCGCCGACAGCCAGTAGATGTCGGTAAAACCGATCCAGTTGGTCGTGCCCTTGAGCGGGATCACCTGCCCCGGCGCTTCGGTTACGGTGGAATAGTTGTTGTCGAAGTTGACCGAGCCATCCAGCGCCGCAATCGGCCCCGAATGCAACTGCCAGGTATCGACACTGGCCGTCTTGTCGGTCCGGTTGACCAGGGCGAACGGCTTGACCACGACCGGCGCGGCGCCGGTGTTGGCGACGCTCTGCGTTGCGGTGATCATGTAGTCGTTGTCGATCGCGTACTTGATCGCGAAAGTCTGGCCGGTGGTGTTGCTCCAGCGCAGCGTGACCGGGGTCTGCGGCGTCAGCTTTGCGCCCTCTGCCGTCCACACCGTATTGGCGTCGGGCGTGGCGACGCCTTCGCCGACCCAGCCGATCTGGGCATAGTGCTGCGCGGGCGTGCCCGCAGGCGAGAACAGGCGGACCGGCGGGCTGTTCTTGTCAACGCTTTCCCGGTGACGGACCAGCGTGACGTCATCGACCAGCGCACCCTTGAGGTTGATCGAGCCCTTGAGGCCCGGCGCGTCGATGACGACACGGTTGCCTGCGGCCAGTTCGGCGCGCAGGTCCTTCTTCTCGAGCGCGATGTCGGCCGCGTTCTGCAAGCCGCCTTCGCGCGTGGGCTTTGCGGCATCGGTGCTGGCAGGCGCGGTTGCTGCTGATTGGGGCTTTGCGGGCGGCGCCGGGTAGAACCAGCGCATGGCCGCTTCCCAGCCGATCAGCAGCAGACCCGTCAGGATCACTGCCATTATGACGTTGCGCTGATTCTGCACCGTGTTCGCGTCCTAGATCTTGAAGTCGTGTGGGGGTCAGGAGACTTGGCTAAGGTACGGGATCATAGCCGTGCCCACCCCAGGGATGGCAGCGCAATAGCCGCTTCGCCGCGAGCCAGCCACCCTTAATCGCGCCATGCTTTTCCAGCGCCTCGATCGCATATTGCGAACACGAAGGGCTGTAGCGGCATGAAGGCGGGAGCACGCGGGAGGGGCCGAGCTGCCAGCCTCGGGCGATGAGGATGAGCAGGCGCTTCACTTGCCCCTGCCCGGATTGACACGGGCGCCGCCGCGCTTTCTCGGCGGATCGCCCTTGCCCTGTGCGGCGCGGGACAGCGCTACGGCCAGTTCCTCGCGCAGCAGAGCGAAATCGCGTTCGACCCCGCCTTCGCGGCCGATCATCACGTGGTCAGCGCCGGCAATGCCAGCATCCGGCAGGGCTTCGCGCAACAAGGCGCGGAAGCGGCGCTTCATCCGGTTGCGGACGACGGCGTTGCCGATCTTCTTGGTGACGGTGACGCCGAAGCGGAGGTCGGCCTCATCAGCGGGCACCACGTCACGGTTCACCAACAGCACGAATCCGGGCCTTGCGACCCGGATCCCGCGATTGGCAGCAACAAAGTCTGCCCGTTTCCGGATGGTGGCGATTCGGGTCATCCCCGCCTTCGCCGGAACCGGAATTAAACTGTCAGGCTCAGGCCGACAGCTTCTTGCGGCCACGCGCGCGGCGGGCGGCAAGAACCTTGCGACCACCGACAGTGGCGGTGCGGGCGCGGAAGCCGTGGCGGCGGGCACGCACGAGGTTGCTGGGCTGGAAAGTGCGCTTCATGGCTTTTCTCTTCTATATCGAATCTGTGGACAGGCGCTCGCCGCAGGACAAAGCGCCGGAATCAGGGGGTGGCCGATAGGCGACAAGGCGATTTGCGTCAACCCTGCAGGCAAAGGCACAAGCGCTTCAATACGTTGCCCTGAGTGAATACGTTGCTGATGCAAGCCTTAGGGTCTAGGCCCCCCTGATGAACAGGGAAACCGAATCCCTCCTCAAGGAGATGAGGCTGCACTGGTGGCAACGCGCCCCGCGAATCCCGACGCTGGCGCTGTTTGCCGTCGTCGCGCTGGCGCTGATCGGTACGTTCTCGCTGATCATAGCCACGGTCGAAGTTGAACGCACCCAGCGCCAGCAGGCCGCCCGCACCAGCG
>JBEQCK010000201.1:0-5928 GCA_041639335.1 Novosphingobium sp.
TAGAGGGTGCTCTTGGTATCCGATCCGGAAAGCTTGGTCATTCGTCCATCCCAGGCGCCTCTCCACGAGAGGCGGGCCCGATCATCCTACTACCGCAAGGGCATTAATCAACCGGACTCGATTACAGTAACGTGATCCTAGGGGGCAAAGCCTTTCGCTGGGCTTAAGGCCTTGCCCCTCAGGGTTTTTCCTTATGCGGGCGCGCCGCCCGAACCTTCCTCGCCACCAACCGAATCGGTCGTCGGGCGCGATTCGAACACCTTGTCGACGAGGCCGAACTTCAGCGCTTCTTCTGCTTCGAGGAAGGTGTCGCGGTCCATCGCCTTCTCGATCTCGTCGAGCGAGCGGCCGGTGAACTTGACGTAAAGGTCGTTCATGCGCTTGCGGATGCGCAGGATTTCGCGGGCCTGGATCTCGATGTCCGAGGCCATGCCGCGGGCGCCGCCCGAAGGCTGGTGGACCATGATGCGTGCGTTGGGCAGCGCGATGCGCATGCCCGGCTCACCGGCGGCGAGCAGGAACGAACCCATCGAGGCAGCCTGGCCGATGCACACGGTCGACACGCGAGGGCGGATGTACTGCATGGTGTCGTAGATCGCGAGACCCGCCGTCACCACGCCGCCCGGCGAGTTGATGTACATCGAGATGTCCTTCGAGGGATTTTCCGACTCGAGGAACAGGAGCTGGGCAATGATCACCGAGGCCATGTGGTCCTCGACTTCGCCGGTCACGAAAATGATGCGTTCGCGCAGGAGGCGCGAATAGATGTCGAAGCTGCGTTCGCCGCGGCTCGATTGTTCGACCACGACCGGGATCAGCGCGCCGGTGACGGGATCGGTGGTGAACTTTCCCTGATTGCCATAAGTGGGGGCGCTGGATGCGCCGAACAGGTCGAGCATGGGAATCCTCATATGGTTAGGCTTCGCTATGTCGCGTGCCACGGCGCGATGTTCAAGGGCGTTAACCCCGAATCCGGGGAATTCCCTGCCCGATGGTGTCACTTCCACCAAGGCGCTTGCATCTGCGAGATCGCTTGCGCAGCTTCAGCGGCAAGGTTCGGACGAGGACACCCCGATGAAACTGCAGCTTCTTGGCATCGCTCTCGCAGCGACCGCACTTACGCCTTCGCCCGGCGCGGCACAAAGCGTGGCAGATTACCTCGCGCGGATCGCGGCAGTCGACGACGCCGGGCCGCGGCTCAACGCGGTGCTGGCGATCAATCCCGATGCAGCGAAGGAGGAGGCCGCTGCCAAGGCGATCGGGGGGCCGCTTTCGGGCAAGGCAGTGCTGATCAAGGACAATATCGAGGTGGCAGGGCCCCTGCCGACCACTGCAGGCAGCCTCGCCCTGAAGGACAGCGTCACCGGCCGCGATGCGCCGTTGGTAGCGCGGTTGCGCAAGGCAGGCGTGGTGATCCTTGGCAAGACGAACCTTTCGGAATGGGCCAACATCCGCTCGTCCTCCTCGTCCAGCGGCTGGAGTGCGATCGGCGGCCAGACGAAGAATCCGCACGCCATCGACCGGACCCCGTGCGGATCGTCCTCCGGCAGCGGCGCGGCGGTGGCCGCAGGCCTTGCCTGGGCGGCCATCGGCACCGAGACCGACGGGTCGATCACCTGCCCGGCTTCGGTCAACGGCATCGTCGGGTTCAAGCCCACCGTCGGCATGGTCAGCCGCACCCATGTCGTGCCGATCAGCCACAGCCAGGACACGGCAGGACCGATGACCCGCAGCGTCGCCGATGCCGCGCTACTGATGAACGCGCTCGCGGGTAGTGACCCCGCCGATGCCGCCACCATGGACGCTGACAAGCGCAAGGCGGATTTCACCAGCGGCCTTGCCAGTGCCAGCCTCAAGGGCCTGCGCATCGGGGTGCTGCGCAAGCAGGCCGGGAGCCACCCTGCCCTGCTCGCCTTGTTCGACAAGGCCTTGGCCGACATGAAGGCGGCGGGTGCGGAACTCGTCGAAATCGAATACGAGCCTGCGCCGGAGATGGGCCGCGACGAGTTCAACGTGCTGCTCTACGAACTGCGCGAGGACATGGGCGCCTACCTGCGCTCTCTGCCCGGCAAGCAGGGGCCCAAGTCGCTGGCCGACCTGATCGCCTTCAACAAGAGCCACACTGAGGAACTGCGCTGGTTCGGACAGGACGTGTTCGAACAGGCCGAGGCGACCACAGACAAGGCCACCTATGAAGCCGCGCGCGCCAATTCACTCAAGCTGGCTGGCGCGGAAGGCATCGACAAGCTGATGCGCGACAATGGCGTGACCTTCCTTGTCGCGCCGACCGAGGGTCCAGCCTGGCCGATCGATCTTGTGCTCGGCGATCACTTCGTCGGCGTGGGCGCGGGCAATCTGGCGGCCATTGCCGGATATCCGCACCTGTCCGTGCCGATGGGCGCGGTCGAGGGGCTGCCCATCGGCCTTTCGATCATGGGCGCGAAATGGGACGACAAGCGCGTGCTCGAAGCGGGCGCGGCCTATGAACGCGCGCGGACCACGGCAGTGCCGGTGCCGTCGTTCAAGCGATGGGGGGAGTAACGGGTCCTGACCCTAGCCGCCGCGTGACCGCCGGAAGCCCGCGGCCTGCGCTTCTGCCTCGGTGCAGAAAAGCCGCTCGGGGCGCGTCCCGTCGTAGTACTTCATGCCGGGCAGGTAGTAGATGTACTCGCCGTTACGGTAGCTGACATTGCCCTTGATCGCGCAGCCGAAGGCGTTTCGATAGACCTGATCCCCGCTTGCCCGCGTTGATCGGCCCCCCCCTTGCGCCTTCGGGCTGGCGCTGGCCGCGATACGGGCCTGAGGGTGAGCCTTCCTCCAGTCTGATGGCCGATCGAATGTGCCGCCCCAGATGCCGGCCTTCGCGGTCTTCACGGCCTGTTCCACTTCCACATACGGCGCGTCGCCGGGGCTGTTTTCGATGGCAACGGCAAACCCGGCGGCGATCATGGCTTCGGACAGGTCCCGTTCGTCGATCACGCACTCGCCAACCGCGAAGCCTTGGACGTTCTGGCCGCGGCCCCTGCATTTCACCTCGCCCGCTTGCAACAGCAAGCCCAGATGACGCTTCGCTTCTGCGCCGCAGTCCCAATTCGTTTCGCCTCGCACGCATTTCTGGCCGAGTTCGGGCGCATCGATTGCGAACAGGCGGATGCGCTGGCCTGTCATGTCGATCGTGTCGCCATCCAATGCCGTGGCATTGCCGCTGATGATCTGCGCGGCAGCGGGGAGCGGGATCGTGGCAAGCAGCAGGGCAATGAAGGCGCGCAAAGGGAATTCTCCTGAACGGGGCAGGAGATCCCTTCGCGCAAGCAGGGTTAGGATTTGGTTTGCGCCTGCAGGGCCTCAAGTGCTTCGAATTGCGATTGCAGCGCGCGCTGGCGGGCATTGGCGCGAGCGAGGCTGCGGCGTTTGTGCTCAGGTTGCCTGCGTGTCTTGCGCCAGACCGCCAGACTTTCGAACCACTGCGCGATGAGTTCGAAAAGGCCGCTGCCGCGCAGACGCATGGGGGCGTGCGAGCGCGGCAGCGGGGTGGGTTCGGCCACGGTTGCGGAGGCTGTGGCCGAAAGGGGTTGAGGCAAGGCTTCGGGAATTTCGGGCTCCAGCGCCAGCGCGCGGTCGAGCAGGTCGATCGTGGTCATGGATGCTGGTGGCTCCACTGGCGGCAGCGCGGCAGAAGTTGCTGCCGTCGCCTGCACGACGCAGGTGCTTGTGCGCCGTTGCGGCTTGCTGCGGGTGGTCTTTCTGGCGGATGGCGGGCGGCGTTTGACGCTCTTGCCCTTGGCGACCTTGGAGGGCTTCTTCGGTGTGGAGAGGACCGGCGCTTCCGGCCACGGGATGCTGGCGATGACCGCACCGCGCGGAGCGGGAAGGATCAGGTGCTGCGGAAATGCCGGCGGATCTGGCTGGCACAGGAGGAACGAGGGTTCCCGCCGCCCCCGCGCAGACATCGGCGCCAGAGGCACTTTCCCCTTCGGTGATGCCCCACCCTTCGGTGAAGCCCTTCCCTTCGATGACGCCCTGCCACTGGTTGAAATCTTCGGAGGACGAGGACGCGAGGCTACGCGATTGCGAACGGTGTGCATGGCAGTTCCCCCAGACGAGGTTCCTTGCCGATGGATGCTGACACAATGCGACTCGGGTGCGAACGGGAGATGGATCGGAAACCGAACGGTCTGCGTTTTTCCTAACGAAATACGCATTCAAGCGGCGCGCAATTACGTAGCGCCTGGCCAGAAACGGCAACGGCCCGGCGTGCTGATGCGCGCCGGGCCGTCCGAAATCCGGCTCTTGCGAACCGGATCAATCCGAAATGGAGATCAGCCTTCGGCCTTCTTCTTCGGCGCAGCCTTCTTCTTCGGAGCAGGCGCTTCCTCAGCGGCGGCTTCGGCAGCAGGGGCGTCTTCGGCGGCCTTCTTCTTGGGAGCAGCCTTCTTCTTCGGTGCTTCTGCCTCAGCTTCGGCAGGAGCTGCAGCAGCTTCCTCCGCCGGAGCGTCGTCCTTGGCAGCCTTCTTCTTGGCCGGGGCCTTCTTGGCGGCCTTGGCCGGGGCGGCAGCAGCGCCTTCCTCGGCTTCGATCGCGGCCTGAAGCTCTTCCTTGGTCACTTCGCGCTCGGTGACTTCGGCCTTGTCGAACAGGAAGTCGACGACCTTGTCCTCATAAAGCGGCGCGCGCAGCTGGGCGGCGGCAAGCGGTTCCGAACGCACGTAGTCGACGAAACGCTGGCGATCCTGCTCGCGGTACTGCTGGGCAGCCTGGCGGATCAGCATTTCCATTTCCTGCGAGGAAACGGTCACGCCGTTGGCCTGGCCGATTTCCGACAGGAGCAGGCCGAGGCGCACGCGGCGTTCGGCGATCTTGCGGTAATCGTCCTTCTCGGCTTCGATTTCCTTGAGAGCCTCTTCCGGGTTCTCTTCGTTCTGGGCTTCCTGCTGAAGCTGGGCCCAGATCTGTTCGAACTCGGCATCGACCATCGAAGGCGGCACGGCGAAATCATGACCGGCGGCAAGCTGATCAAGCAGTGCGCGCTTCATCTGGGTGCGGGTCAGGCCGGCAGTTTCCTGCTCGAGCTGGCCGCGCAGCAGGGTCTTGAGCTGCTCGAGGCTTTCGAGGCCGAGCATCTTGGCGAATTCGTCGTTGGCTTCGAAGTCCCCTGCGTTCTTCACCGCCTTGACCTTGATGTCGAAGGTGGCTTCCTTGCCCTTGAGGTTTTCAGCCGGGTAGTCTTCCGGGAAAGTCACGGTGATGACGGTTTCGTCACCTGCCTTCACGCCGACGAGCTGCTCTTCAAAGCCGGGGATGAAGCGGCCAGCGCCGAGTTCCAGCGGGGTGTCTTCAGCCGCGCCGCCTTCGAAGGCAACGCCATCGACCTTGCCGAGGAAGTCGATGATGATCTGGTCGCCGTCCTTGGCCTTCGCGCCCTTCTTGGCGTCGGTGAAGGACTTCTGGCCAGCGCCGATACGGGCAACGGCTTCGTCAACTTCGGCTTCGGTGACGGGCACGGTCAGCTTCTCGAGCTTCAGGCCATCGAGCGCAGGGGCTTCGATCTGGGGCAGCACTTCCAGCTCGACGGTGAGCTCGGCGTCCTTGCCTTCGTCATAACCTTCGCCGAGCGAGACGGCGGGCTGCATCGCGGGACGCAGCTTGTTGTCGGCCACCAGCTTGTCCATCGCTTCGCGGATGGTGGTCTGCAGCGCTTCCTGGTGAAGCTGTGCGCCGTGCATCTTGCGCACGAGGTTGGCGGGCACCTTGCCGGGGCGGAAGCCGGGCATGCGCACCTGCGGCGCGATCTTCTTGACCTCACCCTCGACCCGGGCGGCAATGTCGGCCGCGGGGATGGTGACGGTGTAGGCGCGCTTCAGGCCCTCGTTGGTGGTTTCGACGATCTGCATCCTGATCCAACTTTCATGTATGTCACGCGCTTGCGCG
>JBEQCK010000202.1:0-5909 GCA_041639335.1 Novosphingobium sp.
AGCCCAGCCCGAACGCCGCCTTCCAGCTCAATGTCGAAACGCAAGGCCGTTTTACCGACCCTGCCCAGTTCGGTGACGTGGTCATCCGCACGGACGAGCAGGGTCGTCAGATCCGCGTGAGCGACGTCGCCCGTGTCGAGATCGGCGCGGCGGACTATGCAACCTCGGCCTATCTCGATCACACGGACTCGGTCATCCTGCCGGTGTTCCAGAAGCCCGGCTCGAACGCCTTGTCTGCTGCCGAAGGGGTCAAGGCGACGATGGACGAGTTGTCCAGGTCGTTTCCGCGCGGGTTGGAATATCGCATCGTCTACAACCCGACCGAGTTCATTGCACAGAGCATCGATGCGGTCCTGCACACCCTGCTCGAAGCGATCGTGCTGGTGGTCCTGGTGATCGTCGTGTTCCTCCAGAAGGCGCGCGCATCGATCATTCCGGTGCTGGCGATTCCCGTCTCGCTGGTCGGCACTTTCGCCGTGCTGGCGATGGCGGGCTACTCTCTCAACAACCTCTCGCTGTTCGGACTTGTCCTCGCCATCGGCATTGTCGTCGACGATGCCATTGTCGTTGTCGAGAACGTCGAACGCAATCTCGAGGCGGGGTTTTCACCCCTCGATGCAGCGCGCAAATCCATGAATGAAGTAGGCGAGGCGCTTATCGCCATCGTGCTGGTGCTCTGCGCGGTGTTTGTTCCCACGCTCTTCATGGGTGGGTTGACCGGCGAGTTCTACAAACAGTTTGCGGTCACCATTTCAGCCGCGACGATCATTTCGCTCATCGTCTCGCTGACGCTTTCCCCGGCCCTGTCGGCCAAGCTGCTGCGCGCTCACCAGGCGCTCCCGGCGGACGCGCCACGCTGGCGGCAGGCTGTCGAAGGCGCCGGAGCCAGGTTCAATTCCGCCTTCGAAAGCTTCAGCGATCGCTATGCGCGCCTTACCGCGCGGCTCGTCGCAATGCCCCGCCGGATGATGGTCGCTTACGCCGTCCTCATCGGCCTGACCGGCATGACGCTGGCAGCAACGCCGACCGGCTTTATCCCGCAGCAGGATCAGGGCTACTTCGTGAGCGTCATCCAGCTTCCGCCCGGCAGCGCCACCACTCGCACCGATGCCGTGATGAAGCAGGTGGCGGACCGCGTGCTCAAGCTCGACGGGATCAAGGGCGCGGTCATGCTCTCGGGCTTCGATGGCACGACGCAGACCCAATCGGCCAGTTCGGCCGCCGCGTATTGGGTGCTCGACGACTTTAAGGACCGTCAGTCCAAGGGGCTCGACATCGATACCCTTGTCGCAAACGCCCAGAAAGCCACGGCCGGCATCAACGATGCGCGCCTGATCATCGTCAAGCCACCGGTGATCCAGGGCATCGGCTCAGCCGGCGGCTTCCGCCTGATGCTCGAGGACAGCTCCGGCAAGGGCTACCGCGCCATGCAGGAGGCGGCCAACCAGATCATCGCCGAGGCCAACGGCCAGTCGGGCCTTGCCGGGGTCTACACCTTCTTCGACACCGGCACGCCGCGGGTGAAGACGGACATCGATCGCGAAAAGGCCCAGATGCTCGGCCTCTCGCCCTCCGACGTGTTCGACACCCTGTCGGTCTATCTCGGCAGCGCGTTCGTCAACGACTTCAACCTGCTCGGTCGCACCTACCGTGTCACCGCGCAGGCCGATGCGCCCTATCGCGGAGACATCAGCGACATCGCCTCGCTTCACGCCCGCAGCGCGAGCGGCGCAATGGTCCCGCTGGGCTCTGTCGCGACCTTTACCGACACCACAGGCCCCTACCGCGTGACCCGCTACAATCTTGCCCCTGCAGTTGCCATCGATGGCGATACGGCCCCTGGTGGATCGACCGGACAATCGCTGCGGACCATGGAGAAGGTGGCAAGCCAGGCCGTGGCGCAGGGCTATTCGGCGGAATGGACCGGCATCGCCTACCAGCAGACGACGACCGGCAACACCGCCATCTATGTGTTCGCCCTTGCCGTGCTGCTGGTCTTCCTTGTGCTTGCGGCGCAGTATGAAAGCCTGATTGCACCGCTGGCGATCATCCTGATCGTGCCGATGTGCCTGCTGGCCGCGATGGTCGGCGTGAACCTTAGGGGCATGGACAACAACGTCCTCACCCAGATCGGGCTGGTGGTCCTTATCGCCCTGTCGGCGAAGAACGCGATCCTTATCGTCGAGTTCGCCCGGCAAGGTGAGATGCGCCACGGACTGTCGCCTGCAGAGGCTGCAATCGATGCCGCGCGCACCCGCCTTCGCCCGATTCTGATGACCAGCTTCGCCTTCATTCTGGGCGCTGTGCCGCTGGCTTTTGCCACTGGTGCCGGCGCGGAACTGCGCCAGGCCCTGGGCACTGCAGTCTGCTTCGGGATGCTGGGCGTAACGGGCTTCGGCCTGATCTTCACGCCAACGTTCTATGTCGTCACCCGCAGCCTCGGAGACCGGATCGCCGCGCTTCGCGGTCGCGGTGCCACCCCTTCCGCTGCACTTGCCGAACCGGCAGAATAATGGAGCCATTCATGACCTTGCGCACCTTCTTCCTCGGCGCGGCGTCAGCCATCACGCTGTCTTCCTGTGCCGCAACGCCCGGGGGCGTTGCTCCCTTTGAACCTACGGTCTCGGCCGAAGGTGCGTTCATGGGCGCCAAGCCCGGCGTGGCGGTGGGCACCCCCCTGCCCGCCGACTGGTGGCGGCTCTACAATGATCCGGTCCTCGATGGCCTGATCGAGGACGCTCTGAATGCCAATACCGATGTCCGGCAGGCGGTCGCGCGGATCGACCGGGCCCGCGCAGCCTTGCGCGGCGCGCGGGCCGACCGGTCGCCACAAACCAGCGTTAATGCATCGTCAGGCTATGGTCGGACGCCACAAGGGCAGGCTGGCACCGATAGCAACGGTGCCCTGTTCGGGATCGGGGCGCAGGCAACATACGAGCTGGACCTGTTTGGTCGCCTTTCCGGAAACATTGCCGCCGCTCAGGGCGATCTCGCCGCAACGCAGGCCGATGCCGATGCTGTCCGCGTCATGGTCGTCGCCGATACGACCCAGGCCTACGCTGCAGCCGTCAGTTCTGCCGCTCGCATTGCCAATGCCCGCTCCATCGTGGCGCTTCTGGATGACACCTTGCGCCTCGTTCGCAAGCGCCATGACGCCGGCCTCGCCGACGGGCTTGCCGTGGCCCGGATCGAAGGCCTGCGCGAACAGCGCGCGGCCCAGATTCCCGTAATCGAGGCGCAGCGCAGCGCGGCGCTGTTCGCCCTTGCCGCGCTGACGGGGCGGACGCCATCGCAACTGCCCGCCATTGCCGGCGATCGCACCATCCCGCTCGAGATCGCTTCGGCCATTCCGGTAGGAGACGGCGCGCAGTTGCTTGGGCGACGGCCGGATGTGCGCGCCGCAGAGCAGCGCCTCGCTGCCAGCACTGCCCGCATCGGCGTTGCTCGCGCAGACCTCTACCCCCGGATCGTTCTGGGTGCGTCCGCAAGCTCGAGCGCCGGCAGCCTTGGGGACCTGTTCTCTGGGGGACCGCTTGGTTTCCTGCTCGGACCATTGGTGAGTTGGGCGTTCCCCAATCGCGAGCCGATCCGCGCCCGGATCGATGCCGCAGGTGCGGATGCTGCCAGCGCGCTTGCGGCCTTCGACGGCACCATACTGGCCGCGCTGCAGGAAACCGAAACCGCGCTGTCGGACTATGGTCAGTCACTAGCACAGCGCCAGGCACTGACCTCAGCTCACGCCGCGGCTCTTCGGGCTGCAAGGATCACCCGCGCGCAGAACCGCGAAGGGGTGGTGGATTCGCTCCAGACCCTGGAATCGGAGCGCACGCTTGCTGAAGCTCAGGCCGCGCTAGCCGATCAGGACGCCCATGTCTCTCGCCAGCAGATCGCGGTGTTCCGCGCGCTAGGGGGCGGCTGGTAATATCAGGGACGAGTTGCAGCAAGGTGAATACGATTTCAAGCAGCTTAGGTTTCTTGGACAAAGGGTATCCACGGGTGGACTGCGATGGGATTGACCGCGGTATTCCTCTTGGGTTTTGTCGTAGCGGGCAGCAGTTCGGCGCCAGTTCTTAAGCTTGCAAGCAGTTGAGCTACGCGGAACGAGCCTTGGCTCGTTTGATCTCGTTCATGCGATAACTAGCCTTAGACACACAACATCGCCAATGGAATTTTAAACGTTCGTACCCCCTTTTTTTACCGTTATCTCAGAGAGTTATTGCATAATTGCATGAGTATTGAACATTTGTAATGTTTTTACATCATGACATAATTCCGCTGTCAAGTTTGACAAACTTACAAAGAAGCGTGCCCGTTTAGCTGAACCACGCGCTATCTGGGATTTGCAAGACGCACACCACGTGAGGGAACACGGGAATGACCTACCACAGCAAGATCGTCGAAGCAGGCAAGGCCATCGCGCCTTTCGCCCAGACCTGGGATGGCATCGAGCCCGAGAGCGTGGCCCGCATGCGCCTGCAGAACCGTTTCAACACCGGTCTCGACATCGCCCGCTACACCGCCAAGATCATGCGCGCCGACATGGCCGCCTATGACGCTGACCCTGCCAACTACACGCAGTCGCTCGGCTGCTGGCACGGTTTCATCGGTCAGCAGAAGATGATCTCCATCAAGAAGCACTTCGGTACCACCAAGGGCCGCTACCTTTACCTGTCGGGCTGGATGGTCGCCGCGCTGCGCAGCGAATTCGGGCCGCTGCCCGACCAGTCGATGCACGAGAAGACCAGCGTGTCGGACCTGATCGAGGAACTCTACACCTTCCTCAAGCAGGCAGATGCCCGCGAGCTCGGCATGCTGTTCCGCGATCTCGATGAAGCCAAGAAGGCTGGCGATGCGGTCAACACCCACCGCCTGCTGCACAAGATCGACGAGTTCGAAACCCACATCGTGCCGATCATCGCCGATATCGACGCAGGCTTCGGCAATGCCGAGGCGACCTACCTGCTCGCCAAGAAGTTCATCGAAGCCGGTGCATGCTGCATCCAGATCGAAAACCAAGTCTCGGACGAAAAGCAGTGCGGCCACCAGGACGGCAAGGTCACCGTCCCGCACGAGGACTTCCTCGCGAAGATACGCGCGGTGCGTTACGCCTTCATGGAACTCGGCGTCGATGATGGCGTGATCGTTGCACGCACCGACTCGCTAGGCGCCGGCCTGACCAAGCAGATCGCCTACACCCGTGAAGCGGGCGACCTGGGTGACCAGTACAACAGCTTCCTCGATTGCGATGAAGTCGATCCTGCCAACCTCGGCCACGGCGACGTCCTGATCGCACGCGATGGCAAGCTGATGCGTCCGAAGCGCCTGCCTTCGAACCTCTACCAGTTCCGCACCGGAACCGGTGAAGACCGCTGCGTGCTGGATTGCATCACCTCGCTTCAGAACGGCGCGGACCTGCTGTGGATCGAAACCGAAAAGCCGCACATCGGCCAGATCGGTGGCATGGTCAGCCGCATCCGCGAAGTGATCCCGAACGCCAAGTTGGTCTACAACAACAGTCCGTCGTTCAACTGGACGCTCAACTTCCGCCAGCAAGTCTATGATGCGATGGTCGAAGCAGGCAAGGATGTCTCGGCCTACGATCGTTCGAAGCTGATGAGCGTGGACTACGATGGCACCGAGCTTGGCATCGAAGCTGACGAGCGCATCCGCACCTTCCAGCGCGATGCTGCGGCGCAGGCCGGCATCTTCCACCACCTGATCACGCTGCCGACCTACCACACCGCGGCGCTCAGCACCGACAACCTCGCCAAGCGCTACTTCGGCGAAGAAGGCATGCTCGGCTACGTCAAGCAGGTCCAGCGCGAGGAAATCCGCCAGGGCATCGCCTGCGTGAAGCACCAGAACATGTCCGGCTCGGACATCGGCGACGATCACAAGGAGTACTTCTC
>JBEQCK010000203.1:0-5908 GCA_041639335.1 Novosphingobium sp.
TCGGCATGCGCTGCATCGAGGCTGCCGACGGCGCGGCGGCACTCGCCATGCTCGATCGGCACCGCGATATCGATCTGCTTGTCACCGATGTGGGCCTGCCGGGCGGGCTCAACGGCCGACAGGTCGCCGACGAGGCGCGCCGCCGCCTGCCCGGTCTGGGCGTCCTGTTCGTGACAGGCTACGCCGACAGCGTTGTGCTGCAGAACGATGCGAGCCTTGAGGATCGAACCGCGGTCCTGACCAAGCCCTTCCCGATCGAGGAACTTCAGCGACAGGCCGCACGCCTGCTTACCGGGAACCTGGCCAGCCCCCCGCCCCCGGCCTTGCCCGCAGTCAACTCGCTATGATCCGCTCGTAAAGGTCGACAGCTGCTTCGTCCTGGAAGACGTGTTCGTCGTAGCGCACGAAGCCAAGCCGCTCTGCCAGTCGCACGGACGCGTGGTTCTCAGGCTCGATCATGCAGGCGATACGGCGTGCCTCGCAAGTCCGGTCGAACCAGTCCAGCGCAGCTTGCATCCCTTCCTGCGCATAGCCACGGCCCCAGAACGGACGCGCGACGATCCATCCGGCTTCGACCGCGTCATCAAGCCCTTTTCCGAAACCTCGCAAGGAGTGGAACAGGCCCATCTGCCCTACGAAAGCATCGCTGCTCTTCTCGTGCACGATAAACATGCCGTAGCCGTACAACTGCCATGAGCCTGCCCCGCGCAAGGCGCGCGAGAACATGTCGGTGGTCGGGTCTTCCGGCCGGGGCCCGAGGAAGCGATGCACTTCCGGATCGGCGACAAGATCACGCAGGAGCAGATAATCGTCGCGCTGCGGCACTCTGAGGATCAGGCGATCCGTCTCCAACTGCGGCAGCGCGTTCAAAACATCACGTCCATCGCATGGAGCACGAGGCCGACCAGTCCACCGACCAGAGTGCCGTTGATGCGGATGAACTGGAGGTCCCGGCCGACGGCGCCTTCGATGCGGTCGGTCACCGTGCGGGCGTCCCACCGCTTCACGGTTTCGGACACAAGCCGCACGATCTGCGCGCCGTAGCGCGTCGACACGCCGACCAGCGTCCGCCGGGCAAAACGATTGACCATCTTCTGCAGTCGTACGTCGCGTTGCAGCGCATTGCCAAGCTCGGCCAGGCTTGCCCCCAGCTGGCCGCCAAGCGCCCCGCGCGGATTGCGGACCACCTGCAGCAGGCGCATCCTGCCGCGTTCCCACAACCCGTCCAGCCACCGCCCGAACGCGGGATTGGCCAGCACCTCACGCTTCATCCGTTCGACCTTCGCGCGCATCTCGGGGTCATTCACCAAATCGTCGGCCAGCGTTGCCAGACCTTCTTCGATCTTGCGGCGCAAGGGATGGTCGGGGACGACCAGGGTTTCGGCGAGAAGCTTGTAGAGGCCATCAAGGATGGCGTTCGCCAACTTCTCGTCAAGCCCGGTCCAGCGCAGGATCGTATTGGCGCGTTCGTGGATGGTCGACTGGATGAGCTGCTCGTTTGCCTCGATCGTTTCGGCAGCCTTGCGGATCAGGCTTTCGATGACCGGCATGTGTCGCCCATCGGCGATTGCCGCGCCCAGCAGCTGGCCCAGCAGCGGCGCCAGTTCCAGTTTCTCGAGCTGCGCCCGCAACGCGCCTTTGGCAAGACCGCCAAGTTCATCGGGATCGAGCGATTCCAGCACGTCGGCCAGCAGCCCTGCCGCGCCATCGCGCAGGCGGCTTTCCCCGGTCCGCGGGTCCGAAAGAAACGCACCGACCGCGGCAGCAGCGTTGACCGCTCCCATGCGGCGCGCAACCACCTGGGGGGTGAGGAAATTGGCCTGCAGGAACGACGCCATCGTATCGGCGATACGGTCCTTGTTTTCCGGAATGATCGCGGTGTGCGGAATAGGCAGCCCCAAGGGATGCCGGAACAGCGCAGTTACCGCAAACCAGTCTGCCAGACCGCCGACCATCGCCGCCTCGGCAAACGCGCGGATGAAGCCGATCGCCGGATGCAGGCCTTCGTACCGGCGCGTTGCAATATAGATCAGCGCCATCGCCACGAGCAGGCAAGTGGCGACGATGCGCATGCGGCGCGCACGATCAGCCACCACCGGCATCATGCGCCCTCTTCCGATGCGGACGGGTCCGCTGGAGTTCGAAGGCGCGGCTTCGACTGGCTGTGGCAATTCGGCGGTCACTCCGCCGGAAATGCCTCGTGCTGCGGTTCGTTCCGCGTTGCAGGTACGATTGGCTTGGTGGCGTGGACCGGCTGCGGTGCAGGTTCATGGCCGAGAACCTTGCGGGCGAGCCATGGCCCCAGGCGCTTCTCGAGACCATCGGCAAGGCTGAAGCCTGCCGGCACGATCAGCAGGGTCAGGGCCGTCGACAGGGTAAGCCCGCCGATCACCACGACGCCCATCGGCGCACGCCATCCGCCATCGCCGCCGACCGAAACCGCGGTCGGGATCATGCCGGCAACCATGGCCACGGTGGTCATGATGATCGGCTGTGCGCGCTTGTGCCCCGCCTCGGTAATGGCCGCCAGCTTTTCCTGGCCCGTCGCCATCTCCTCGATCGCGAAGTCGATCAGCAGGATCGAGTTCTTCGCCACGATGCCGAACAGCATGAGAATGCCGATGAACACGGGCAGAGACAGCGCCTGCCCCATCAGCCAGATCGCCAGCAAGCCACCCAGCGGCGCCAGGAACAGCGAGCCCATGTTGACCAGCGGCGAGATGAAGCGGTGGTAGAGCAGCACCAGCACCGAGAACACCAGCAGGATGCCCGAGGCGACGGCGATGACGAAGTTGTACATCAGCTCGGCCTGGAACTTGTCCTCGCCCGCCGCCGTGTTTGAGACGCCCTGCGGCAGGTTCTTCATCACCGGCAGCTTCGCGATGGCGTTCATGGCATCGCCCTTGACCACGCCCGGCGGCAAGTCCGCACCAACGAAGACGCGGCGGCTCTGGTTGTAGCGCTGGATCTGCGTCGGCCCCGAGCCGAAATCGATCTCGGCCACGCGCGATAGCGGAACCGAGCCGCCGGACGCGGTCGGCACCGGCAGGTTCTCCAGCGTCGACAAGTCGCGGCGCGAGGCTTCGGGCAGCTTCACGCGGATCGGCACCTGGCGATCGGACAGCGAGAACTTCGCGCTGTTCTGGTCGATTTCGCCCTGCGTCGCGATGCGGATAACCTGGCTCAGGGTCTGGGTCGTCACGCCGAGGCTTGCCGCAAGATCGAGCCGTGGCTTGATGATCACTTCAGGCCGACGCAAATCGGCACTGATCCGCGGCGCCACGACAAGCGGCAGCGTGCTCATCTGGTCGACCAGCGTCTGTGCGGTCTTCTGCAGCAATTCGGGATCGGACCCGGCCAGCATGATGCTGATCGGCCGGCCCGAACCACCGCCCGGGCCGCTCGGCCCCTGGGCCTGGAAGTTCGCCCGGATGTCGGGGATGGACTGCAGTTGCGGGGTCAGTTCGCGTTCGAAGACCAGGCTCGTGCGCTCGCGGTCGGGCCGGAGGTTGACGTAGATGTTGCCGCGTCCCTCTCGCACCGATGCCAGCTGCGATTCCACCTCGGGCTGCTTGGCGAGCAGGTCGACGACCTCGCCCACCTTGCGCTCGGTCTGCTGCAGGGTCGTGCCCGGGACCATTTCAATGGTGACCGTGCTCGAATCGCTGTCGGCGTCGGGGAAGAACTGTGCGGGGATCGACATGAACATGACGATGGTCAGCACGAAGGCACCGGCCCCGATGCCCATCATCCACAACCGGTGGTCGCGCAGCCGCGCGCGGAAGCGGCGGCGCGGATGCTCGGCGCGATAGGCCCTCGCCTTCGAGGTATCGAGCGACCAGCCCAGCACCTTCATGTACTTGTCCATCCACGGGCCGGTGCCGTGCTCCGCCTCGCCATGCGCCTGCAGGAAGTAGGCCGCGATCATCGGCGTGATCATGCGCGCGACCAGCAGCGAGAACAGGACCGAGATGACCACGGTCAGACCGAAGTTCTTGAAGAACTGGCCGGATACGCCGGGCATCAGCGCCACGGGGAAGAACACGGCGACGATGGAGAAGGTTGTCGCCACAACGGCGAGACCGATCTCGTCGGCAGCGTCGATCGCCGCCTGATAGGCGGTCTTGCCCATTCGCATGTGTCTGACGATATTCTCGATCTCGACGATCGCATCGTCGACCAGCACGCCCGCGACAAGCCCCAGCGCCAGCAGCGACATCTGGTTGAGCGTGAAGCCCATCAGGTCGAGCACCCAGAACGTGGGAATCGAGGACAGGGGAATGGCCAGCGCCGAGACGATAGTCGCGCGCCAGTCCCGCAGGAACAGGAACACCACGACCACCGCCAGCACCGCACCCTCGACCATCGCGTTCATCGAGGAGCGGTACTGATCCTTGGTCTGGATGACCGAGGTGAACAGGAGCTCGAAGTGGATCTTGCCGCCCTGCTCCTGCTTGATCTTCTCCATTTCCTTAAGCGCGCCGTCATAGACCGACACGTCGGATTCGGCGCGGGCACGCGAGAACGAGAAGGTCACGACCGGCTTGCCGTTGAACTTCGCGATCGAGGTCAGTTCGCTGTAGGAATCGCTGACATCGGCAACGTCGGACAGACGCACCGTGCGATTGCCGCTCAGGCTTATCTCCGTTTGGGACAGTTCATACGCGCTCTTCGCATTGCCAAGGACGCGAACCGACTGACGCGAACCGGCGACTTCGGTCTTGCCGCCGGCCGCGTTGATGTTGACCTGGCGCAGCGCCGCGTTGACCTGGCTTGCCGTCACGCCAAGGCTCGTCATCTTCATCGGATCGAGCGTGACGGCGATCTCGCGATTGACCCCGCCCGAACGACTCACTTCGGCCATGCCGGGCACGGTCAGCAGGCGCTTGGCGATCGTGTCGTCAATGAACCACGAAAGCTGCTCGATGGTCATGTCGTCGGCCGCGACGGCGAAATAGGCGATCGGGTTGGACGAGGTCTCGACCTTGAAGACCTGCGGCTCGAGTATCCCCTCCGGCAGGTCGGAACGGATCTGGTCGACCTTGTTCTTGACCTCGTTGACCGCGGCGTTGATGTCCTGGCCGATCTTGAACTGGACCTGCGTCTGACTGCTGCCTTCCGAGGCGGTCGAGGTCAGCGTGTCTACACCGGCGATCGACCGCACGGCGGATTCGACACGCTGCGTGATCTGGTTTTCGATCTCCGTCGGCGCAGCGCCGGGCTGGCTGATCTGGACGATGACGACCGGGAATTCGATGTCCGGGTTGTCCTGGACCTTCATCTGCATGAACGAGACGAGGCCCGCGAGCGTAAGCCCGAGGAACAGGACGATGGGTACGACCGGGTTGCGGATGCACCAGGCCGAGATGTTCTGGAAGTTCATCGCCAGCCCTTATTTCTGAACGACCGGCCGGACCTTGTCCCCCGGATTGAGGAAGCCGCCGGCCCGCAGCACGATCCGTTCGCTGCCCGAAAGGCCTTCGACCACGGCGATGCCCTTGGCACTGACCTGACCGGTCTTGACCGCGCGGCGGACCGCCTTGTCGTCCTTGTCGATCACGAAGACGTATGAGCCCTTGTCATCGCTGAGGATGGCCGATTCCGGGAGCAGCGGGGCATTGGTCGTGCCTGATACCAGCGTTGCGGTGGCAAAACCGCCGGGACGCAGCACCTTGTCGTAGGCAAGCGCAATGCGCGCGATCCCTTCGCGACTGGTCTGGTCGATCGTCGGCGAGAGCTGCCAGACCTGGCCCGAGAACTTGCGGTCTGTGCCAACTGGCGTGACGTCCGCGCTCGCCCCGACGGAAAGACGCGCAAGGTCGGACTCCGACAGGCGCGCCTGCATTTCCATCTGCCCGTCACGCGCCATCAAGAACAGGACACCCGAACCCGGAGTGACGATCTGGCC
>JBEQCK010000204.1:0-5869 GCA_041639335.1 Novosphingobium sp.
CGTGCTGCGCGACGTGTCAGGTCTGGACCTTTCGACCGAACTGTTCGGCCAGAAGCTCAAGCTGCCAGTTGCGCTCGCCCCCATCGGCCTTGCCGGCATGAACGCCCGGCGCGGCGAATGCCAGGCAGTGCGCGCAGCGGAAACGGCCGGCGTCCCCTTCACGCTCTCGACCGTCTCGGCCTGCTCGCTGGGCGAAGTCGCCAAGGCCGCCACCAAACCCTTCTGGTTCCAGCTCTACATGACCCGCGACCGCGGTTTCATGCGCGAACTGCTGCAGGAAGCGGTGGAATTGAACTGCTCGACACTGGTCTTCACCGTCGACATGCCGGTGCCGGGCAGCCGTTATCGCGATTACCACTCGGGCCTTGCCGGAGCCTCGGGCATGAAAGGCGCGCTGCGCCGCACGCTGCAGGGGGCGATGAAGCCGTCATGGGCGTGGGATGTCGGCGTGATGGGCCGCCCCCACGGGCTCGGCAACGTGATCCGCAAGCTTCAGGGCAAGACCGGGATCGAGGACTTTTTCGCCTGGATGCGCGAGAACTTCGACAGTTCGATCTCTTGGAAGGATCTCGATTTCATCCGCTCCGAATGGAACGGACCGCTGGTCATCAAGGGCCTGCTCGATGCCGAAGACGCGGTGGAAGCGGCCAATCTGGGCGCTGACGGGATCGTGGTGTCGAACCACGGCGGCCGCCAACTCGATGGCGTGCCCTCCACGGCGCGCGCCCTGCCCGCCATTGCCGACGCGGTGGGCGATCGGCTGACCGTGCTCGCCGATGGCGGCGTACGCTCGGGCCTCGACGTCGTGCGCCTGCTCGCTTTGGGCGCGAAGGGCGTGTTGCTCGGCCGCGCCTGGGTCTTTGCGCTGGCAGCGCAGGGACAGCAAGGCGTCGAGCACATGCTCCGCCTGATCGAGGCCGAAATGCGCGTCGCCATGACGCTCACTGGCGTGAAGAACATCAGCGAGATCGACCGCTCGATACTCGTCAAATCATAAGAACAAGGGACTGGAACCGATGGGCGCGAACCCGCTGCTGGGCGTTATCTTTCACTGGATCGGGGGCTTCTCCTCGGCCAGCTTCTATGTGCCTTACAAGCGCATCAGGCTGTGGTCATGGGAAGTGTTCTGGCTGGCGGGCGGGATATTCTCGTGGCTGATCGCCCCATGGCTGTTCGCCTCGATCCAGACCAAGGACCTGCTCGGCGTCCTCTCCGCCACACCGCGCGAAACGCTGCTGTGGTGCTGGTTCTGGGGCGCAATGTGGGGTTTCGGCGGCCTGACCTTCGGCCTCACCATGCGCTACCTCGGCCTTTCGCTCGGCATGGCCGTGGCGCTGGGCCTCACCACCGTGATCGGCACGATGGGACCGCCGATCTTTGATGGAACCCTTGGCGCCATCGCAGCCACCACCAGCGGCAAGCTTACCCTCCTCGGCATCCTGATCACGCTGGCTGGCATCATCGTCGTGGCGCGGGCGGGCAACGCCAAGGAAGCCGATCTTGGCGGCGAAGCATCAGAAGGCGTGGCCGAGTTCAACTTGCGCAAGGGGCTGTTGATCGCGACCTTCTCGGGCGTGATGTCGGGCTGCTTTGCCTGGGGTCTTGCCGTCGGCCAGCCGATCCGTGACCTGACGTTGGCGGCGGGGACCGATCCGCTGAGCCAGGGCCTGCCAGTGCTGTGCGTCGTCCTTGCCGGCGGCCTCACCACCAATGCACTGTGGTGCGCATACCTGATCGCGAAGAACCGCAGCTTCGGCCAGTTCTTCGGCGCGGCTTCTTCAGAAGCTCAGCCCGGCGAGCGTCCCAACCTCCTCGCCAACTGGCTGCTCGCCGCATTGGGCGGCACGCTGTGGTACGGCCAGTTCTTCTTCTACACGATGGGCGAAAGCCAGATGGGCGAATACGGCTTCTCCTCGTGGACGCTGCACATGGCCTCGATCATCCTGTTCTCGACCCTGTGGGGCTTCGCACTGAAGGAATGGAAGGGCGCTTCCCCGCGCACCCGCGCGCTGGTGTGGACCGGCATCGGCTTGCTGGTCGGCTCGACCATCGTGATAGGCGCTGGCAACATGCTGCAGGCGAGTGCATAAGCGCAGGCCAAGGGAACGGTAGGGCGCATGCACGCGGCAGAACGGGAAAGACGCATCTTCGAGGCGCTGCGGCCGACGGGCTTTGTCAGCTACCGCGATCTCGAGGTCCTGCTCGATGCCTCGCCCGCAACGATCCGGCGTGATCTGACACGGCTGGAAGAGACTGGCCAGATCATCCGCGTCCACGGTGGCGCCAAGCTGCCGGAAGGCGACGATGCCAGCGGCCCGCGCCTGCTCGGAACGCCGTTCGACCAGAACATCACCCAGAACCTCGGGCCAAAGCAGGCCATCGGCAAGGCAGCGGCGGCGCTGTGCCAGCCGGGCGAAGGGGTGATGATCGATGGCGGCACCACCACGCTGCAGATGTGCCCGCATCTCGACGGTCTCGGGCTTCAGGTGCTGACCAACTCGCTGCACATCGTCAACGCACTGCTTCCGCAGGCAGGCACGCGCATCCTGCTGCCTTCGGGTGCCGTGTTCCGCGAACAGAACATCATCCTTGCTCCCGCCGGCGAGGAATCGATGCCCCGCTTCCACGCCCCGCGCCTGTTCATGGGCGCCGCCGCGATCGGGCCGCAAGGCGCGATGCAGGCCGATCCGGTGCTGGTCGCCGCCGAACGCCGCCTGATCGACCGCGCCGAGGAGGTCATCCTGCTCGTCGACAGCAGCAAGTTCCGCAGCCAGTCCGGCACCATCGTCTGCGGGCTGGACGAGATCGACACGGTGATCACCGACAGCGGCATTGCGCCCGCAGCAGCCGCAGCCCTGCGGGACGCGGGTGTAAAGCTGGTTATCGTCTGACTACTTGAACCTGAAGCCCCCGATACCAAACACACCTCAGCCCGCTCGTCCTGAGCCTGTCCAAGGACGCGAGCACCGCGCCAGACGCTTCGACAAGCTCAGCCTGAGCGGGGTTGGGGAGGTTCAGAGAGCAGGCAGCGCTACTTCGCCTGCTTGCGCATCTCCAGATAGGCCGCTTCACGCTCTTCCGGCGAAAGCGCAAGAAGGTATCGGCTGGCTTCCCTGAACGTCAGGAACGGCTGTTCATCGACGATGATCGGCACGGTGCGCCCGTTGTAGATCCGCCGCAGCAATCGGCGTTGCGGTCTGGTCAGCGATACTTCTGCTTCCCCGGATTCCGTTTCAAGTTCCGCTTCCAGTTCCGTTTCAGGGCCTGTTTCAATGTCCATTTCAGGGCCTATAGGACAGAGCAGCGGCGCCCGCCAATTCAATCGGGCAAAGGAGAAAGAATGAGCGGAGCATTCACGCAGACCGAGCTGGGCGAGCATTTTGCCCACTGCATTCAGGTACTCGGCGGGACGACCACGGCCAGCCGCCGACTGGGCATTGACGAACGCGCGATCCGCCGCTTCGTCAACGGTGAAAAGCCCATTTCCCCGCGCCTGATGCAGGACACCGCATCGGCCCTGCGCGCGCTGATCGAAGAAGCCTCGGCGGCCGAAGCGCGCATCACCGCAGCACTCGGCGCCTGAATCTCAGCGCAAGTAGCGCTTCACCAGCCGCTCGGCCGCCGCGCTGACGTCGGCCCAGGCCTGCTCGAAATCTTCCTCGTCGCCATAATAGGGATCGATCACCGCCGTGCCCTTGCGACCGGGCACGAGGTCCATCAAAAGCGCGACTTCGGCGATGTGGCGTGACGGCTCGATCCGGCGCAGGTCCTTCAGATTCTGCTGGTCGAGCGCGAAGATGTGTCCGAAGCGTGTGAAGTCTTCCGTGGTGACCTGTCGCGCGCGATAGCTCGAGATATCGAGACCGTGCCGGCGCGCGGTTTCCTGCGCGCGCGGATCGGGCGGGCGGCCGACATGCCAGTCCCCGATGCCGGCAGAGTCTATGGTCATCGCCACGCCTGCCGCCACGGATTGCGCGCGCAGGGCCGCCTCGGCGAGAGGCGAGCGGCAAATGTTTCCAAGACAGACGAACAAAATCGACGGTTGGCTCACGGGATCACGATACTCCGCTGGCTGGGTCTCCCCAGGCCAATCAGGAACGGATCCTCTCCCTGCCGCGCAGTGAACATGCTTCGGGACGCAATGTCCATCCATTTTCGAGCAATCAGCACCTGCCCGATCGCCCCGCCGAGCGTCTCGCCGGGTCCAAGCAGCACCACCCGATCAGGCGCGAATTCGCGGACGCCCACAGTCATCGCGGCGGTAAAGTCATAGGGCTGCAGGATCTGGTGGCCGAAAGTATAGTCCCACAACCCCTCACGGTTGCTCTCGAACCGCCGCCACACCTTGCCCCGCCCATCGATCAGCGGAACCTGCGGCTGGCCGAACCAGTCCACCGGGAACTGCGCCCGCGCAGCATCGCTGCTCGGCTGCATCAGCGGGGTATGGAACGGCCCATGCCCGGCGAGCCGCAGCGGCGGGCGCGATAGCCTCGGCAAATCCTTCTCGAACGCATCGAGCGCAGCCACCGGCCCCGCAACGACCAGCATCCCGCCCAGCCGGATCGAGGGCAGCACCCCGTTGCGCGCCATCGCCGCCTCCACCTCGTCCAGCAGCACGGGGTCGACGGTCCAGTCTTCCCCGGCCAGCACCAGCACCGCCTGGCCGCCCGGCTCGTGGCGCTGCGAATTGATCCCCATGCCATCGGCAATGGCAAAGCCATGCTCGGGCGAGACCGCCCCGGCGCAAGCGAGCGCGGTGTACCAGCCCATCGAATTGCCGGTCACCGCGACGATCTCGAAACGCTCGCGGTTGATCCTGAGGAAATCAAGGTAAGCGCAGGCATGGATCAACGGCGCGGCATTGTCTCCCCGCAGATGCGCCGCGGTAAACTTCCCTGCCCCATCCAGCGCCGACAAGGTCTCCTTCCCCGCCTCGGCCCGCAGGGCATCGAACCGTGCCAGCCATTCGGCCCCGGCATGATGCTGCCCCAGATACCCCAGCTCCGGCGCATTGTAGGTGCCGCGCCCCGGGCAGACGACGAGGACCGTCTCCTTAGCCACGCACCATCTCCATCACCTTCGCCATGATCCCGTCCCGGCTCGGCAACGTGTGCGTCGCAGCCCGGGCGAGCGGAATGAAGCTGTCCGTCGCCGCCATGCGCGCAATCGTCTTGCCCGGCGCACGTTCAGCCAGCAGCGCCATTAGCGCCTCGTTCTGCCCCCCGGTAATGCGGCATTCGTCGACAACTAGCACGCGCGAGCACGGCGCGACAGCCGCAATCACCGCATCGTCGTTCACCGGCCTCAGCCAGCGCAAGTCGATCACCCGCACGTTCACGCCCTGCTCCGCCAGCAGCTTCTGCGCCTGCATCGAAAGATAGTATCCGTTGCCGTAAGTCACGATCGCAAGATCGCTGCCTTCGCCCGCAATGCCGATCTCGCCAAACGCGATCTCGCCTTCGCCGGGCGGCTGGTAGAGGCTCGCCCACAGCCCATCGCCCGGCTCATGCAAGTCACGCGTCATGTAGAGCGCAATCGGCTCGACAAACACCACCACGCGGCTCTCCTCGTGCGCCAGCCGCACGCATTCGCGCAGCATCGCCACAGCATCGCGGCCAGAGGACGGCACGGCGAGCACGACGCCCGGAATGTCGCGGAAGACCGCAAGCGAGTTGTCGTTATGGAAGTGCCCGCCGAACCCCTTCTGGTAGGGCAGCCCGGCAATGCGCACGACCATCGGGTTGGTGTATTGCCCGTTCGAAAAGAACGACAGCGTCGCCGCCTCGCCCCGGATCTGGTCCTCGGCATTGTGGACATAGGCAAGGAACTGGATCTCGGGCATCGGCAGCAGCCCGTTGTGCGCCGCACC
>JBEQCK010000205.1:0-4638 GCA_041639335.1 Novosphingobium sp.
GCAGCACAGGATGTCGGGAAGAAGACACGTCGGCACCGAAGCGGGCAAGATCCGAGGCAACCGGAAACTGGACCGGTTTGCATCGGAATCAGGTCTGTGCCGGTTCCTGCCTTGCGACATGTTCCGGCCGCAGGTCCTAAGTGGACGTGCGTGCTTGATGCCTGGCGGATAACGATCCGGGCAGCTGACGCCAGCCACTGCGCTGCCTGATGTAAGAATGCCGCGATTGCAGGAGGTTGGCAAGAGTCTAGGGCCTTCTTCGCCCTGCCCTGCCTCCCCTCACCGGTCCGTGTGCTCCAGGAGCGCCAGCAACTGGGGCGCAGCACGGCTACGGCGCAAGTGGTATTGGCGCAATGCCAGCTCAAGCTCGCGCCGACTGCCCGTTAGGCAAAGTTGATCAAGGTGCAGCAACTCACTGGCGGTGTCCGACAGGACCTGGTCCTCAGTGCAGCGGATAGCATGCAGGCGGTCATTCTGCGCCTCGAGCGCATCTTCCAGCACCTGGTTGCCGAGCACTCGCGCTATCGAGCGGAACAAACTTGCAGCTTTGTCGGCAGAAGCTGCGAGCCCAGCACGGTCCTCGTCGTCTACCAGCGAGACGGGGCGACGGCTCCCTCTGAGGGCAGCCCGCAGCAGCGCGAGATTGAGGTCGAGCAACTCGCGCAGATCAATTACCGAAAGATTCGGCACATGAAAGCCGAAGCCTGGCCTCAGTTCGACCAGCCTCTCGCCGACCAGGCGGTTCAGGCTGTCGCGCACGGGCGTCATGCTTACACCGATTTCGTCGGCAATCCTTGCGCCCTCCAGCCTGCTGCCCGGAGGCCATCCGCCATGCAGCAATCGCCGCTTTATGGCTGCGTAGGTTGGTTCGTGCACATGCGCCGGGCTCATGACACGTTCGCCTGACTACGCGCAAACTCCGCGACCATCGCAGCCTGCTCCGGCCGCAATGCATCGATGGCTCCGAGAGGACCGTCGAGCGTGGATTGAAGCAGCACGGACGGGCAATGGCCTTCATAGTTGCCAAGGTTGGGACGATGCTGGGCGTATCCCGCCAATGCTGCCAATTCAGGCGGAAAATGTCGGGCGGTTTCTGGCGGATAGGCGAGCCAGAGGTTCTCGTAGGGCTTCAGCCAGCCAAGGCTATAGCCGACGACCACAGCGCGGCGCACGTCATTGGTTGTGTTTTTGCCGGCGCCATGGAGCGTCGATCCCAAGAAGCAGATGGCTGCGCCTGGGCTGCATTCTGCGACCAGCGGCTCAGGTAAAGCCGTGTGATCCGCTTCAAGCGCGCAGTGCGAACCGGGATAGATCAGCGTCGCCCCGTTTTCCGCAGTGAACGCATCGAGCGGCCAGATCACGTTGAGGAGGTATTCATGGGCGCCCTTGATGCCGGCCCACATGTCCTGATCGCGATGCGGCACCTGGCGCTGTTCGCCGGGATGGACGGCAATGGCCTGGGCGACATTGAGCTGGATCCTGTCGCATGTCGGTCCGAGCACAGCCTGCGCCAGCGAAAGAATCGTCGGTTCCATCACCAGCTGCGCGCTGTGGTGTGACCGTTTCAGCAGACTGCAAAAACGCTTGGTGCGGAAGCCGTAGAAGTCGCCCTGTCCGAACGGGGTATCCTGGAAATCATCCGCAAGGTCGTCCGCCAGCTTCTGGAGCACGTCTGGTGGCAAGAGGTCGCGAATGATGCAGAAGCCGTCACGGTGGAGGCTTTCGAGCCAGTGGTTTGGTGTTTCCGAGCTCATGCCAAAGCTCCCACTTTACCGGAAAGTGTTCGGGTGGGTTCGGCATAACAGCCGCCCCGCTTCAGTCCTTCGATGGTCGTCTCATCAATGCGGATGTGCAGAGCGACAAGGGGCTGACCATTGTCGGTCATCGTTGGCCCCAACGCCTCGCAGGACCATCCAAAGTTTTTGATCTGCCTGAACCAGGCAAGGCCAGCAACCCCGGTGTAATCGGTGATCCCGTGGTTCAGCGCGTAGCTGACCAGCGCCGTGACCAGTTCGTTGCGAGCACGGCGCCGGTCCGAGGTGGACAGGCGCGGATCAAGACAAAAGCGCGTGATTTCTCGTGTCGTGGGGCCTGCCGGAATTGGCGCTGGGCACAGCATCGGGAAAAGATCGCTCAGGATGTGCGGCCGATCGGTCCGAAGCAATCGGGTCGACGCACGATGCTCCCCGTTCTCGTCGAGCAGGATCAGGTAGTGGGCATCGGTATTGTCGAATTGGTCGATCTCATACTCATCAACCAGCACAGGCAAGTCCCAGCGTAGAAGATCGATAAACACGCGCTTTCGCGCCGCAAACATGGCGCGAAAGGCATGCGATACGCACGACGAAACTTTGGTCAGGTGGGGCATGGTGCCATCTCCGGGTTGGGATGGCGCATGCAACCAGCCTTTGGGTCCTCGTGATATTCTCAGATCTGGGAATAGCCACAGCGTAAGGCGGCCTGGGAGCTCGCTTAACTCCGAAGATTGTTCCACCAGCGCAACAAGTCTGGAAAACTGATCAGTCCATCGTAGAGGGCGCAGAGAATGAGGGTTTGGCCGCAATGGATGTTGTAGCGTTCCCGTGCGTCTCGGAGGTGTTTGCGTACCGTCGACTCGGAAACCCCCAGAATGACGGCGGCTTCGGAAGCCGTTTTTCCTCTGGCCGACCATAGCACGCACTCACGCTGCCTTTCGGTCAAGGCCAGCCTGTTGTCGTATTTTCCCAGTCCTGCAAGTCCGCGCGCTGCTGCAATGGCGATGCCGCCAATCAGCTCTGCGGCCTCTAGCCTTTGCCGCGGAAGTTTGGAGGCCGGTCCGACAACGAAGGAACAGGAGCCGCTGCCTTCTCCGGCCAGATGGCGCGGGACTGTGTATCCGTCTGCCACTCCGACGCCTCTGCCCACAGAAAGCATACGACGATCGCCAGCGGTCATCGGTATTAGCTTGGTAAGATTACCCCATTCAAAGCCCAAGAGTGTCCGGTCGCAGGCGCGACGCACTGGATCCTGACCAGCAAGGTCAAAGGAAACGTAAACCTCGGCCCACTCGGCAGGGTAGTTATGCAGAAGGATTGACCGGCGCTGTTCGAACCGAATCCGGGGTTCATAGGTCAAAGCAAAGTGATCGAATCCAAGTTCTTCGGCCACATGCGCGAGACAGTCCGACAGGGAAGCTATAGTCGTTGCTTCGACAATGTAAGAGGCAAACTCGCGGACCAGCGATAATGGCATGCCAGACTTCCGGCATTCACAGCGTGCCCCAACCCGCCGTGAAAAACCGTCCTGCGATGCCTCCGCACTGCTTCCATGCCAGCGCTTGTGGCAGTTTGACCATTGAACTCTGCGAAAGGAAGCGAGTTCGCCTTCTTATTAGCTAATGACTTGCAGTGATCAACTCAATTTGGCCCTCGCGCACGAGCGTGACCGGGTAACTCTGATCAAACGGCTGCGCCAAGTGAAGACCGACTACAATTTTCCAGGGGTCAAAAGCACCCTTTCCAGCGTTCGTTCCATCGCCGGATAGGTTCACCGTCTCGTCTTGCTCATGCAGGCTGCGCGATAATATCGCAACCTGAAGCACTTGATTTCGGTGACCACAGACGACGATCTTGTTGCAGTTTGGCGCGCAGGCTACAGCTTACCTGGCAAGCAGATTGCAGAACCCCTTGCAATCCCGACCGAATCACTCCACATTATCGGAGCGGACCGGGCCCCTCTGGCGCGGCGTTCTGGCCCTACTGGCAGTTCGCTTCGTGATGTCGGACCGCATCGGGTAATGCCGATGCCATGCGGGTCCGGGTCTCATTCCCCTCGTTTCGGACTTTGGCCCAGGGTTTACGCCTTGGGGCTTCGGCATTCCCGATCGTAGCAACTGCTCGACTAGGGAGCGTTTCATGTCCGACCGTTACTTCCATCTCCTCGAACGTCACCAGAAGCTGGACGATGCGCTGCGCATCGCGCGCGACCCGCTCGACGTGCTGCGTCTGCGCAGCCTCAAGAGCGCGGTGAAGGCCCGGCTTGCGGCCCTGTTCCTGCGCCGTCCGGAAGCCACTCTGGCAACAGTCTGAAATAGAGGAACGACCGCCGCGCCTTACGCATTAGGGGCGCGGCGGGGACTGGAGTCTGATTGATGGAATTCCTTTTTGCTGACTGGCTGGGCACGCCCGCCTGGTTCTGGCTGGCCTTCCTCGGCCTTGTCGTTGCACTGACCGCGTTTGACCTTGGCGTCCTTCACAAGGAGGACAAGGCCATGGGCATCGGCGAATCGCTGAAGCTCACCGCGTTCTACATCACCATTGCGCTGCTGTTCGGCGCATGGGTCTGGGCCGAGAAGGGCGCGGACCTGGGGATGAAGTACTATACCGGCTTCTTCATCGAAAAGGCGCTGTCGATCGACAATGTCTTCGTGATCAGCCTGATCTTCACCTTCTTCGCCATTCCGCCCAAGTACCAGTACCGTGCCCTGCTGTGGGGCATCGTTGCCGTGATCTTCCTGCGTGGCGCGATGATCGCAGGCGGTGCCGCGCTGGTCGAGCAGGCCTATTGGGTGCTGTATATCTTCGCCGCCTTCCTGGTGTTCACCGGGATCAAGATGTTCTTCGCCAACGACCACGATCCCGACATCGGCAACAACCCGGC
>JBEQCK010000205.1:4648-5798 GCA_041639335.1 Novosphingobium sp.
TGGATCAGCCGCCACATGCGCGTGACCAAGGAACTGCACGACCAGCACTTCTTCGTGAAGGTGCCCGACGAAAAGACCGGCAAGCTGGTCAACGCCGCAACGCCACTGTTCCTGGCGCTGGTGGTGATCAACCTTGCCGACCTTGTGTTCGCGGTGGATTCGGTCCCGGCGATCTTCGCGATCACGACCGACACCTTCATCGTCTACACCTCGAACATCATGGCGATCCTGGGCCTGCGCGCGCTGTACTTCGCGCTGGCGGCAATGATCGACCGGTTTGCCTACCTCAAGTATGCGCTGGCCGCGGTGCTGGTGTTCATCGGTTCGAAGATCTTCGTTTCGGACTTCCTGCTGGGCGGCGACAAGTTCCCGCCGGTGCTGAGCCTTGGCGTGACCTTCGCGCTGATTGCCGGTGGCGTGGCGTACTCGCTGTGGAAGACGCGAGGGCAGCCCCTGCACGATCCGGCCGAACCGATTGCCTCGGGCACAATCAACTGAGCATGCCCCCTCCCCTTACCGGGAGGGGGTTTTGCTTTCAGCTCACCACTGCCGGATGACCTCGAGGAAACGGTCGCCATAGGCATCCAGCTTGCGCGTGCCGACGCCGCCGATCTGGCCGAGTTCGCTGAGGCTGCCGGGGCGGGTGGCGGCCATTTCGCGCAGGACGGAATCGTGGAAGATCACGTAGGGCGGCACGCCGTTCTCGCGCGCGAGATCGCGGCGCAGGTTGCGCAGGGCATCGAACAGCGGATCGCCGACCGGGTTAAGCGCTCCGCCTGCACTGCCCCGGCGGCGGCTGGAGCGGCCTTCCTTCTTGGGCACGAGGACAAGCGGCACGTCCGCTTCGCCCTTGAGAATGGCGCGGGCGTCGCCGCCGAGGGCAAGGCCGCCATGTTCGGTGGCGACAAGAGCGCCTCTCGCCTGCAGGGCGCGCGCCAAGGGGCGCAGCAGGGGGGCTTCGTCAGCCGTGACGATGCCGAAGACCGAGAGCTGGTCGTGGCCCCGCTGGGTCACGCGATCGTCGGCGACGCCGGTCAGCACCTTCTCGACGTGGCCGAAGCCGAAGGACTGGCCGGTGCGGTAGACCGCCGAGAGCAGCTTGCGCGCGACTTCGGTGGCGTCGGTGACGCGCGGGGCATCGAGGCAGTTG
>JBEQCK010000206.1:0-5709 GCA_041639335.1 Novosphingobium sp.
TCCAGACCAACCTGCTGGCGCTGAATGCGGGCGTCTAGGCGGCGCGCGTGGGCGAGATGGGGCGCGGCTTTGCGGTCGTGGCCAACGAGGTGCGGGCGCTGGCGCAGCGCTCGTCCGAAGCGGCGGACAATATCAAGAAGCTGCTTTCGGCAAGCCGGGAGCAGGTGGATCGCGGCGCCGAACTGGTCAAGGGTACGGGCGGGATGCTTCATGCAATCATCGGCAAGGTGACCGAGATCAGCACGGGCGTGGTCGAGGCCGCGCAGCTGACCGAGGAACAGGCCGCCTATGCCCTGAAGGTCAACCAGGCGATCACCGAGATCGACCTGGCCACGCAGCAGAACGCCGCGATGGTGGAACAGAGCGCTGCGGCAACGCGCAGCATGGCGACGACCTCGGGCAGGCTGGCCACGGCGGTGGCGGTCTTCTCGGGGCACCACAGCCAGCAGGTGCCGGAATTGCGGCGGGTTGCCTGACGGGCTGGGGACGCCTGTCTGGACACGACAACATTGCGGACCTTTGCCAAGCTCAGGACCTGCCTTTAATCGTCTGTTTACCCCTGCCGCCGCACCAAAACCCTTTGCATGAAGGGGTAACTACATTGCCGTTTACTCAAGAACAACAAGCCGCGTGGTTCGCCGCAAAGCGAGCCGGCAGTGAGCATGAGTTCGACGTCGAAAACGATACGGCAGCTGATTTCGATGACAACTGGACCGGCTCAGATGATGGCTCATCGATACCACTAGTCTGCGCACATTGTGGCTGTTCATTGTCCATCAGTGATGGTGTAATCGGTGAGGAAGCTGCGATTTGCGATACTTGCAACGGCGACTAGGGTCAGGAACTTGTCGACGCGCCTAGCGAATCTGGCGGAGCGTTTCGAGGACGGCGCGGTAGGCGTCCTGGCCGATGGCGTCGGTGAGCAGGGCCTCGCCCTGGTGCGAGGCGGCGTGGATGCGCGGCATGATCGACTGGCCGTGGCCCGACAGGAACATGCCGATGGTCTTGCCCCTGCCGGGCCGGCGTTCAAGCAGGCCGCGATCGACCAGGCGCGAAACCATCGTCGCGATGTTGGAGCGCTGGATCTTGAGCATCTTGCCGATGGCGCTTTGCGTGATGCCCGGATTGGCTTCGATGACCAGCAGGACCGCGGCATCGGGATGGCGCAGGCCAAGATCGCCATAGGAGGCGTTGACGGCGCGCAGGGCGAGGTTCGCGGTCCGCACCAGATGAAAGCCCAGCATGGGATCGAGCGGATGTTTCATGCCTGCTGCCTATCATCGCCGGAGCGGATTTGCATCACCAACCCGTCACATCAATTCTACCAAAAGTTGCTATTGACCATAACATGAAATCGGGCATACTCCCGATATCGCCGATGCTTCGACCGAAAGGCCGCGATCCGAAAAAATCGGAGCGTGCCGACAGGTGAAAAGCCTTCAGGTCTTAACCGGGCATGGCGTGGGAGGAGAGGATGATGAAACTGCTTCGCGCGGGCGCGAGCCTGCTTGCCCTGTCTATGACCGGAACCGCCCTGGCGCAGGACGCCGCCGAGGAGAAGGTGCCGACGACCGACGAAATCGTCGTCACCGCGCAGTTCCGCGCCCAGAACCTTCAGGATACGCCACTGGCGATCACGGCGGTCAGTGGCGAGCTGCTGCAGCAGCGCGGGCAGACGAACGTTTCGGAAATCGCGGCGCAGGCGCCCAACGTCACGCTCAAGCCGCAGGGCCAGGAACTCGGCCCCGGCATCATCGCCTTCATCCGCGGTGTCGGCCAGACCGACCCGAACTTCGCGCTCGAGCCGGGCGTGGGCATGTACATCGATGACGTGTACCTGCCGACGCTGACCGGATCGCTGCTCGACCTGACCGACCTTGACCGCGTGGAAGTGCTGCGCGGGCCGCAGGGCACGCTGGCCGGGCGCAACTCGCTAGGCGGTTCGATCAAGCTCTATTCGAAGAAGCCCGAAGGCAGCAACAGCGGCTCGATGGAGGCGACCTATGGGCGCTACAACCGCATCGACGTGCGCGGGTTGTTCGACCTGAAGCTTTCGGAAAACCTGTTCATGCGCGTGGCCGGCGTGACCAAGAACATCGACGGCTATGTCAAGCGGCTCGACTACAACCTGACCCATCCGGGCACCAATGTCCCGACCTTTGCCAAGGGTGCGAACCCGGTGCTGGGCAATGTCGGCGGCACGTCGTCGGTGGCGGGCAAGGTCTCGCTGCGCTGGCAGCCGACCGAGACGGTGGATATCAACCTTTCGGGCGATTACACGCGCGAGCGCAACGAGCCGGGCGCGAACGTGCTGCTCTATGCCAATACCTCGGCCGTGTTCGATGGCCCCAATGCGACCTTCACCGGCGGCCGTCCGTTCCTGCAGGGCACCAATGGCGCGGGCATTCCGCTCAACTGCATGTTCGTGCCCAACGGGGTGAACAGCTGCGACACGATCACCGGATACGATCGCCGCTTCATCTCCTATGCGACGTATGCCGATCCGGCGCGGCCCGACAGCCAGATGCCCTACAAGCCGACCTTCACCGATCCGCATTCGGATCTGGACAACTATGGCGCGGCGCTGACCATCGACGTTGACGTTTCGGACCAGCTCAAGCTCAAGTCGATCACCTCATGGCGCAAGTACACGGCGGACTGGTCCTACGATTCCGACGGTTCGCCGATTGCCAACAACAACCTCAACCAGACGCAGAAGAACCGGCAGTGGAGCCAGGAGCTGCGCCTGTCGGGCAAGGTGCTTGACGACAAGCTCGACTTCACCGTGGGCGGCTTCTACTTCGACACGCGCGGCACTTTCACCGGCCGCATCAACCTGAACTATGCCGGGATCGACTTCCGCCACGGACCCGATCCGACGCCGGCCAAGAACAAGGCGATCTTCGCCAACTTCACCTATGCGCTGAGCGATGCTGCGAACCTGACCGGCGGCATCCGCCAGTCGTGGGACGAGAAGGACTATGGCTACGTCCGCAAGAATCCGGATGGAACCAATATCCAGGGCCCGTGCAACTTCTTCCTCGGCGCGCCGACCGCAGGCCCGACCGGGATCGGCAACCAGCCCAACTGCCTGCTGTTCGGGCTTGACGGCCTGACCGCGAAGTTCCGCGACAATCGCGTCGACTGGCGCGTGGCTGCGGACTATCGCTTCAGCCCCGAATTCCTGTTCTATGCCCAGGTATCGACCGGCTATCGCGCCGGTGGCGTCAACCCGCGTCCGTTCTTCCCGAGCCAGGCGACAGCCTTCCGGCCCGAGACGATCACCGCCTATGAAGCCGGGTTCAAGTCCGACCTGTTCGATCGCAAGCTGCGCCTCAACGTTTCGGCGTTTTTCAACGATTACAAGAACATCATCCTGTCGAGCGTGAACTGTCTTGACCTTGCCACGGCGGGTCCGGGGGGATCATCGCAGGCAACGCCGTGCCTGCGGCCTTCAAACGTCGGCTCTGCCCACGTGAAGGGCTTCGAAGTGGAGACGCTGATCCGGCCGATCGACAACTTCACGGTCGACGGTTCGCTCAGCTACCTCGATTTCCAGTACAAGAAGGTCGACACGCTCTCCACCGGCGTGACGCTGAACGACGTGACGCCCTACACGCCGAAATGGAAGGCGGCGATCGGCGTGCAGTATGACATCCCCGACGTGCTCAAGGGCATGGTCACGGTGCGCCTCGATGGTGCCTATCAATCGAAGATCTACACCGAGGCCGCCAATATCGACAGCCTGGCGGTGAGCAGCACGGTGCCGGCCAACAGCCCGGTCACGCCTTCGCCGTTCAGCAATTCGGGCGGCGGCGGGCCGATCACCACGCTGCGCCTGTCCAACCGGATCGACGGCTATTTCCTCGCCAATGCCCGGCTCGGCTGGCAATCGGACGCCAAGGACTGGGGCGTCACGCTGGAAGTGCAGAACCTGACCAACAAGTACTACTTCCTGACCCTGCTGCAGGAAGCATTCGGTGCCGGCACGGCATCGGGACAGCCGGGCCGTCCGCGGACCTGGTCGGTTTCGGTCCGCCGTTCGTTCTGAGGGGGGCGGCAGGGAGGCTGGCCGATACAGGCCAGGCCTCCCTCGCCTGCACATGCATCAGTCGGGCGTTCGCACCACGCATCTGAAGCCGATGTGGGTGGTGGCGGTGTCGATCATTTCGGGGTGGCGCGCGGCCGGGCGATAGCGCTGGCAGTAGTTGGCGGCGCAGAGGTGCGAGCCACCCTTGATGACCTTGCGGCCGATGCGCACGCCGGGCTGGGCGGGGTCGAAGCTGTCCTTGAGCTTGCCGCCGCGCGGATTGCTGATGGCGCAGCAGGCGGACTTCTTGCCGCCTTTCACCGGGTTGTCGGTCCACCAGTCACAGGTCCATTCCCAGGTGTTGCCGATCATGTCGAACAGGCCATAGCCGTTGGGCGGAAAGGTGCGGACGGGCGAAGTGCGCTCCCAGCCGTCGAGCAGCTGGTTGGCAAAGGGGAACAGGCCCTGCCAGTAGTTGGCCATCATCCGGCCTTCGGGGGCCAGTTCATCACCCCAGGCATAGTCCGCGCCCTCCAGACCGCCACGTGCGGCATATTCGAACTCGGCCTCGGTCGGCAGATCCTTGCCCGCCCACCTGGCGTAGGCTTCGGCATCGGCATAGGCGACATGGACGACGGGATGATCCTCGATCCCCGCGATCGAGCTGCCCGGCCCGAGGGGGTGCTTCCAGCATGCGCCGAAGGTGAAGTGCCACCAGTTGGCAGCATCGGCCATGTCCACCGGGCCTGAGGTCTTGTGGAAGACGAGCGATCCGGCGCGGGCCATTTCAGGCGGCATGCCGGGATAGTCCCTGGGATCGGGAGCGATCTCGGCGACGGTGACGTATCCGGTGGCGGCAACGAACTCGGCGAACTGCGCGTTCGTTACCGGCGTCTCGTCGATGTGGAAGCTGTCCACCTGCACCCGGCGCAAGGGGGCTTCTTCGGGGTAGAAGCTTTCCGACCCCATGGTGAAAGTGCCGCCCTCGATCAGGCGCATGCCGGGGTACTCTTTGGTCATCCTGAGGATCTTAGTCAAAGAAGGGGGAGATGGACAGGCCATCTCCCCTGGCCATCTGGTGAGGTGATCTTCAGTTCTTGCCCTTTGCGGCAGGGGGCAGGCTCTTCATGCCGTGCTCGACGCTGTTGGTGCCCTGGCCGACGATGGGGGAGGGGAGGAAGTTCTCGCCCCGGTCATGCGCGGCCTGCTTGAAGCGGCTGTCGTTGACGATGGGGTCGAGCCGGTCTTCGCGATTGGGTTCGACCAGCCATGCATCCGGGAACGGCGCCGGGCCAGTGCCGTTTCGGTTGCGCCGCACCGCGCCGATCGACTGGCGCTGGGTATAGGGGATCACGTGCTTGCCTGCCGAATTGGCGAGCTGATCGTAGAGCGCCTTGCGCAGTGCGATCTTGGCATCGAGGTACTTGGGGTCCTCGGCAAGGTTGTGCATTTCGTCGGGGTCGGCGGCGACATCGTAGAGTTCGTCGATATCGTAGACGCCGTAGTACTGGATGTATTTCAGGTTGCCGCGCTGGATCGCGAAGGTGCCGGGCGTCTGGGGGAAGGTCCATTCCCAGTAGTATTCATAGGTGAAGTCGGGCGCCTGCCAGTCCTTGGCGGCGACCTTGCCGGTGATCAGCGGCCACGCGCTCTTGCCTTCGAACTGCGCGGGCTTTGGC
>JBEQCK010000207.1:0-5675 GCA_041639335.1 Novosphingobium sp.
TCGAATGGCTTGGGATAGATCATGCCGTGGAAGTTCACGTGGTTGTCGTCATAGGAGATCGTCGAAACGCCACCGGTGCGGACTTCCGGACGGAACTGGTTCCGCATCGCGGTCACGCCGAATTCCGCGACCTGTCCATCAAGGCCGATGCCGTCGAGTCTGAACGGCATCGTCGCCATGGCAACCGTCATCAGGCCGCCGTTGCGTTCCACCTTGTTGATGCCTTGGCCGTTGTAGGCGGCGAGGGCGAAGGCGCCGTAGTTACCGAACAGCTTCTGACCGTCGTGAGTAAGCTCGTCCCAGATTTTCTGGATCTTCGGGGGGGTGTAATAGAGCACCACGCCCAGATCACGTTCTCCGGGGACGGGCGCGTTGATCGCATCGGTACGATCCAGCGGCACACGGTTCGACGAGCTCTGGAGGTTTTCCCAGCCGTAAGGCACCTTCGATTGCCCAAGGCGCACCTTCAAGGTCTTGGCCTTGTCCAGGAACACGTCGGCATAGGCATCGCGCATCTGGAAGAAATGCTGGCGCGATTCATTGGCCGACTGGTTGCTGACTGCGGCGGCCATATCGCCCTGCATGTAGAGCGAGACGCGGTCGGAGATGTCTCCCTGCACGACAAGGCGAGCACGGCGCAGCGTGAAGTTCCCGTTCTCGCTGATCCCGCTGTCCTGCACTGAACGCAGGCGCGATACGCCCGCAGGCGCGTTCTTGGGGCCGCTGACGATCTCGTTCAGGCGCATCTGGGTATAGCCGCGGATCATCAGCTTCTCGTGCCAGGCCTTCTTCTTTTTCTCGGCTGGCGCCGCGCTGGCCAGGGCAACGGGTGCGACCGTCGGCCCAGTGCCTGTGGCGGTTGCATTGGCCTGTGCGGGCGCTGCTGGCGCAACGGGGGTGGAGGCGGCTGGTGCCGACGCCATCTGCGGGGCCGCCTGAGCAGCCTGCATCGCCTTGACGATGGCCTTCAGCTCATCGACCTGGCGCTGAAGATCGGCGATCTTTGCGTCCTGATTTTCCGCCGCTGCCGCGACCTGCGGTGCAGACAGGAAGACGGTTGCTGCCAACGCCGCCTTGAACGCCTTGCTTGCCGACACTTCGTTTCTCCGTTCACTGTGTTGCCGGAGCCGCTAGGCGCTGAAAATGACGGGTTTGTGACAGTGAGTTGACGCAATCGCAGATTTCGCTTCGAGAAATTCGACTTATCCAGCTGATTCTGCGCGGAAAGATAATATTTCGGCTTTGTGTCTGATGTCGAAAAACTGACGCGCTTATGCAAAGAATCGCGCTTTGGTGCTTTCGCCAACGCAGACTCGGGCCATCGTGACTCGCAGGTGCACACCTGCTAACGGCCCTCCGGTGCGCACCGCACCGCTTCATTCAAAGACCGACATGACCGACCTTTCGCTGATCCGCAATTTCTCCATCATCGCCCATATCGACCACGGCAAGTCGACGCTGGCGGATCGTCTGATCCAGTACACCGGCGGCCTTTCCGAGCGTGAAATGTCCGAGCAGGTGCTCGACAACATGGACATCGAGAAGGAGCGCGGCATCACCATCAAGGCGCAGACCGTGCGCCTCGACTACAAGGCCAAGGACGGCAAGACCTATCAGCTGAACCTGATGGACACCCCGGGCCACGTCGACTTCGCCTATGAAGTCAGCCGCAGCCTTGCCGCGTGTGAAGGCGCGCTGCTGGTGGTGGACGCGGCGCAGGGCGTGGAAGCGCAGACACTTGCCAACGTCTACCAGTCGATCGAGCACGACCACGAGATCGTGCCCGTGATCAACAAGATCGACCTGCCCGCCGCCGAGCCCGAGAAGGTCAAGGCCGAGATCGAGGACGTGATCGGCCTCGACGCCAGCAACGCGGTGATGACCAGCGCCAAGTCCGGCATCGGCATCGAGGAAGTGCTTGATTCCGTGGTGGAGCGCATTCCGCCGCCAAAGGGCGATCGCGCCGCGCCATTGAAGGCCATGCTGGTGGATTCGTGGTACGATCCGTATCTCGGCGTCGTCATCCTGGTGCGCGTCATCGACGGCGTGATCAGGAAGGGCTTGCAGGTCAAGTTCATGGCCGGCGGAACCGAGCACCTGATCGACCGTGTCGGCTGCATGCGGCCGAAGATCGAGACGCTCGATGAACTGGGCCCTGGCGAAATCGGCTTCATCACCGCGCAGATCAAGGAAGTGGCGCAGGCCCGCGTGGGTGACACGATTACCACCGTCAAGCAGGGCGCAAAGGAAGCTCTGCCGGGCTTCAAGGAAGTGCAGCCGGTGGTGTTCTGCGGCATCTTCCCGGTCGACGCAGCCGAGTTCGAAAAGCTGCGCGAGAGCATTGCCAAGCTTCGCCTGAACGACGCATCGTTCAGCTTCGAGATGGAATCGAGTGCAGCATTGGGCTTCGGTTTCCGCTGCGGCTTCCTCGGATTGCTGCACCTCGAAATCATTCAGGAGCGTCTCAGCCGCGAGTACGATCTCGACCTGATTACCACTGCACCTTCAGTGGTTTACCGCATCCAGTTGCGCGCCAGCCGCAATGACGATGCGCGCGAGATCCTGCTGCACAATCCGGCCGACTATCCCGACCCCAGCCGCATCGAACAGATCGATGAACCGTGGATCAAGGGCACCATCTACACGCCCGACGAATACCTCGGCTCGGTGCTCAAGCTATGCCAGGACCGGCGCGGCGTGCAGACCGGCCTGACCTATGTCGGCGGGCGCGCACAGGTGACCTACGAACTGCCGCTCAACGAAGTGGTGTTCGACTTCTACGACCGTCTCAAGTCGATCAGCCGGGGCTATGCCTCGTTCGACTACGAGCAGATTGGCCTGCGCGAGGGCGACCTTGTGAAGATGAGCATTCTCGTCAACAACGAGCCGGTCGATGCGCTATCGATGATCGTCCACCGTAGCGCCGCCGAAGCGCGCGGGCGGCACATGTGCGAACGCCTCAAGGACCTGATCCCGCGTCACCTGTTCAAGATCCCGGTCCAGGCGGCGATTGGTGGCAAGGTCGTGGCGCGCGAGACGATCGCGGCAATGCGCAAGGACGTCACCGCCAAGTGCTATGGCGGCGACATCACCCGCAAGAAGAAGCTTCTGGAAAAGCAGAAGAAGGGTAAGGCCCGCATGCGCGAGTACGGCAACGTCTCGATCCCGCAGGAAGCCTTCATTGCCGCCTTGCGCATGGGCGAGGAATAAGCCCAGCCGTCAGCCGAAACGAAAAAGGCCCGCCGGAAGTGATCCGGCGGGCCTTTTTGTCAGCTAAGCTGGTTCACCGGGCGCCTTGCGGACCCTTGCGATGTGGCTTGCCCTGAGGGCGCTGGCCTGCAGGATGCGGCCGACGCGGACCACGATGGTCGTCACTGCGCGGGCCGTCATTACGCTGGAACTTGCGCGGGCCATCGTTGGCGCTGCGGCGATTGTCGCGCGCCATTTCGCGCGGACCATCGGGCGCGGCCTCGATGTGGATGCCGTTCTCGTCCTCGCCCTTGGGATCGGCGGTGCGGCGGACGGCATCGGCGAAGCGGTCTGCAATGGCGCGCGGAACCTGGAACCAGGTGTCGTTGGGAGCGATGCGGATCGCGCCGATTTCCTGGCGCGAGACGTGGCCGCGACGGCACAATGTCGGGAGGATCCAGCGCGGATCGGCGTTCTGGCGGCGGCCCACGTCCATGCGGAACCATACCACATCGTCAAAGCCGGGGCGATGCGCTGGCTGGGCGCGGCCTGCGTCGCTGCCCGAAAGCAGTTCTTCGGGCTGGGGCAGGGCGGCGCGATGGGCGCGGACCAGCGCTGCGGCCAGTTCCTCGGCGCTGCGCTGTTCGAGCAGGGTGCGGGCGATGTCGAGATCGGCTTCGTCCGGCTCAACCGGCGCGAGAATCGTTTCAAGCAGGCGCTCGCGGTCCTGCGCGCGGATCGCTTCAGGCGTCGGCACTTCGGCCCACTCGGCGTTGATCTTGGCTCCGCGCAGCATCATCTCGACGCGGCGGCGGCGCGGGAACGGCACGATGAGCACGGCAGTGCCCTTCTTGCCGGCGCGGCCGGTGCGGCCGGAGCGGTGCTGCAAGGTCTCGGCATCGCGCGGGATTTCCACGTGGACGACAAGGCTCAGCGACGGCAGGTCGATGCCGCGCGCTGCCACGTCGGTGGCCACGCAGACGCGGGCGCGGCGGTCACGTAGCGCCTGCAGCGCGTTGTTGCGCTCGGACTGGCTGTGCTCGCCCGAAAGCGCCACGGCGGTGAAGCCGCGTTCCACCAGCGTGGCATGGAGGCGGCGAACGTTGTCGCGCGTGGCGCAGAACAGCATCGCGGTTTCCGCTTCGTGGAAGCGCAGCAGGTTGACCACTGCGGCTTCGATCTCGGCCGGGGCAACGGCAACTGCGCGGTAGGCAATATCGCCATGGCCGCGGTTTTCGCCAACAGTGGAGATGCGCAGCGAGTTCTTCTGATAGCGCTTTGCCAGAGCCTCGATCGGCTTGGGCATCGTCGCCGAGAACAGCAGCGTGCGGCGGTTTTCGGGCGTTGCGTCAAGCAGCTCCTCAAGGTCTTCACGGAAGCCCATGTCGAGCATCTCGTCAGCCTCGTCGAGCACCACGCAAGCAAGCGCCGAGAGGTCGAGCGCACCGCGTTCGAGGTGGTCGCGCAGGCGGCCGGGCGTGCCGACGACGATATGCGCGCCGCCCTGCAGCGTGCGGCGTTCGCGCGACGGGTCCATGCCGCCGACGCAGGTGGCGATGCGCGCGTGGGTCGGCGCATAGAGCCACTGCAGCTCGCGGCTGACCTGCAGCGCGAGTTCGCGCGTCGGCGCCACGACCAGCGCAAGCGGCGCGGTGGCGAAGGGGAGGGCGCTTTCGTCGCCGATCAGTTCGGGCGCCATGGCAAGGCCGAAGGCCACGGTCTTGCCCGAGCCGGTCTGAGCCGAAACGACAAGGTCGCGGCCGGCAGCTTCGGGTTCGGTAACGGCAGCCTGGACCGGGGTGAGCGCGGTATAGCCATGCGCTTCAAGAGCCTGCGCGAGCGGGCTTGGGAGGTGTGCAAAAGTCATCGTCAAAATCGCCATTCCTGCCGCCTGAGCGACATTCGCATATGTGTTGGGCCAATATCGGCTGGGTGGCCGGGTGATGCACCCGGCACGAATCGCCTCAGCCCGTTCCCACACAGTGCACGGCGATACCTGTGCGGCGGCCCCTACACGCCTTTTGCGCGTTTGGCTTGCATTTCTTTTCAAGGCGACACTTGATTAGGCACCCTAACATATGTGAAGGTCGCCACGATCAGGAACAAGGCCTTGGGAGAGGCAGATGAACGAGACTGCGCAACTTGCACCGATCGAAGAGTCCGTCCGCCGCGCGCCCGCGCTGATCCGCTACCTGGGCGAGGGTGACTACGTCACGCGGCGCTATGTCTCCCAAGGCGCGGAGATGAACACCGGCGACTATTTCGATTACCCTTGCGAAGTGCGCGACGGGATGACGATCCGGGATCACTTCACGCTCGATGTGCATGGGTTCGCGCTCGGCAAGCATCGCTCTGCCATTGCCGACTTCCATGACAAGCCTGCGGTCGATGCGGCCTACCTTGCCGAAGTCGAGGAATTGGTGACGCGCCTTTCCGGGGCGAGCCGGACTGCTGCCCAGGGGTGGATGATTCGCACGTCAGCCGAT
>JBEQCK010000208.1:0-5625 GCA_041639335.1 Novosphingobium sp.
GTTCAACCCGCAGAAGATCCGCGAGCGCCTGCTCGAGCACGAGATCATCGTCGAGGCGATGTCGGGCGACGTGCAGGACGTGGAAGTCTCGGCCAAGTCCGGCGCGGGTCTGGATGACCTGATCGAGAAGATCCTGCTGCAGGCGGAACTGCTCGAACTGAAGGCCAACCCGGATCGCGCGGCCGAAGCCACCGTGATCGAGGCCAAGCTCGACAAGGGCAAGGGGCCGCTGGCGACCGTTCTGGTCAATCGCGGCACGCTCAAGGTGGGCGACATCCTCGTGGTCGGCACCCAGTCGGGCCGCGTCCGCGCGATGCTCGACGACAAGGGCCGTCAGGTGAAGGCGGCGGGCCCGTCGCTGCCGGTCGAAGTGCTCGGCATCGGCGGCGTGCCGATGGCCGGCGACACGCTGACCGTGGTGGAGAGCGAAGCCCGTGCCCGCGAAGTGGCCGCGTACCGTCAGGAACGCGCGACCGCCAAGCGCACCGTGCAAGCGCCTGCCAGCCTCGAAAACATGTTCTCCGCGCTCGCCGCGAAGAATACGGTTATCGAGTATCCGCTGGTTGTCCGTGCCGACGTGCAGGGATCGGTCGAAGCAATCGTCAATGCGCTCAACAAGATCTCGACTGACGAGATCAAGGTGCGCATCCTGCAGTCCGGCGTTGGTGCGATCACCGAAGGCGACGTCAACCTGGCGCAGGCCAGCGGCGCGCCGATCGTGGGCTTCAACGTCCGTCCGAATGCCAAGGCGCGCGAGTTGATCGAGCGCAACAAGGTGCGGATGAAGTACTTCGACGTGATCTATCAGCTCACCGACGACATCCGTTCGGAAATGGCGGGCGAGCTGGGTCCGGAGGCGATCGAAACGGTCGTCGGCCGTGCCGAGGTCAAGGAAGTCTTCCCGGCGGGCAAGAAGGACAAGGCTGCTGGTCTGCTCGTGGTCGAGGGCGTCATCCGCAAGGGGCTGCATGCACGCCTTACGCGCAACGACGTCATCGTCAGCCGCACGACCATCGCCTCGCTGCGCCGCTTCAAGGACGACGTTGCGGAAGTCCGCGCTGGTCTGGAATGCGGCGTGCTGCTGCAGGACACGAACGACATCAAGGCGGGCGATCAGCTGGAAGTCTTCGAAGTCGAGATGCGCGACCGGACGCTGTAAGGCGTGGCGAAAAGTCGGGGACGTCGGCGAAAGTCGAAAGCCGAGCATATGGAGCTTGGCAAAGGTCCCCGACGGTTTCGCGCAAGATTGGCTGAGACCTTTCTCGGTGAGCTTGCCGAACGAGCGGGTTGCGGCTGTTTGAGCACAGTTGCATCCTTTGGTCTGGCGGCGGTCGTCGTCATTCGGAGTTATGCATGACCCGCTATGTTGCCCTGTTCGGATCGATCAACGTCGGTGGCAATCGCGTGACGATGGCGGATCTGCGCTGGGCGTTCGAGCGCGAAGGGCTGACCGGGCTTGAGACGGTGGTCGCCAGCGGCAACCTGCTGTTCGATTATGACGAACGTCCGCTCGATGGCCTCGAGGACCTGTTCGCGCACGTCATGCTCGAGCGGTTCGAGATCAAGAGCTTTGTCGCTGTGCGCGATCGGGCCGCAATTGCACAAGCGGTTGAGGGCAATCCGTTCACCGGCATCGGCAAGGATGAACTGGTCCACACCCTGTTCCTCGAACGCCAGCCCGACCAGGCCGCTTTCGACAAGCTCGCAGCCGATCAGGCGATGCGAGGCCTTGAGAAACTGGCAATCGGCGAGCGCAGCATCTATATCGATTTCGTAAGCAGTGTAGCCGAAAGCAAGCTGACGAGCGCGTTTATCGAGCGCCGTCTGGGTTGCCGGGGCACCGCCCGCAACGTGCGATCGATCGCGCGTATCCTTTCGAAGATGAGTTAGAATTGGCCAAGTTTCAGACCACCCCCGAAACCCGTTCCGTCCGCCTGCTCAAGGTGGGGGAACAGGTGCGCCATATCCTGTCCGAACTGCTGACGCGGCAGGAAGTGCACGACGACGTTCTTTCGGCGCATACCGTCTCGGTCACCGAGGTGCGGATGTCGCCCGACTTGCGCCATGCCACGGTGTTCGTGAAGGCGCTGCTGGGTGAAGACGAGGCCATCGTGCTCAAGGCGCTGCGCACCAACACCGCCTATTTCCAGCGCGAAGTGGCGCAGCGGTTGCGGCTGAAATACGCCGCCAAGCTCAAGTTCCTGCCGGACGAAAGCTTTGACGAAGCCAGCCGGATCGAACAGCTGCTGTCCGATCCCAAGGTGCTGCGCGACCTCGAGGACTAGAGCGAAATCCGTTCCGATTGCATCGGACGGATCGCTCCAGCTTCTTGTTTTGCCGCGTTTTCCGAGTCACCAGATGTTTCATCTGGTTCGAAAACGCTCTAAGCCGGCACCATCTGCGTATCGATGCTGATGGTGACGTTCTTGGCGACGATCAGGCGATAGGCGGTCATTCCGAATTCGGTGCGGTCGATTTTTGCGCGACCTGACAGGCGGATCGCCTCGCGGCCGGTGGCTTTGGCGGGCGGCGCGGTGAAGCTGACAGTGAGCGTGTTCGGGCGAGTGACGCCCTTGGCGGTGAGATCGCCACTGACCACGGCGGTTACCGGGCCGGTCATCGTCATCGAACGGCCGACGAAGCGCACCTGCGGGTGATGCTCTACATCGAAGAAATCCGGACCCTTGAGCCGCTTGAGTGTGACTGAATCCCCGGCTTCGAGCGCGGTTGCATCGAGCGTGACATCGAGTTTGACGGTGTCGAGGTGCGCCGGGTCCAGTTCGATGCCGCCGCTGATGGCCGGAAAGCGCGCGGTCTTGCTGGCGATGCCGAAGAAGCCGACGCGCGCGTGAACGTCGCTGCGTTGCGCGTCGATGCGATAGCGCAGCTTCTGCGGCGGCGTGTTGCCGCCCAGTGCGAGGATTGATGCGGCGAGGGCCAGGGCGCCGATTGTCTGTCGAGTTTTCCTGCGCATTGGTCGGCGATCCCTCTGGCAATCCGGAACGTCCGGCTTATGGCTGTGCGCAATGGCCAAGCTCTATTTCTACTACGCCAGCATGAACGCCGGCAAATCCACCAACCTCCTGCAAGCGGACTTCAACTACCGCGAGCGGGGCATGGCGACCATGCTTTGGACTGCGGCGCTCGACGACCGCGGCGGCGACCGTGCCATCGAAAGCCGCATCGGCCTTCATGCCGAGGCCCATCGTTTCGGCCACGCTACCGATCTGTGGGCGGCGGTGAAAGCTGCCCATGTGGTACAGCCGCTGTCGTGCGTGCTGGTGGACGAGGCGCAGTTCCTGTCGAGGCGTCAAGTCTGGCAACTGGCGCGGATTGCCGATGAGGCGGGCATTCCGGTGCTGTGCTATGGCCTGCGCACCGACTTCCAGGGCGAGCTGTTCGAGGGCGCGGCGGCCTTGCTCGGCATTGCGGACTCGCTGGTGGAGTTGAAGGCGGTGTGCCACTGCGGGCGCAAGGCAACGATGAACCTGCGCGTCGATGAAAGCGGCGCGGCGGTGCGGGCAGGGGCGCAGACCGAGATCGGCGGGAACGACCGCTATGTCGCGCTGTGCCGACGGCACTTTTCGGAGGCGATGCAATGAAGACTGACCCGCTCGGGCTGCATGCGGTGCTGGAAGACGGCGATCTTCGGCTGGAACTGCTGGGCGAACATCACCGCGCGGCGCTCAAGGCCGTTTGCGCCGAGGATGTCGATATCTGGCAGATGTACGCGGTCAGCTATGGGCCGGAGCACTTCGATGCTGCATTCGACGCTCTCCTGATCAATCCTGCGCGCTTGCCCTTTGCCGTTGTGGTTGCAGGCGAGGTGGCCGGGGTGACGGCGTGGATCGACACCAATCCGCAACGCATGTCGGTGGAAATCGGCAATACCTATCTGTCGCCGCGCTTCCGCCAGAACCGCGTCAATGGGCGGATGAAGCGTCTGATGATCGCGCATGGCTTTGCCTGCGGGCTCAAGCGGATGCAGTTTTGCGTGGACGTGCGCAATGCGCGCTCGCAGGCCGCTTGCCGCAAGATCGGCGCGACGTTCGAGGGGACATTGCGTAACCACATGATCACCTGGACAGGCCATGATCGCGACAGCGCAATCTTCTCGATCGTGGGGCGTGATCGAGAGAGGCTGGGTTTTTGACCATGAACCCTGAAGGTCTGGCCTCGCAGATTGCCACGATTGCAATCCCGATGATCCTGGCGATCGTGTTCCACGAGGTGGCGCACGGTTGGGTGGCCCGCGCGCTGGGCGATCCTACGGCGGCCGAGCAGAAGCGGCTGAGCCTCAATCCGCTGCGTCATGTCGATCCCTTCGGCACGATCATCCTGCCGGGGCTGCTCAAGCTGTCCGGCGCGCCGGTGTTCGGCTGGGCCAAGCCGGTGCCCGTGGACTTCCGCCGCCTGCGCAACCCGCGCGTCGGCATGATGCTGGTGGCTGCGGCGGGTCCGGTGACGAACTTCATTCTCGCAGCAATCGCCGCCATCGGCCTCGGCTTGCTGGTGCGGGCGACCGACAGTATGGGCGAACCGGGGCTGGGCACGCTGTTCCTGTCGGACAACTTGCGCAATTTCCTGATCGTGAACCTGTTTCTGGGCGCCTTCAATCTGTTGCCGATCCCGCCCTTCGACGGTTCACGGATCGTCATGGGCGCGCTGCCGGCACCGCTGGCGCGTGGATATGCGCGGCTTGAACCGTTCGGGCTGCTCGTGGTGTTCGGTCTTCTGGTGATCCTGCCCTATTTTGCGCCGGACCTGAATCTGGTGCAGCGGCTGATCGGCCCGCCGGTGGAATGGATGGGCCAGCAGCTTGCCAAGCTTGCCATGCTGGTCGCCGGGCCAGAGCCGCTCTGATCATGGTCGATGGGTGGATCATACTCGACAAGCCGCTCGAACTCGGCTCGACGCAGGGCGTGGCGGCGGTGAAACGCAACTTGCGGGCTGCGGGCTTCGGCAAGTGCAAGGTCGGGCATGGCGGGACGCTCGATCCGCTGGCGACGGGCGTGCTGCCGATCGCCATTGGTGAGGCGACCAAGCTGTGCGGGCGTATGCTTGATGCCAGCAAGGTCTATGCGTTTACGGTGCGCTTCGGTGTTGAGACTGACACGCTCGACCTTGAAGGCAAGATCGTGGCGCAGAGCGACGTGCGGCCAGCGTGGGATGAGATCGAAGCCGTGCTGCCACGCTTCATGGGGGCGATTGCTCAGGTGCCGCCTGCCTATTCCGCGCTGATGGTCGATGGCGAACGGGCCTATGACCTAGCGCGCAAGGGCGAGGCGTTCGAGCTCAAGTCGCGCAATGTCACGATCCATTCGCTGCTTGCCGAGCCGGTAGCCGACCACACGCGGGTTGAAGAACTGACACTGACTGCCCATGTATCCAAAGGAACGTACATCCGCAGCTTGGCCCGTGACATCGCTCGCGCGCTTGGCACCGCGGGGCATGTGACCATGCTGCGCCGCCTGAAGGCCGGGCCGTTCGACATTGCCCAAGCGATTTCGCTGGACAAATTGAACGATGTGGGTAAAGGCGCGCCCCTTGAACACATACTCTTGCCGCTGGAGGCAGGGCTGGTCGACATCCCGGCTCTCTCCCTCGATCCCGAGCAGGCAAGGG
>JBEQCK010000209.1:0-5625 GCA_041639335.1 Novosphingobium sp.
CGGCTGCATCCCATCGCCGGGCGGCGTCCTCGACCCCCGCAATATTCCCGATATTGCGCATCCTCGCCTCCTTGAACTGGCGGTTTTTGCCTCCAGCCGTGGCGCTGTGGAATCTGTCCACGCCGCCTAAGCTGTCAGCGTTTGCGAACGAATTCGGCTCGCAGGACCAGTCCCTTGATGCCGGGAAACTTGCAGTCGATCTCCTGCGGGTCGCCCGTGAGCCGGATCGACTTGATCAGCGTGCCTTGCTTCAAGGTTTGCCCGGCGCCCTTGACGTCGAGATCCTTGATCAGCGTAACCTGGTCTCCGTCAGCAAGGAGGTTGCCGACAGCGTCGCGAACCTCGACGGTGCTGGCGGCCTCGCGCTTTGCGGCGAATTCCGACGCCGGCAACCATTCGCCGCTGTCCTCGTCGTAGACATAGTCTTCATCTTCGCTCATCTTTCCCTCCACTCGCGCATCCCCGTGGCACGCGGGGGCGCTGCTTGCCAGCAAAAGCGGCAGGTGAGGGTCACGAATGTGGGGAGGATATGCTTGGATCGGACAATCGTTCGCCTTGGACCTGACGATGCCGACGCAGCGACGGAGACATTGACGGCCGCTTTCCGCCAGGACCCGGCGATGAACTGGATGTTCGCTGACCCTCAGGCCAGAGAACGTCGGATGCCGCAGTTGATCCGGTGGATGTTCCACGACCACCTGCGGCATGGCATGGTGCTGGGAACGGCAGGATGTGAAGTCGTCACGCTGTGGCGGCCACCGGGGAGCGTTCATGAGCATGCACCTCTGACGCCGCTGGCGCTGGTGCGTTTCATCGCGATGCTCGGCACGGCCGTGCTGCGCGCTGAGCGCGCTGACCGGATGATCGGCAAGCACTTGCCGAAGGGGGAGCGCCAATTCTATCTGCGCATGGCCGGTGTCAGGCCCGACCGGCACGGGCAGGGCCTTGGCGGCCTTGCCATCCGGGCTGGCCTTGCCGAAGCCGACGCTGCGGGCCTACCGGCCGTTCTGGAAACGGCGACCGAGAGCAATGTCGGGCTTTACCGCGCCATGGGCTTCGAACTGATCGACACATGGCCCGTCGCCAAAAAGGGCCCGACGTTCTGGACCATGTCGAGGCCGGTGCCGTTCAGGTGAAGGCATCGACCATCAGCTTGCCGCCAAGCAAGACCATGAGCAGGTAGATGATGGTGTAGAACCGATCAGGCTTGAGCGCGCGGACGACCCGGACAGAGATCAGCGTGGTGATAATCGCCAATGGAACGAGCAGAGCGGCGGTCACTACCACTTCATGGGTGAAGGCCCCGAGCATGACATAGCTTGGCACCTTGAGCCAATTGATCGCGGCAAACAGGATCGCGTTGGTTCCCGCATAGGTCAGGTGCGGAAGCTTTCGCGGCGTGACCCACATCTGGAATGGCGGACCTCCCGCATGGGCGACCTGGCTGGTAAAGCCGGTGGCCATGCCGAACAGCGCCCCGACCCATCCCGGTGATGCAGACGCGGCGGCTACGCGATTGCCACGCTCGATCCACAGGCGGTAAAGGCCGAACATGAGCGTGATGCCGCCTAGCACGCCCATCAGCGCCTTCTCGTCGATGCTGGCCGCAAGGGCCCAGCCGATGGCAATGCCGACCATGGCTCCCGGCAACATCCAGCCGACGATCCATTTGTCCCAGGCATGCCGGAAGGACCAGACGCTGACGACGTCCTGAACGATGAGAATGGGCAGGAGAATAGCGGCGGCGGTCGATGGCGGAAGAGCCAGGGCAGCGACGGGCGTGCCAAGGGCTCCAAGACCGGAAAACCCGCCCTTGGCCATGCCGACGAGAATGACAGCTACCGCGCAGGCGGCGAGGGTTGCGGGATCGGAAAGGAGCATCTGTCTATCGGGTCCGTGGCTTCCATGGCCATTCGATGACGCCGCCGGCCCACAGCGCAAGCCAGACGAGCACTGGCTGCGCAAACATGCGTGGCACGTGGTAGCCAAGACCCGCGCCGTGATCGGGCTTGGCCAGGTCTAGCGCGAAATGGTTGATGTTGGCGGGGAAGACGCACACCGCATAGAGGGCGAGACCGATGGCCGCAGCCCGGCGGATGGGCAGGGACAGCCCTTGTGCCAGGCCAACAGCGCCGAGCAGTTCGGCAATGCCGGTCAACAGCACGACAGCTTCGGGGGCTGGAACCCATTGCGGCATGATGATCAGAAACGGGCGAGGCGATACGATATGGATCGCGCCCGCCGCGAAGTAGAACAGCGCCAGCGTCAGGCGAGCAACAGTGCGGATCATGCGCCTGGCTCCCAGCCGGGCGGGGCAAGGGTGAACCCGGAAAAATCAAATCCCGGCGCTACGATGCACGAGACAAGCACGTAGCCGTGATCGCCCGCGAGCGGTTCAGCGGCCTGCCACTGCCCGGCCGGCACGATCCCTTGCAGATCTTGCGTGGCAAGATCCGGCCCGAGCACGCGCGTTATGGGAGTGCTTGCGTCGTGAGGTGCGAGATGGAGCGCCAGGGCATCGCCCGCTTGCCACAGCCAGATTTCGTCCGCATCGACTTTGTGCCAGTGCGAGCGTTCCCCCGTGGGAAGCAGGAACAAGATAACCGTGCTTGTCGAGCGCTGGCCCGGTGCGGCGGACGCGCGCCATGTTTCGCGAAACCAGCCGCCTTCTGGATGCGGCGCGAGATCGAGCGCGGCAATGATGGATTGCGCAGTGGGCATGGCGGGACGGTTGCCCGGGGCAGGGCTTGTGTCAATCATTCCGGTGCGATCAAGGATTTTGCTCACCAATGCGCAGGGGTGAGCAGCAAAGCAATACGGGCGACGGTTGCCCAGCCATGCGCAGCGATTGCGGTATTGCTTTCCTTGGCAGCCCGGCCTTCGCCGAGAGACCAGGTGATATGCCATGTGCCGCCATCAGGGCGATCGGTCGATCCGTCGATTGCCACGACATAGGCTTCGACACCCATGCCGTCGTCGACATGGCCGATGATTTCGGCGGTGGTCATGGCTTCAGGGAGGTCGGTGCCCGAGACCGACAAGGTGACGTGATCAGCCACCGTGCGTGCATAGCACGGGGGAAGGGCGGCAAGCAGGGCTTCGCGCTGGCTTCTGTCCAGCTTCCAGCCCAAAGTCATGCCGCCCCCAGTTTGCTTTTACTGGGGCGTGACAAGGGCCCCGGTAACCCAGATTATCGTCAATGCACCGATTGCAAGGACCAGGCTGATCAGCAGGACCCAGCGTACCACGTTGAGGCCTTCGCCGCCGCGAGCCTCGTCGGTGGTGATGTGCGTTTCTTCGCCGCGTCGTTCCATGGCGCTTCTCCTTCGGTAGAACCGTACTTGGGGACTCTACGCGCAGGGAACCGCCCTGTTCCGGCAATGTCCGCATGGACATGACCGGAACGGACCTTGATCGAGGTGAATCAGTCGCGCAGGAGTTCGTTGATCCCGGTCTTGCTGCGGGTCTGCGCGTCGACCGTCTTGACGATGACGGCGCAGTAGAGCGACGGACCGGGGGTGCCATCGGGCAGCGGCTTGCCGGGCATGGCGCCGGGCACGACGACAGCATAGGGCGGCACGCGGCCGATGTGGACTTCGCCCGTGGCGCGGTCGACGATCTTGGTGGAAGCGCCGAGGTAGACGCCCATCGACAGCACTGCGCCTTCGCCGACGATCACGCCTTCGGCCACTTCCGAACGAGCGCCGATAAATGCGCCGTCCTCGATGATGACGGGGCCGGCCTGCAGCGGTTCGAGCACGCCACCGATGCCGGCGCCGCCCGAGATGTGGACGTTCTTGCCGATCTGCGCGCAGGAGCCGACGGTGGCCCAGGTATCGACCATGGTGCCTTCATCGACGAAGGCGCCGATGTTGACGAAGCTTGGCATCAGTACCACGCCCTTGGCGATGTGCGCGCCCTTGCGGGCAACGGCACCGGGGACGACGCGGAAACCGGCGTCACGGAAGCGGTTCTCGCCCCAGCCGGCGAACTTCGAGGGCACCTTGTCGAACGCAGGGGCACCGCCCGAGCCGGCTTCGATCACGGCATTGTCATTGAGGCGGAACGAGAGCAGCACGGCCTTCTTCAGCCACTGGTTGACCTGCCACTGGCCATCAACCTTTTCGGCAGCACGAGCCTTGCCGCTGTCGAGCAGTTCGAGCGCGGCCTCGACCACCTCGCGCACGGCATCGCTGGCGGGGGTGACATTGGCGCGGTCTTCCCAGGCGGCTTCGATGGCAGCTTGCAGCTGCCCGGTTTCGACTTGGGCGGTCATGGCGTTTCTCCGTGGCGGGTCGGTATGGAACAAAATTGCGTGGCGACTAGCCGAGCGATGCCGGATCGGCAAGCGCCGCAATCGTATGATCGAGCCAGGCAACGACATCGTCGGTGACCACGTCGATCGCGGCGTCGTCCTTGGCACGATCGCCCCAATCGGTGGCGAGATCGAGCCAGACGGTCTGCATGCCGAGCGCCTTGGCCGGGGCGAGGTTGCGCGCCATGTCCTCGACGAACACCGAAGTCTCGGGATTGATTCCCAATGCTTCGATCATGCCCGTGTAGGCGGACGGTTCGGGCTTGGGCTTGTAGGCCATGGCGTGGATGTCCCACATGCCATCGAAGCTGCCCGAAAGATCGAGCCCGGCCAGCACCCTGGCGGCATAGGCATCGTCGCCATTGGTGAAGACGATCTTGCGCCCGGGGAGTGCGGCGAGACGGTCTGCCAGGCGCGGCGCAGCGGCAAGCGGGCTCATGTCGATATCGTGGACGAAGCCGAGAAATTCGTACGGATCGGTGGCGTGGTAATGCATCAGGCCTGACAGCGTGGTGCCGTGATCGTGGAAGTAGAGCTTCTGGACGCGCCGCGCTTCCATCGCGTCACAACCGAGCAATTGCTGGATGAACAGGCCCATGCGCTCATCGATCTGATCGAACAGCCGGGTCGACGGAGGGTACAGCGTGTTGTCGAGATCGAAGATCCAGCAGTCAGCAATCGTGGGATCGAAGGGCATTTGCGTATTCCAGTCCGGAACTGTGTCATTCGGCATTTACGGCCCTGGGGTTATCAGCAAGACTTGGGCAAAGCTACCGGAGCCGGGGTGCGGTGATGTCGGAAATTCGCTGGTTTGGTCATGCCGCAGTGGCAGTGCTGGCCGCTGCCTTGGCGGGATGCGGAGGGGGCGGCGGCGTATCGAGCACGCCTGCGCCTGCGCCAGCTCCTACGCCCACGCCGACGCCGACGCCAGTTCCGACGCCTACACCCACTCCTACTCCAGTCAATTTCGATACGGCGGAATATCGCCGGTCGGATGGGCCTTCGCTGCACGGCGCGATCACGGCATGGCAATCGGGAGCGAGCGGGGCCGGCACCACGATCGCCATCGTCGACTCCGGCATCAATACGTCCAATTCCGAGTTTGCCGGACGGATCGCGTCATCATCGACCGACGTGGTGCAATCGCGCGGGTTGACCAACGCAGATGACGACCACGGCACGCAGGTTGGCCTTACCGCGGCAGCGGCCCGGAACAATTCGGGGATCGTCGGGATCGCCTGGGGCGCAACCATCCAGATGCTGCGAGCCGATACGCCTGGTTCGTGCGCTGAGTCGTATGGCTGCACGTT
>JBEQCK010000210.1:0-5588 GCA_041639335.1 Novosphingobium sp.
CCTTGGCATAGGCGATGATTTCGGCCTCGGTGATCCCGTCGGCCACGACCACCGCATGGACCTGCTCGCCCCACTTCTCGTGCGGAATGCCGAAGACGCAGGCCTCGCGCACTTGCGCAAGCTCGGTCACGGCAGCTTCGACCTCGGCGGTGAACACGTTGAAGCCGCCGGAGACGACCATGTCCTTCTTGCGGTCGACGATATAGAGGTATCCGTCCTTGTCGAACTTGCCAACGTCGCCGGTGTGGTGCCAGCCGAACTTGCGGATTTCGGCGGTTTCCTCTGGTTTTTCGAAGTAGGAATGGGTGACCAGCGCGCCGCGCACGCAGATCTCGCCCGCTTCGCCCAGCGGCACTTCGTTGCCATCGTCGTCAAGCAGCGCGACCTTGATCGAGCGGGTCGGCTTGCCACAGGCGGCCAGCTTCTCAGGCGCCGAAGTCGCAAATTTCGCCACATCCTCAGGCGGGAACCACGCCACGATCATCGGACATTCGACCTGGCCATAGGACTGGCACATCGCCGGGCCGAACACCTCGACCGCTTGGCGCAGCTTTTCCGGGCTGCAGGGTGAGCCGACGAGGATGAAGATACGCAAGCTGGAATAGTCGTAGGCGCCCAGCTCCGGCGAGGCCAGCAGCTGGTAAAGCGCCGTCGGCGGCAGGTACATGTGGGTGACCTTGTACTCCGCGATCGTACGCAGCACGCGCTCGGCATCGAAGCCAGGCAGGATCACCTGCGTCGCACCAAGGCTCAGCGTGGAAAGTGCAATCGGCCCCGCAGCGTGGGTGATCGGGGCCGAAACCAGCGCAACCGGGGAATCGGTGCGGCCGCCCATGCCGTCGGCGGCGGTCTCGATCATCGTGCCCCAACCCAGGTTGGTTACGTTTGCCCCCTTCGAAGGACCGGTCGTGCCCCCGGTCGGGAAGATGCCAACCATGTCCATCAGGTTGCCGAAGGCGTCGATCTCTGGCTCGACGAAATCGGCCTCGCTGACGCCCGCCATGAACTCATCGAGGCTCGGGTCATTGCCCGTGCGCTGATCAAGGCAGACGAAGTGCTGGAGTGTTGGGCAAAGGTCCTTGAGCTGCTGGACTTCGTCGGCCTTCGACGAGTGATAGACCAGCCACTTGAGGCGCACGTAGTTGATGTAGGCGGCGTTGGCGTCGATCGCGTTGCGGGTGTTGACCGGGATCCACTTGCCGTTGGCGCGCCACATCGCCAGCAAGACGACAAGCAGCATGCCGTCGTTCGGACCATATAGGCCAAGGCAGTCCTGGTTCTCGAAACCACCCTTCTGCAGGGCTGCGGCAATACGCTCCGACAGGGCCTTCGTCTCGGCGAAGGTCAGCTTGAGGCCAGTCTCCGTATCAACGATGGCGAGACGCTGCGGGTCGCGGTCATGGCCGCGGTCAAAGTAGTCGATGGCGCGCATTGGTTATCCCCAACGGTTGATTTCTGGCCCCGGCGCCCAGGCGCGGAGCGGTTCGGAAACGGTCGATCTGGCAAGCGCCGCCTTCACGCAATCCTGTTCGGCCGTGCGGGCGAGCCACGCAGTGGTGCGGGATGCGGCGGCGAAGGCATCCGGACGCAGAAGCTGCATTCCGGCCAGCCATGAATAGGTGACGAGATCGGCGATCGAGAAGCTGCCCATCAGCCAGTCACGACCATCGCTCAGCTGCTTCTCACAGCGTTCGACGGCGGCCGTGACCTTGGTCTCGCTGTCAGCCACTTGGGCAGCGTCGACGACATCATCGTTCAGCGCCTGCCAGCGCTGGCGCAGGTCGTCTGACACGATACGCGCCGTCAGCGTCGCGAAGTCGTCGGCCGGGATCGCGGCAATCGCCTGCTGCGAGGTGGCGAGATTGCCGAGCAGCGCGGCAGCGGGCGACAAGCGCTCGGTGATCTGGCGGCACCACATCATCATTTCCCAGCGCGCATAGGCGTCCGCCGGTTGCAGCCCGGCCCCGCCCGCAGCCTCGTCGAAATATTGCGCCAGGAACACGGATTCGGTCATCGCCTCGCCGTTGATGACGAGCACTGGTCCCTCGCCCTCGATGCACAGGTCGAGCGCGACTGGGTCGGCAATGCCGGGCAGCGCATGCCGCTCGCCGCCAAGCAGGCCGATGCGGCGGCATTCGATGTCGAGGCCGGACTGCGCAAGGGCGGCAAGCACGGTCAGCGAAGCGCCATTGGGCTCGCCATGGTAGAGAATCGCGCTCATTCTTCGATCTCCGCCATGATCAGGCCATAGCGATGGGCGAGGTCGGTCTTGCCCATCGCCCAGGTCTTCTTCACCGCATCGCGGGTGTAGACCCGCTTGAGCCAGCGCATGATGTTCGGCGTCTTGTCCTTGCCCGCCAGATCAGGCTGCGACAGCGGCAACGAATAGGTGCTGTTGAAGATGTTGATGTCAGCCAGGCTGTACTCGTGCGAGCCGACATAGGGGCGCTTGCCCAGTTCCTCTTCGAGCTTGGCAATGCCGAGCTGCACGCGGCGGCGGCTCTCGGCCATCTCGCTTTCCGAGAAATCACCATTGATCGCCTTGCGCCAGGCGACGCGGCGTTCCGGCAGAGGAATGCGATCGATCGCGGCCGCAAGTTCGGCCGGGTCACGCTGGCGCACCATCGGCCCGACGAACACGCTCCAGCCGATCATCGAGAAGCTGGGGCCAAGCCACTGGTCCATGAACTTCATCCACCAGCGCACGCGCCAGCGATCCCGCGCATCCGACGGCATGAGATCAGGCCCGTCGAACCGGTCGTTGACGTATTCCATGATCGCGGTGCTCTCGGTCAGCACGCGTTGTTGACCATTGGCCGTGTGCGTCATCGCCGGGATCGTGCCCTGCGGATTGATCGCGAGATATTCCGGCTTGTGCTGGTCGAACTGCAGCATGTCGATGTAATGGCTGGAAAAGGGCACGCCTTTTTCCATCAGCGCCAGCATCGGCTTGCCCGAGTTGGCATTGGGTTCCCAATGATAGAGAGTTACCGCGTCCATCTGTTGCCCACTGGTTGCATCGCCTCTCTCCCGATTCCGATCCGCGTCGGAATTTGTTAGTAACACATACTAATTACACGGGAGCCCGGGTCAAGCCCGCATGCTGTCGAAATACGCATTGGGGAATAAGACGCGGGTGGGGCAGACGCCCATTCTGAACGTTTCACCACGTGAAAACAGACAGCACGTTAAAAGGGGTACGTCCCGACAGGAACGCACCCCTTTTTTGCAGACTGCTGGCTTCGCGCCGGGACTGTCTAGCGCGCAGTCATCGTCCAGAGGAAAAGATGCGTGCGGCCGGAGAGGGGGGCGGCAGCACGAATCTCTTCCGAGAGACGCAAACCCTGCGCCTCCATGACCCCTCTTAGCGCAGTCCAGTCGCTCCAGCGTGTGAGCCCTGTCACGACTTGAGGGAATTTGATCGCACGCGCAGCATCAGCCGAACTCAAGGCAAGGTCGATCGACCGGCCCGGGGCCCGTGTTGCCGCGAAGGCAGCAGACTCGGGGATGCGGCTGTCGAAAACGACCAGCGGCACAGGGCTCACCATGGCTGCCATCGCCGGCGTTGCGGCAGCGGCGCCTGCCAGTGCACTGCCCTTGAGCATCGAGCGACGCGAGACGCGCATCAGTCTGCCTTCCCGAGATACTTTGCCACGGCATCAAGCTCGGCATCGGTGAGGTCGACCTTGGTCTGCTGCGGCATCGCGCCCTTGCCCATGCGGACCACGGTCTTGACGTAGTCGGCAGTCAGGTCGGTGCGGTTGGCAAGCAGGCCCTTGTCAGGCGTATTCCCCGCCATGACCTGCTGCTTGGTCAGGAGGTTGGTGCCCATGCCGCCGGTCAGGTGGCAATAGCCGCAATGGACTTCGAACAGCACCTTGCCATCGCCACCGGGCTTGAGCCTGTCGCCTGTCGGCGCAACCGGCCGCATCTGATACGGCGGGGGCGGTCCGGGCGGTGGGCCCGGAGGCGCAGCGAAGACGGCTGTTGCAGCAGCGCCGAGCGCGGCAACGAGAGCGAGAGATGCGCGGTTCATGCCCCGGTCCCCCCGGCATTGCTCTTGCCCCGGGCGTCGGCATAGGCGGCAGGCCAGATGCCCTGCTTGCCGGGCGCTATGATGCCATTGGGATCGAGCGCGTTCTTCACCTTCTCGCCGAAGCGACGCAGCGCGTGGTTGTTGAAGTCGAAGGTTTCCATCACCGGGTCCATCCAACCCAAATGCGTGCGATATTCGGCATAGCCCGCCTTGGCCGTCTCGGTGATCAGCGCATCGAACAGCTTGCGCATCTTGACCACCTCGGCCGCATTGTCGCGGTCGTACATCAGCATGTTGACGTTGTTGGCAAAGCGCCCGCCGATGGTGAAGCTGGCGTAGAAGTCCACATCGAAGTCGGCGATGATCTTGCGGCTGCGGGCCATCTGGTCGAGCACATGCTTGCCGGTGGCCGGGACAACCGGCGAAAAGCCCATGTGCGCCCCGCGCCCGCCAATCCAGTCGGACATCTGCAGCGGCACGGCCGAAGGAATGCCCATCGTCGTATCGACGCCGTGGATATAGTCGCCCGGATGCCACCAATGCTCTTCAGAAGCGGCGGCCAGGTTGCGCTTCATCGCCGCCTTGACCACTTCGGCCTTGGCTTTGACCACGCTCTCCTCGCCATAAAGACGCAGCGCCACCTGCCAGTAACCGAGCTTGTGCTCCTTCAGCAGTTCCTCGACGCGCCATTCGGGAATGGCCGAAGGCTTGTCCCAGAAATCCTGCCGCTGGCCCTTCAGCACCATCTTGCCCAGCCACGATGGGATGAACACGTTCTGGTCGATCAGGCCCGAGATCTTGAGCGGCGCGATCGTATCGACCACCCAGCCGATGTCCTCGACCTTGGGGATGTCCCACACGATTTCCAGCGAACTTTCCGGCGCAGGCTGCAGCCAGACGCCCGCCTTGGTCACCACGCCGAGGTTCGATTGCGAGAACGCGAGATCGAAGGTCGGGCCATAGCTCATCGGGAAGAGGTGCCATGCCGGGTTGTTGCTCATCGCACCCATGCCGGTACGGACCAAGTCGCCATCGGGCAGAACTGCCTCGATCCCGCAAAGATTGCGCGCGTGCAGGCCATAGGGCGTATAGCCGATGCCATGTTCGAGTGCGTTGCCCAGCACCGAACCCCAGGCATTGCCAGGGACCGACATCCACAACGGCGCCTTCTCACGCTGGATATGTTCGTAAAGGTCGAAGAAGCCGACCCCCGGCTCGACCACGCAATAGGCCAGCTTGGTATCGAGCTCGAGCACCTTGTTCATCCGGCCAAGGTCGAGCACCACCGTGCCCGGCAGGCGCGGCGCGGCCGTGCCGTAGCCCAGATTCTTGCCGCGTGCGACCGGCCAGAGCGGCGTCTTGTGCTCGTTGGCCAGCCGCACGATTGAGCGCACTTCCTCGACCGAGGCCGGGGCGACGGCAGCCGATGCCGGCCATTCCTCGGTGCTGCCGGGCGCGTAAGTATCGGCATAGGCGTCGCGGTCGGCGTCGGAGTCCATCACCCAGTCCTTGCCGACCACGCCGGCAAAGGCGGTCATCGCCCCATGGAACT
>JBEQCK010000211.1:0-5518 GCA_041639335.1 Novosphingobium sp.
CCGGCGAGGGGCAGCGGATCGACCTTGCCCTGCTTGATACGCAAGTGGCGCTGCTGGCCAATCAGGCATCGAACTGGATGAACGGCGGCATGGTGCCACGCCGCATGGGTAACCAGCACCCGAATACCGTTCCGTATCAGGACTTTGCCTGCTCTGACGGAAGCATCCTCGTGGCGCTTGGCAACGACCGTCAGTTTCGTGCCTTCACTGCGCTGATCGGCCTGCCCCAGCTGGCTGATGACGAGCGCTTTGCCATCAGCGCAGGTCGCAGCGTCAATCGTGATGCCCTGCTTGCGCTGATGCGTCCGGCGATTGCGCGATGGACATCGGCAGACCTCATCGCGGCGATGGAAGCGGCCAAGCTGCCCGGCGGAAAGGTCAACGAAATCCCTGAAATCCTGGATCATCCGCAGATCGAGGCGCGTGGGCTGGTACACGAAATGGCGCGGTCTGACGGCACGCCGGTCAAGGTGCTGGGCTTCCCGGCGCAGCTTTCCGCTTCGCCCGCAACATATCGCCATGCCCCACCCCGCTCTGGCGAGGATACCGCCGCCGTGCTGGGCGAAATGCTGGGCCTCGACCGGACTGAAATCGATCGCCTGCTGGCTGCGGGCGTGATCGCGGAGACATTATGATGAAGGGCGCCAACTATATCGACGGCCGCTGGGTTGACGGCGCGGTGCCGTTCACCACACAGAACCCGTCCGACCTGGACGAGACCGTTGGCTGCTATACCAAGGTCGGCGACGCCGAAGTGCGCGAGGCCATGGCGGCCGCGCGCAGAGCGCAACCGGCGTGGGCCGCGTTTAACATGCAGGCGCGCGTCGACATCCTCTACAGGATTGCCGAACTATTGAAGGCCCGTGCGGCCGAGATCGGCAAGCTGCTCAGCCGCGAAGAAGGCAAGACGCTCCCCGAGGGCATTGTCGAGGTCTTGCGCGCCGCACAGTGCTTTCAGGCTGCAGCGGGCGACGTGATCCGGGCGCAGGGCGAATGGTACAACTCGATGCGCGACGGTTTCAACGTGCTGGTCACGCGCGAGCCGCTGGGCGTTATCGCTGCGATCACGCCGTGGAATTTCCCGATCGCCCTGCCCTCATGGAAGATCGCAGGCGCGCTCGCCTATGGCAATTCGGTGGTCCTGAAGCCCAGCAGCTTCGTGCCCGGTTGCGCCGTGATGCTGGCGGAGATCATCGCGGAAGCGGGCGTTCCGGCGGGCGTGTTCAACCTTGTCATGGGCGATGGTCGCGCGACCGGCAATGTGATGATCGACGAGGCCGATGGCCTGACCTTCACCGGTGGCACCGCCACGGGCCGCGCCGTGCTGGCCCGCGCCGCCGAGACGATGACCAAGTGCCAGTTGGAACTCGGTGGCAAAAATGCGCTCGTCGTGCTTGATGATGCCGACCTCGATCTGGCGGTCGAGATCGCCAGCAACGGCGCATGGATCCAGACCGGGCAGCGCTGCACCGGGACTGAGCGCCTGATTGTTACGCGGGGCATCCACGATGCATTTGTCGAGCGGATGATCAACGTTGCGGGAAGCTACCGCGTCGGCCACGCGCTCGATCCCGAGACCCAGATCGGCCCGGTCGCCAACGTGCAGCAGTTCAACGAAAATCTGCAGTTCGTGATCGATGCGCAGGCAGAGGGCGCTGAGCTTGCCGCTGGTGGTGGTGCCGTCGAAGCGCGCACGCGCGGCCTCTATATGGCACCCACGCTGTTGACGGGCACGGAGGCGGAATGGCGCTGCAACCAGCATGAGTCCTTCGGCCCCATCGCCTCGGTTATCAAGGTTGAGGACCTCGACGAGGCGATCCACGCGGCCAATGCCTGCGAATACAAGCTGTCCTCGGGCATCGCGACCCGCAGCCTGAAAAGCGCCGAGCGCTTTCGCAAGGCATCGCAGGCCGGCATGGTCATGGTCAACGCGCCGACGGCGGGCCTGGAATACCACGTGCCGCTCGGCGGACGTTCGCCCTCTGGCTACGGCGCGCGCGAGACCGGATCGACTGCCGCAGAATTCTTTACCGAAAGCAAGACCAGCTACATCAATCACGGCGCGATCTGAACGCCGAGGGAGAGCATATCATGACGACTGTAGCCTATATCGGCCTTGGCGCGATGGGCTTGCCGCTGGCCAAGCATCTGGCACGCAAGGGTTTTGACGTCGTCGCCTATGACATCGACCCTACACGCGCCGACCAGATCGTGGAACTCGGTGGTCGCAAGGCAGGCTCTGTGGCCGAAGCCGCGACGGGTGTCGAGGTGGTGATCACCTGCCTGCCCGCAACGCCTCATGTGGAAGCGGTCGTGCTCGGCCCCGATGGCGCACTTGCGCAGATGCAGCCCGGCACGCTGCTGCTCGACATGTCGACCATCGATGCCAATGGCACCGATCGCGTCGCCAAGGCCTGTGCCGAAAAGGGTGTGGCCTTCGTCGACAGCCCGATCGGCCGCCTGGTGCTTCATGCCGAACGCGGGGAATCGTTGTTCATGGTCGGCGCCAGCGATGAAGACTTCGCCCGCGTCGAGCCGCTGCTGAAGGCCATGGGCAAGGACATCATGCGTTGCGGCGGACAGGGCATGGGCAGCCGGATGAAGTTGGTGAACAACTTTCTGCTGCTGACCATCGCCGCAGTGAGCGCCGAGGCCGTCGCGCTCGGCACCCGACTGGGTCTTGATATCGATACGATCCTGAAGGTTACCGGGAGCACGACGGCGCAGAACGGCCAGTTGCACACGCTGATGGTCAACAAGGTGCTGAAGGGCGATACCGCGCCCGGCTTCACCATCGATCTCGCCTTCAAGGACATGACCTTGGCCATGGCCGCTGCGGCGGAATACCGCATGGGCCTGCCTGTGGGCGCGGCGGCACATGCCGTCTATGGCGGGGCGCGTGCCGTGCCGGAATTTGCCAAGAAGGATTACTCGGCCCTGCTCGAATGGGCCTGCCGCAATGCTGCGGTAGAAACGCCGCGCACCGATTGACGGGCAGGTAACGAACGGCGCGCCACGGACGGCGCGCCGTTCGCTTTCCCATCGCCTCAGTCTACCGCGATCTGGCGGGCGAGGTCCGGCATGATCGGCGGGATCTGTTCCTGCAGGAACTTCACGCGGCCGCCGATGATCTGCTCGCTCATTTCGGGCTGGCTGTGGACCCAGAACTTGTTCTCGGCCATCTGCTCGAGGAACAGGCGGCAACCCTCGTCAAGGTCCATGCCATAATCGCGCATCATCTCGAACATCGCGCGGCGGTGGGCGACGGCATTGTCGGGCTCGCCGGCTCCGGCCTCGGCATTGAAGATGTTGGTGCGCAACATGCCCGGAACGATCGCCGAGACATGGATCGGCAGGTTCTTCAATTCCATCTCGAGGTAGAGGCATTCGCTGAATGCCTGCACTGCGTGCTTGGTAACGGTGTATGCAGTCTGTCCCGGCATCTGGCCGAACGCACCGACCGAGGAGAGGTTGCCGATCCACGCTTCCTTGCCGCTGGCGATGATGCGCGGCACGAAGGCGCGCACGCCATGGATCACGCCATGGATGTTGATGTTGAGCGTGGCTTCCCAGCGCGCAGCGGGCACTTCCCAGGTATAGCCAACCGTTTCGATCCCGGCATTGTTGATCAGCAGGCGCACTTCGCCATGCCGATCAAACACCAACTCGGCCAAGCGGTCGAGTTCTTCCGGGATAGAGACGTCGACCTTCTCGGCTTCGGCCTTGCCACCGGCCGCTTCAATCGCCGCGACGGTGTCTGCCGCTGCCGCCTCGTTGATGTCGGTCACCACCACGGTCATGCCGAGCGCGCCTGCACGACGGGCCAAGCCTGCGCCGATGCCTGATCCCGCGCCGGTTACCACGGCAACGCCGCCTGCGAATACGTCCTTGTCGAGTGCCACCTGGTTTTGCTCCTGCTTCGCGATCAGTGGGCCAGCATCTGCACGTTTTCGCACAGCGCGCCTTCGGGATCGGTGGAGAAGACCACGCGCACACCATGATCGGTTTCCTCGCGGATCGGGCCGATCAGCTTGCCGCCGTTGGCGGTGATCCTGGCAACCAGTGCGTCGAGGTCCTCGACAACGAAGCCCAGGATCACCTGCTGGTCGCGCGGGGCATCGCGCTCGGTGAAATTGAACATGACCAGCGAACCCTTGGTCCAATCGCCACCGGGGGCGAGGATGACCTCGCGGAAGGGTTCGCCATCGCTGCTGCCAGCCACACGCTGGACAATGCCGTAGCCGTAGACCGATGTGTAGTAGGAGGCCATTGCCTCCTCATCGCGGCAGATAAGCTTGGTGAAACTGGACAGTGCAGTCATCTTGTTGATCTCCCTTCGATCGCGCGCGGCGTGTGACCAAGCGCTGAGTGGTTGCTTCAGCCACATTCCGCAAGGAAAGTGAATCAGCACTCACTATCATTGATTATCGTAGCGTCTTCGCGCATATGTTACGCAATGACAAGCCGAAAGGCGTGTAGGGAGAGGTTGGCCGAGGCATGAAAGGTGTGGGCGATGCAGATATGCGCCACGAGGTCCACCACGGCCGCGTCGTGCGCTGCTTTGCTGATCGTCCGCGCAGCCTTGCCGATTGCCTTGCTGCCGCCGTGGCGCGCACGCCCGGTGCCGAAGCCGTGGTCGATAGGCAGCGACGCCTGACTTATGCCGGCCTGCACGAGGCGGTCCATACCCTTGCAGCAGCCCTTGCCTTACAAGGTCTCGCCCGCGGGGATCGCGTGGCGATCCTGCTCGCCAATCGGCTCGAGTATCAGGTAATCGTCCTCGCCTGCGCCCTTGGTGGATGGATCGCGGTTCCTCTGAACATACGCCTCACCCCGCCCGAAATTGCCCAAGCGCTCACTGCAAGCGAGGCAACGGCGCTGTTTCACGAGGCTGACGCAGTGCTTCCCGATCTCCCGCCCGCAGTGAAGCTCCGCTTTGCCGTGGCCGACGACATCGCCCTTCCTTCCGCCCCTCCACGCGTATTCGCCCCAGTGGACGTGGACGATCCTGCCGTCATTCTCTTCACCTCTGGCACGACAGGCAGACCAAAAGGTGCGGTGCTGACGCATTGCAATCTGGTTCATTCGGTCCTGCATTACCGGCATCATTACTCTTTGCGCGAAGGTGAGCGTTGCTTGCTGGCCGTCCCGGCAAGTCACGTGACCGGCCTCGTCGCGCTGCTTGGTGTCAGCGTGGCAATGTCTGGCTGCCTGATAATCATGCGAGAATTCAAGGCCGCAAGGTTCCTCGAAATCGCCGCGCGTGAGGGCATGACCTATACACTGATCGTCCCGGCAATGATCGCGCTGCTGCTGATGGACCCGCACTTTGATGGTCGGGCCTTGCACAAGTGGCGGGTTTGCGGGTTCGGCGGAGCGCTCATGCCCGCTTCGACGATTGCCCAGCTTAATGCCGCTCTGCCTGGCCTTGGCCTGCACAACACTTACGGGGCGACCGAGACAACCTCGCCCGCGGTGATCATGCCCGCAAGCGAGGCCGCTGGGCGCTCAGATCAAC